>NZ_AP023360.1:2030750-2338500 GCF_018326265.1 Catellatospora sp. IY07-71
GGACGTGCTGCGCGCGGGCGTGGGCTACGTGCCCGAGGACCGTAGCGTCGACGGCCTGGTCAAGGAGTTCTCCATCGCCGAGAACCTGGTCCTGGACCTGTACCGGAACGCGCCGTTCGGCGGCCGGTTCTCCCTCGACCTGGACGCCATCGACGCGCAGGCCGAACAGAAGATCGCCGAGTTCGACGTACGCACCCAGTCGGCGCACCAGCCGGTGGGCGCGCTGTCCGGCGGCAACCAGCAGAAGGTCATCGTGGCCCGGGAGATGTCCCGGCCGCTGCAGCTGCTGATCGCCGCCCAGCCCACCCGCGGCGTGGACGTCGGCTCGATCGAGTTCATCCACTCGCGCATCGTCGCCGAGCGCGACCGCGGCGCGGCCGTGCTCGTCGTCTCCAGCGAGCTGGACGAGGTCGTGGCGCTGGCCGACCGGGTCGCGGTGATGTACCGCGGCCGGGTGCTGGCGATCGTCGCGCCGGACACGCCGCGCGAGACGCTGGGCCTGCTGATGGCCGGCATCGACCCCAGTAGCAGCTCGCACATCCCCGGGACCCCGGCGTCCGGCGAGCAGGAACCCCGAGGTGAGGGTATGTCCCACGGTGAGGCCGCGTCATGACGTCGCACGAGCCGATCGAGCAGGAGCCCGCGGCCACCGCCGCCTCCGCCGACAAGAGCCCGGCGCTGCCGGCCGCCGCCCCGGCGCTGCCCGATGTCGCGACCGACCAGTACCCGGGCGCGACCGTCACGATCGAGGAGAAGCCCGCGAAGCACCGCGCGCCGGACGAGCCGAAGCGCTCGTTCGCGCGCACCTTCCGCGAGGAGCTGTGGGCCGACAACAGCTTCACGGTCACCCTGCTGGCGATCGTGCTGGCGCTGATCTGCGGCGCGATCCTGATGGTGGTCGGCAACGCCGACGTCCGCGACCAGTGGCAGTACCTGCTCTACCAGCCGGGCAAGACGCTCGGTGACACCTGGGAGTTCGTCAGCACCGCGTACGCCGACATGTTCAAGGGCTCGATCGTGAACCCGGACACGGTGAACCGCTGGTACTGGAACATGACGACCTGGCAGCAGGTCCTCTACCCGATCTCGGAGACGCTGACCAACGCCGCGCCGCTGATCTTCACCGGCCTGGCCGTGGCGGTGCCGTTCCGGGCCGGCCTGTTCAACATCGGCGGCCAGGGCCAGGCGATCATGGGCGCCATCGGCGGCGGCACCGTCGGTCTCGCCCTGTCGCTGCCCGAGGTCATCCAGGTGCCGCTCGGCGTGCTGGCGGGCGCGCTGCTCGGCGGCCTGTGGGGCTACCTGGTCGGCGTCCTCAAGGCGCGCACCGGCGCGCACGAGGTCATCCTGACGATCATGCTGAACAACATCGCGTTCCTGTTCCTGGGCTGGTACATCCTGCAGTCCTTCATCAAGGACCCGAACCGCTCGGACGCGATCAGCCAGCCCATCGAGGAGAGCGGCGACCTGCCGCAGCTGATCCCGGACCCGCTGCTGCGGGCGCACTACGGCATCGTGCTGGCGCTGCTGGCCGCGGCCGGGGTGGCCTGGCTGCTCAAGCGCGGCCGGTTCGGCTTCGAGCTGCGCGCGGTCGGGCACAACCCGCACGCCGCGGCGACCGCGGGCATCAAGGTCGGCACCACCATCGCGCTGACCATGGCGCTGGCCGGTGCGCTGGCCGGCCTCGGCGGCACCAGCGTCGCGCTGGGCACCGCCCCGGCGCTGACCGTGGACATGCTCGGCCAGGTCGGCTTCAACGGCATCCTGGTCGCCCTGCTCGGCCGGGTCCGGCCGTGGGGCGTGGTCGGCGCGGGCCTGCTGTTCGGCGCCCTGCAGGCCGGCGGCAACGCGATGCAGACCTTCTCCGGCGTCTCCGTCGAGCTGGTCGTCGTGATCCAGGCCCTGATCGTGCTCTTCGTCGCCGCTCCGGCGCTGGTGAAGTCGATCTACAGGCTGCGCAGGTCGCCGGCTGCCGCCGCGCAGGCCGGATTGGCGAAGGGATGAGCGTGACCACCTCCACGATGGATGCCGAGCTGGCGGTGCCGGAGGCGTACTGGACGCGGGCCCGCAAGACCGGCGCGGTGATGACCGGCCTGGGCCTGCTCGCCACGATCCTGTTCGGGGCGCTCGCCTCGTCGGAGAACGCGCGGTTCGCGCTCGGCGAGACGGTGCAGGGCGCCGGGTTCGACATCCCGGGCAACGTCGGCGCGATCTTCTTCGGCCTGGTCGCACTCGTGGCCGGCCTGGTGCTGCTGTTCACCGGACGCCACTTCGGCCTGCTCACCGGCGTCGCGCTGATGGGTTTCATCATCTCCGCGCTGTGCTGGCAGATGTCGGTGTCGCCGGTGTCGCACACCATGCCGCTGGGCTTCATCGCCGCGGCCACCTTCACCGCGGCGATCCCGCTCATCTTCGGCTCGCTCGGCGGTGTGCTGTGCGAGCGCAGCGGCGTGGTCAACGTCGCGATCGAGGGCCAGCTGCTCACCGGCGCCTTCTTCGGCGCGCTGTTCGGCACGGTCACCGGCAGCTTCTGGCTCGGCCTGCTGGCCGCGGCCGTGGGCGGCCTGCTGCTGTCGGCCATCCTGGCCGTCTTCGCGATCCGCTACCTGGTGGACCAGGTCGTGGTCGGCATCGTGCTGAACGTGTTCGCGGGCGGCCTGACGGCCTTCTTCTACGAGCAGGTGATGCGGCCGGACACGGACGCGTACAACTTCCCCGGCAAGGTGCCGACCTGGCCGATCCCGGTCCTGTCGGAGATCCCGATCCTGGGCCCGGCGCTGTTCAACGGCAACATCTTCAGCTACGGCTCGCTGATCGCGGTCGCCGTGGTCACCATCGCCCTGTTCCGCACCCGCTGGGGCCTGCGGACCCGGGCGGTCGGCGAGCACCCGGCCGCGGCGGACACCGTCGGCATCCGGGTGCTCGGGCTGCGCTACCTGAACGTGCTGCTCGCGGGTCTGGTGGCGGGCTTCGGCGGCGCCTACTTCTCGATGCTGTCCACCACCGGCTTCAGCAAGTACATGGTCAGCGGCGCGGGCTTCATCGCGCTGGCCGCCATGATCTTCGGCCGGTGGCACCCGGTCGGGGCGTTCTTCGCGTCGCTGTTCTTCGGCTTCTTCGGCGCGCTGACCGGCTTCCTGAACAGCATCAGCAGCCCCATCCCGAGCCAGTTCCTGAGCATGCTGCCGTACGTCGCGACCATTTTCGCGGTCGCGGGCCTGGTGGGACGCGTACGCGCCCCGGCGGCCGACGGCAAGCCGTACATCAAGGGCTGACCCGCGGGCGCGTAATGTGAATGGTCCGATCTTGCGGGGGCGCCGGTCACCGGTGCCCCCTGCGAGAGCGGGCGGAACAGAAGGAGAGGCCGTCATGGACGTCGACTGGGAGAAGCTGCGCGAAGAGGCGGTGCGGGTGATGCACCGGGCGTACGCGCCGTACTCGAAGTTCCCGGTCGGCGCCGCGGGCCTGGTCGACGACGGCCGGATCGTGGTCGGCTGCAACGTCGAGAACGCGGCGTACGGCGTGGTGCTGTGCGCCGAGTGCGGCATGGTGTCCCAGCTGCACGCCACCGGCGGCGGCCGGCTGGTCGCGATGGCCTGCGTGAACGCCGACGGCGACCCGCTGCTGCCGTGCGGCCGCTGCCGCCAGCTGCTGTGGGAGCAGGGCGGCCCGCGCATGCGCATCGACGCGCCGGGCGGCGAGCTGACCATGGCCGACCTGCTGCCGCACGGCTTCGGCCTGGCGGAGCTGGAAGCCGTCAACGGAGGAGTGATCCAGTGAGTTTCGCGGCTGTGGACGTCATCCGCGCCAAGCGGGACGGCGCCGTGCTGTCCGACGCGCAGATCGACTGGGTGGTCGACGCGTACACCCGCGGCCATGTCGCCGACGAGCAGATGTCGGCGCTGGCCATGGCGATCCTGCTGCGCGGCATGACCGACACCGAGATCGCCCGCTGGACCGCCGCGATGATCTCCTCGGGAGAGCGGCTGGACCTGTCGAAGGTGTCCCGGCCGACCGTGGACAAGCACTCCACCGGCGGCGTCGGTGACAAGATCACGCTGCCGCTGACCCCGCTCGTGGCGGCGTGCGGCGCGGCCGTGCCGCAGCTGTCCGGGCGCGGCCTGGGCCACACCGGCGGCACCCTGGACAAGCTGGAGTCGATCCCGGGCTGGCGTGCCGCGCTCAGCAACGAGGAGTTCATCGCGCAGCTGCGCGACGTCGGCGCGGTCATCTGCCAGGCGGGCGAAGGGCTCGCCCCGGCCGACCGCAAGCTGTACGCGCTGCGCGACGTCACCGGCACCGTCGAGGCCATCCCGCTGATCGCCAGCTCGATCATGAGCAAGAAGATCGCGGAGGGCACCGGCGCGCTGGTGCTGGACGTGAAGGTCGGCACCGGCGCGTTCATGAAGTCCGTCGACGACGCCCGCGAGCTGGCCCGCACCATGGTGGAGCTGGGCCGGGCGCACGGCGTCGACACGGTGGCGCTGCTCACCGACATGAACACTCCGCTGGGCCTGGCGATCGGCAACGCGGTCGAGGTGCAGGAGTCGCTGGACGTGCTGGCGGGCGGCGGCCCCGCCGACGTGGTCGAGCTGACCCTGGCCCTGGCCCGGGAGATGCTGTCGGCGGCCGGGCTCGACGACGTCGACCCCGCCGACGCGCTGCACGACGGCCGCGCCATGGACTCGTGGCGGGCGATGATCCGCGCCCAGGGCGGCGACCCGGACGCGCCGCTGCCCACCGCCAACGAGATCGAGCAGGTGCGGGCCGAGCGCTCCGGCACGGTCGCCGCGGTCGACGCGCTCGGCGTCGGGCTGGCCGCCTGGCGGCTCGGGGCAGGCCGGGCCCGCAAGGAGGACCCGGTCAGCGCCGCCGCCGGCGTGGTGCTGCACAAGCGCCCCGGCGACCGGGTCAGCGCGGGCGACGTGCTCTACGAGCTGCGCGCCGACGACACCTCCCGGATGGCGGTGGCCAAGGTGGACGCCGCGTCCGCGGTGACCATCGCGGACGGCCCCGCGCCGGTGCGCCCGCTGATCATCGACCGGATCGGGTGACCCCGTGGCCGTGCCCGCACCGGACCCCCTCGCCGTGCGCGCGGCCAGCTTCCAGGAGCTGACGCGGCTGGGCGTGCCCCTGCCCCCCGACTCGTACCCCCTGGTGTGGGAGCCTTCGGACGCGGTGGAGCTGCGCCCCACCGGTGAGCTGGAGGCCCGCGTCGCCATCCTGCACGTGCTGCTCGAACGCTGCTTCGGCATGCCGCCCGAGGCGGCCGAGAAGTGGCTCGACGGCAACCGGCTCATCCCGGACGTCACCGAGCCGGAGTGGGCCTTCATCTCCGAGGAGGTGGGCGACCGCCAGTCGTTCATCCTGCACCTGGACGCGCTGTGCGGGCTGGCCTGGGTGCTCGGCATCAGCAAGACCCTCGACCCGCTGACGGCTCCGCCGCGGGTGCTGGAGCAGATGCCCGACCTGCTCGGCGGCGAGGGCTTCGAGGCCTGGCGGGCACGTATCCTGGCCGCCCCGCGCGATCCCACGGTCGTCGCCGCGGCGCTCGACCTGCACTACTGCCTCGACTGGTCGTTCCAGGAGCTGGAGCGGCAGGGTCTGCCCTGCCCCGGCGAGCTGAACGCCAACGCGATCGGCCAGCGGCGGTGGGCGCTGGAATGGTCCACCGTCTTCGTCGGCGAGTTCCACGAGCCGCCCGGCGGCTGGGAAGAGGTCGACCTGTCCGTGTGACGGGCGGGCGGCCACCGACCTCGCCCGGCAGCCGCCCGCCCCCGGTCACGGCAGGTGGGCGGGTACGACCGCGACGCGTACGCCGTCCAGCGGCAGCGGGGCGCAGCCTGCGGCGGCGCAGGTCAGCACCTCGTCGAGCGGCTCGCGGCCGTCGTCGACGGCGAGCAGGCGGGTGCGGCCGGACCAGCCCACGACGCGCAGCCGCCCGTCGTGCCCGGCGACCTCCGAGATCCGCCCGGCCGCCAGATCGGCGGTGCGGAACAGGGCGAGCCGTCCCTCCCGGGCGGGCACGTCGGGCGTGCCGAGCGACAGCGCCACCAGTGCGCCGTCCGGGGACAGCGCCGCCCGCAGCACCGTGCGGCCGGGCAGGCACGCCCGCGCCTGCGCGCGCGGGCCGGTGCGGCCCAGGCGGGCCACCCGTATGCAGCTCGCGCCGTCGAGCACCAGCGCCGTGCCGTCGGCGGCGACGTCCCCGAGAACCAGGTCCGGGGAGACCGTCGCGGTGCTGGTGGTCAGGTCGTACGCGACGAGGCCGGTGACCGCGCCCGGGTGGGCGCCCTCCAGCACGCCCCAGCTGATCAGCAGCCGGTCGGCCGTCAGCCACAGGTCGTGCACCTGGTTGCCGCGCGCGGCCGTGCGCACGTCGAGCCGGGTCAGCTCCCGTCCCGACGGCAGCTCGAAGACGTACAGGTGCGGGTGCAGGTACGCGGCCATCGCCCGGCCGTCGGCCCGGATCGCGGTCTGCGCGCCCGCCAGCACGGGCGCGAAGTCGCGCAGCCGCCCGTCGTCGCCCAGGAACACCGTCCCGTGCATGGCGAGCGGGGCGCCGGTCATGGTGCGCACGACCCAGCCGGCGGCGACGCGTACCGCGTCCACGGCTCTGGTGCCCGCGGGCAGCGGGATGCGCACCGCCCGACCGTCCGTGTGGTGGATGACGCCGTCGGCGTCGAGCGTCGCGGGTGCCGCGCCTTCGGCCGTGGCGGGCGGGCCGCTCGCAGCCGGTCCGGCCAGGGGCGTCCGCGGCGGGAGCGGAGCGTCCGCGGCGCCGGGGCGGTGCGCGGGGGGCGGGGCGGTGGCGTACGCCTGCTGCAGCCCGATGCCGGTGAGCAGAGCCAGCACGGCGAGCACCGCGACGGCGAGCCCGGTGCGGGCGGCGGCTTTGCGGCCGACGGCATACCGGCGCCGCAGCAGCTCCTCGGCCACCTGGTCGGGATCGCGGGGCGGCAGCCTCCGCGGGCCGTCCGGCGTGGCGGGGGCCTGCTCCGGCTCGGCGCTGCCGGGCTGCTCGGCGCTGCCGGCAGGCGCGATGCTGCGGGCAGGGGAGATGCTGCCGGCAGGCTCGGGCGGGGCGGTCGTGGTCGGCTCGGTGTCGTCGTGGTGTGGTTCGTGCATGGGTCCCCCGTTCGCGGTGTCGGCAAGGGAGACGCATCGGCGCCTGCCGCAGGTGTCGCCGTCGGTCGAATCTTTCGGCTGATGTTCGCCGTCCGAACCGGTCGTTACCGCGCGGGTCCGCCGCCTGCTGTCACGACGGGCGGGGCCGGTACAGGCCGATCCGGACGGACGCGGTGCAGGCCACGGGGCCGGTGGCGTGGGCGCGTTCGTGGAAGGCGTTGGGGCCCATCGCGATCAGATCCTCAGTCTCGGCCTCGGACAGCGCCAGCGGCCATTCCAGCGCCCGCGCGCCGGCCGGGTCGAAGTCACGCAACTCCTGCGCGAGGCGGTCCGCCTTGGCGGGGTCGACCGCCAGCAGACCCAGCTGTTCGCGCAGCTCGGCGAGGTGGCGCCCGGTCGGGGTGACCACGATCAGCAGCCCGTCCGGCCGCAGCACCCGGTGCATCTGCGCGCCGTTGCGCGGCGCGAACACGTTCAGCAGCAGGTCCACGCTGCCGTCGGCGAGCGGCAGGGTGCCCCAGGTGTCCGCGAGCACCGCCCCCGCCCGGGGATGCGCCTTCGCGGCCCTGCGCAGCGCCGCCTTGCTCACGTCGAACGCCAGCCCCTCCGCCGCCGGCACCCCCTCCAGCACCTGCGCCAGGTAATACCCCGTCCCCGCCCCCAGATCCACCAGCAGCGGCCCCCCTCCGGACTGTCGATCACGGTCCCGGGGTGGTGACACGCCGTCGACCACGTCCACAAGTTCATGATCAACGCAGATGGCGGTGAGGGCGGTGGCGAGGGGGTGGTAGTGGGCGGTGGTGAGGAAGCGGGTGCGGGCCTCGACCATGGCGGGGGTGTCGCCTTCGGGCAGTCGGCGACCGGTGCCGAGGGTGACGTAGCCGTGCCGGTTGAGGTCGAAGGTGTGGTTGCGCGGGCAGCGGAGGGTGGCGTCGGTTCGCGTGAGCGGCGACGCGCAGAGGGGGCAGCGCAGTGCGTCAATCATGGCGGCGGTGAGCACACGGAATATCTTGGTGCATGTGACTCCGACCTATGACGAGATCGTGAAGGCGCCGAAGGCGCTGCTGCACGACCACCTCGACGGGGGCCTGCGTCCGGCCACCATCGTCGAGCTGGCCGCCGAGATCGGGCACCGGCTGCCCGCCACCGATCCGGCCGAGCTGGGCCAGTGGTTCGTCTCCGCGGCCGACAGCGGATCGCTGGAGCGATACCTGGAGACGTTCGCGCACACGGTGGCGGTGATGCAGACCGCGCCCGCGCTGCGCCGGGTGGCCCGCGAGTGCGCGCTGGACCTGGCCGCCGACGGCGTGGTGTACGCCGAGGTCCGCTACGCGCCCGAGCAGCACCTGACGGCCGGGCTGACCCTGCCCGAGGTGGTGGAGGCGGTGCTCGCCGGGTTCGCCGAGGGCAGCGCGCTGGCCGCCGAGGCGGGCACCCCGATCCGGGTCGGCACGCTGCTCACCGCGATGCGCCACGCCGCCCGCTCGATGGAGATCGCCGAGCTGTCCGTGGCGTACCGCGACGCGGGCGTGGTCGGCTTCGACATCGCGGGCGCCGAGGCGGGCTATCCGCCCACCCGGCACCTGGACGCGTTCGAGTACCTCCAGCGGGAGAACTTCCACTTCACCATCCACGCGGGCGAGGCGTTCGGGCTGCCCTCCATCTGGCAGGCGATCCAGTGGTGCGGCGCCGACCGGCTCGGCCACGGCGTGCGCATCGTGGACGACATCGAGCCGGGCACCGGCGCCCTGGGCCGCCTGGCCGGCTACGTCCGGGACAAGCGCATCCCGCTGGAGCTGTGCCCCTCGTCGAACGTGCAGACCGGCGCGGCCGCCTCCATCGCCGAGCACCCGATCGGGCTGCTGCGCGACCTGCGCTTCCGGGTGACGGTGAACACCGACAACCGGCTGATGAGCGGCACCTCGATGTCTCGGGAGATGGCGCTGCTGGTGGAGGCGTTCGGCTGGGGCTGGGCGGAGCTGCAGTGGTTCACGATCAACGCGATGAAGAGCGCGTTCATCCCGTTCGACGAGCGGCTCTCGATCATCAACGAAGTGATCAAACCGGCTTACGCGAAGCTGCTCTGAGCAGCGTGCGGGTCCGGCGCTGCAGCGCGGCGGCGGAGGTGGGCCGGCAGCCGAGTTCGCTCTGCCGGCCCAGCACCAGCGGGTCCTCCCGCCACAGCCGCAGGCCGCGGCGCACCAGGACCATGGGCGGCTTGCGCTGCTCGGCCAGGTCGCGCACCAGGCGCCGGGCGAAGGTGACCGTGCGCGGCCGGCGCAGCGCGAGCGCGTCGGCCAGCACGCCCGCCTTGCCGCACGCCTCGACGAGCTCGGCGGCGAAGATGCCCTCGGCGAAGAACAGCGGGGCTCCGGCCAGGTCGAACATCCGCTCGCCGATCCGGGCGCTGAGGCTGATGTCGTACACGGGGACCGAAGTCCGGCCCGTCTCGGCGAGCTGTGTGACGGCAGTCATAGCTGCGTCGAAATCCCAGGAAAGAGGGGACTCCCAGTCGACCATCTCGTTCACTCGGGGGAGTGTCAGATCGGTCCCTTCCTTGTAAAAATCGTCGAGGCACAAAACCGGCAGCCCGGTCTGTCCTGCAACGTACGATTTGCCGGATCCGGAAGGACCGGCAAGTAGAACAACTCGGGCATTCTGGACGCTCACCTTGCGTGACTCCAAGGAAACTGCGGGCTGAACTGTGTGGTTGGCCTGCATGAGCATCCCATCCGGTGTCGGATTCCAGGCAGCCTGGGCTTTCCTCTTTTCACCGGGCGTGATGGAATCTCGGGGGTCCGCCCCTAAGCTCGCCGGGACGGACTGTGTACGGTGCCCGGCGCGACCCCCGCGCCATCCGCTGCGGCGGGATTCGATGGTGGTACCGACAGGAGGGCGGTGACGTGAGCAAGCGGCCAGGAACGCAGAACAACGCGGTCCTTTCGCGTCTCCGGCGGCCGGTTAGCCGGCTACGGGACATGCCCATCTGGTCCAAGCTGGGCCTGATCATGATCGTCCCGACCCTGGCCACGATCGTCGTTGGTACCAACGGTCTGTTGGACAACCTCGATACGGCCACGAGCGCCGATCGCACGCGAATTCTTTCCGTACTCGTCAAGGAGTCCGGCGCACTCGTCGACGACCTGCAGAACGAGCGGGCCGCGGCGGTGATGCTGCTCGGTGCCCCGAACACCCCGCCCGCCTCCTACGAGGTGGCCGGCAAGCTGGTGGACGAGGCGAAGCGGCCGTACTCGCAGCAGCGCGGCGCGCTGGTCGACGCCGACGACAGCCTGCGCGACCTGCTGGAGCAGATCGACACCAGCCTCGCCAGCCTGCCGTCCGTGCGCGAGCAGGTGAAGGACAAGAAGATCCGGCAGTCCGACGCGGCCATCCGCTACCAGGTGCTGATCGACAACCTGCTGCAGATCCGCGACCGCGCCGCCCAGATCGCCGGTAGTGGCGACCTCGGTGACGGCCTGCGCGCGGCCAGCGCCATCGCGACGTCGAAGAAGTACCTGTCCGAGGAGCGCGTCATCGTGCACCGGGCGTACATGCTCAACGAGCTGAACGCCGGTCTGCGCCGTGACTTCATCGCCACCCTGACCGGTCAGCAGCAGGCGCAGCAGGCCTTCGAGTCGGTGGCCAGCCCCGCCGACGTCGACCTCTACAAGAGCCAGGTCACCGGCCCGGTGCTCCGCAAGTCGGTGAAGTTCCAGGGCGAGCTCGAGGCGCTCACCAGCGACTCGCTCGGCACGCTCAACTTCACGATCGGCGAGTGGGACCAGGCGGTCCGCGACCACGGCGCCCTGCTGCGCAAGGTCGAGCAGCAGCTCGACTCGCAGGTCGAGACCACCGCGAGCGACCTGCGTGACGAGGTCACCCAGCAGGTGCTCGTGCAGACCGGTCTGCTGCTCGGCATGCTGCTGCTGGCGATCCTCTTCGCCTGGCTCGTGGCCCGCTCGATGGCCCGGTCGCTGCGCGAGCTGCGCCACGGCGCGCTCAGCATCGCCCAGTACGGCCTGCCCCAGGCGGTCGCCCGGCTGCGCGATCCGGCGCTGTCCTCGCAGCTGTCGCCGGTGCAGGTGGCCAACCAGATCGCCGAGCCGCTGCCGGTGCGCAGCAAGGACGAGTTCGGCCAGGTGACCGAGGCGTTCAACGCGGTCCACCTGGAGGCCGTGCGCACCGCCGCCGAGCAGGCCGCCCTGCGGTCCTCCGTCGCGACGATGTTCGTCAACCTGGCCCGCCGCTCCCAGATCCTGGTCGACCGGCTCATCGGTCACCTGGACCGGCTGGAGCGCGGCGAGGAGGACCCGGACCGGCTGGCCGAGCTCTTCCAGCTGGACCACCTCGCCACCCGAATGCGGCGTAACGATGAGAACCTCCTGGTGCTCGCCGGTGCCGACTCGACCCGTGTGCAGCGCGAGCCGGCCGCCCTGCTGGACGTGCTCCGCGCCGCCCAGTCCGAGGTCGAGCACTACACCCGTATCGAGTTCGGGGTCATCGACCGCGACATCGAGGTCGCCGCGCACGCGGTCAACGACCTCGTGCACCTCATCGCCGAGCTCTTCGACAACGCCACGGCGTTCTCGCCGCCGGACTCGACCGTCATGGTCGAGGCCCGCCGGGTGGGCGACCGGTCGGTGCTCTACGTCGAGGACCACGGCATCGGCATCTCGCCGGACATGCTCGCCGAGATCAACGAGAAGCTGGCCAGCCCGCCTCAGGTGGACGTGGCGGTCTCCCGGATGATGGGCCTGGTCGTGGTCGCGCGGCTCGCCGCACGCCACGGCGTGAAGGTGGAGCTGCGGCTCTCGGCCGACCGGGGCATCATCGCCGACGTCACCCTGCCCACCGCGGTCCTGGTGCCGCGGGCCCTGGCCGGTGGCCGCGGCGGTGCCGCGCCCCAGTCCCGGGAGCTGCCCGCGACCGCCGTCGCCGGCGTCCGGCAGCAGCAGGCCCCGGCGGCGCCCCCGCAGCGCTCGTCCTCCTTCGCCCCGCTGGCGCTGGAGTCCGGCTCCGGTGCCGGTCTCGGCGGCCGCCCGGTCAACGGCGGCAGCGGCAGCAGCGGCGGCCGTCTCTTCGACGCCCCGCCCGCCCCGCCCGCGCCCGAACTGCCGGTCAACACCCCGCCCTCGCGGGCCGGGATGCCCGCCTGGTCGGACCTGACCGGGGTCAACGGCACCGAGGCGGGCCGGCGCAGCGGCGAGCAGCTGCCGCAGCGGCGCGTCCCGGTCGACGGTGAGATCGAGCGTCCGGACGGCTTCGGCGGCCCGCAGATCCCGCGGCAGCCGTCGTCCCCGCCGGAGGAGCGCGCCACGCCGTCGTGGAACCAGCAGAGCTGGGCCACGCCGACCGTGCCCGCGCCCGCCAACCCGCCGCAGGCGCCCACCAGCAGCCCGTACGCCAGCCCTGGCATGCCGATCTCGGCCGTGCCGGTGTCGGCGGTGCCCGTCTCCGCCGCGCCCGTCTCGGCGGCGCCGGTGGACGTGCCCGCGTCGGCCGCGCCGCCCGTGTGGCCGCCGGTCACCCGGGACGTGCCGGTCGCCGCGCCGGACATGACCGCCGAGATGCCGCGCATCCCGGCCGAGTACCCGGTCGTGGACACGCGCTACCCGGTCGCCGACGAGACCATGGAGCTGCCGATCTTCCGTGAGCTGGAGTCGGCGTGGTTCTCCACGCGGCGCACGGCTGTCGATGCGGCTGGTCAGGACGAGAAAACTGCCCCTCCCGCGAACGTCCCCCAAGACACTACGATCACCGCACAGTTCCCCGCCGTGGACCGCAACGTCCCCGGGAGCAACGGTGGACCGAAGGTCGGCACAACGGCGGGGGCGACCGACCCGTCGGGCAGGGACGTGGACATGGGGAGCACGCAGACGGGTCGTACGCCCGTCGGGTACGAGGTGCCCGCGCCGTACCGGCCCAGCTGGCAGACGGCTGCCGACGACGGCTGGGCTGCGGCCAGCGCCGTCGCCGCGGCCAACAGCGCCCCGGCCGCGTCGGAGTCCACCGCCGCGGGTCTGCCCCGGCGGACCCCGATGGCGCAGCTGGTCCCCGGCGGCGTCGAGAAGGGCACCACCACGGTGCAGCGCCGTACGCCCGAGGGCGTGCGGGGTCTGCTCTCCGCGTACCACCGCGGCGTGCAGCGCGGCCGCACTCAGCACAAGGACGATGATGTGATTCCGGGCTCCCCCGAGGCCGGAAGCCAGTCTGGCAAGGAGCAGGAGGCATGACCACTACGCAGGATCTTGGTTGGCTGTTGGCCAACTTCGCCGACCGGGTGCCGGGCGTCGCCCACGCGGTCGCCGTGTCCGCGGACGGCCTACTGCTCGCGTCCTCCCGGGATCTTCCCCGGGACCGGGCCGACCAGCTGGCCGCCATCGCGTCCGGTCTGGTGAGCCTTACGCAAGGCGCCGCCCGCTGTTTCGAGGGCGGGGCGGTGTTGCAGACTGTCGTAGAGATGGACAACGGGTTCCTTTTCCTGATGTCCATCTCGGATGGTTCCTCGTTCGCGGTGCTCGCGTCGCGAAGCTGCGACGTGGGCCAGGTCGGGTACGAGATGGCACTGCTGGTCGACCGGGTGGGCGACGCGCTCACGCCGGCTCCGCGCAGCGCCGCAGGCGTGCTGGGCTGAGGCACAACCGTCCCGGATGGTCCGGGGACGGCACTGGGGAAGGGGGTGAACGGCGACGATGCCCGACAGAGATGAACCGACCGGCGCGTTGGTACGGCCGTACGCCGTTACCCGTGGCCGCACCCGGCCGCGATTGGAGATCGCGATAGAGGCACTGGTGGAGACGACCGTACGCGGCCGCTCCGCCAATGCCACGAACCGCGGCGGCCACGGGCGGGAACATCAACACATCGCGTCCCTGTGCGACGGCAAAGTGCAGTCGCTCGCTGAGATCGCGGCACGGATGCGGCTGCCGCTCGGTGTCGCCCGTGTCCTCATCGCGGACATGGCGGCAGACGGCCTGGTCGCGGTATACGAGCCGACGTCGTTTGAAAGCAACGACGCGGTAGGCACTGAACTGCTGGAGAGGGTACTCAGTGGACTTCGGAGGCTCTGACATGTCACACCGTCCGGGTGCACCCGGCGGGCGTGTGACATCGGCGAAGATTGTCATCGCCGGCGGCTTCGGCGTCGGCAAGACGACGCTGGTAGGTTCCGTTTCGGAGATCACGCCGCTGACCACTGAAGCGATTATGACTTCGGCCGGTGTCGGTGTGGATGACACGCGCCAGATTCCCAACAAGACCACCACCACGGTGGCCATGGACTTCGGCCGTATCTCCATCGATCGTGACCTGATCCTGTATCTGTTCGGCACCCCCGGCCAGACCCGGTTCTGGTTCATGTGGGACGAGCTGGTGCGGGGCGCCATCGGCGCGGTCGTCATGGTGGACACGCGCCGGCTCGCGGACTGCTTCGCGGCGATCGACTTCTTCGAACACCGCAAGCTGCCCTACCTGATCGCGATCAACTGCTTCGACGGTCAGCAGTTCCACAACGCGCAGGACGTGCGGGACGCGCTCGCGATCTCGTCCGACGTGCCGGTGGTGAGCTGCGACGCGCGTAACCGCGAGTCGACCAAGCAGGTGCTGATCTCCCTGGTGGAGTACGTGCTCTCGATGCGGCGTACCCGCACCGGCGTCTCCGCCTGACAACCTAGACACGGAAAGGCCCGCCGTCCTCGCCGGACAGCGGGCCTGCCGTGTATCTCCCCACCACCGCCCGGGGTCTACCCTGACCCCCACGGCGATCATCGGCAGCTCTGGCACGAAGAAGCGGCCCCCGGGAGCACCGGGAGCCGCGACTGTTCGACGTCGGGGCAGGTCAGCTGAGGCGGACCCAGGCGCCCTGGCGGACGATGAAGGGGATGAGGGCGTCCGGCTCCAGGCCGCCGTGGGAGATGGGCTGGAACGCGTACGCGCCGGCGATGCCCTCGATCGGGCCGCCCTCCAGCCGGCCCCGCAGCCGCTGCGGGTCCGTGCTCACCGCACGCCGGGCGGCGGTCGCCAGCAGCGTCAGCGCGTCGGCCGCGTACGGCGCGAAACCGCTGAACGAGCCGTACTGCTGGATGTAGCGGTACACGAACGCGCGGGCGGCGCGTCCGGAGGGTGTGGTGGCCATCGTGGGCGCCCCGGCGAGCACGACGGGGTGCACGATGTAGGCGCCCTCCATCGCCTTGCCGTTGGGCCCGCTGAGGGTCTCGTCGGCGCCCGCGCCGGGGTCGAGGATGAACCTGCC
The DNA here is from genome assembly GCF_018326265.1 of Catellatospora sp. IY07-71. GTDB lineage: Bacteria > Actinomycetota > Actinomycetes > Mycobacteriales > Micromonosporaceae > Catellatospora. Next base: position 2,046,130 of record NZ_AP023360.1, read on the forward strand.
GGTGAAACCGGCGGCGCGCACCGCGGCGACCGCGGCGGCGCTCAGCGGTGCCTGCGCCCACACGATGACCGCGTCGGGCTCGGCCTCGACGATGCTGCGTGCGACGTCGCCGAAGGCACGGCCGGTCTTCGGCAGGCGCACCGTGGTGACCAGCTCCCGGCCGACGGTGAGCAGCGCGCGGGGCAGCGCCCGGACGCCGGCGTCGCCGTGCCCGTCCGCCGACGCCAGCACCGCGACCTTCTGCAGGCCGAGCTTGCGCAGCTCACGGCCCATGAGCGCGGCGACGTCGGAGGCGTTGGGGCCGAGCTGGTAGACGAACTTGCGCTGCGGCAGGGGCACGACCATGTCGTCGCCGCTGTTGAGGCAGAGCAGCGGGACCTTGCGCTCCTCGGCGACCGCGATCATCGTGCGAGCGGTCTCCACGGTCACGCCGCCGATCAGCGCGCTGACCTTGTCCTGCTCGATGAGGTCCTTGGCCTGCTGCGCCGCGGTGGCGGGGTTGCCGCCGTTGTCCTTGACGACCACGCGGATGTAGAGGCGGCCCTCGCCGAACGGCACGCCGATCGAGTTGATCTCCTCGGCGCCGACCTTCAGCGCCTGCTCCTGCAGCTTGCCGAGGGTGGAGCCGACGCCGGTCAGCTCCAGGCTGGCCCCGAGCACGATCTCGCTGGTCGCGCCCGCCTCCGTGGCGTCCGGCTCGGAGCAGGCCGCCAGCAGCGCTCCGGCGATCAGACCCAACCCGCCGGTGAGAGCGTTGCGTCGGGTAAGTCCACCTGTGGCGCTGTTCATGACGTGCCTTTCCGTGGTGCAGGGGTGCATGGGCAGTGGCGTGAGCCACTGCCGCACACGTATCGTGCTGGCCCGCCGAGGCGGGGGTCAAGCTCGGGGACTATGGCCAGTAACACACTTCAACCGCAGGTCAGCGGTAGTTGGCCGCCCGGTAGTTGTAGTCGTCCCGGTCGTCGCGCGTGTCGTGCTCCCGGCTGAAGTCCCAGCCGTTGGCCGACTCGCGGCCCGGCCGCCCGCCGACGGAGAAGCCGCTGCCGCCGATCTCCTGGTTGCCGCGCCGCCAGCCACGGAAGTAGTTGCTGGTGTGCGCGGCGATGCCGGCGGCGTCGCGGACGATGCGCAGCGGCCGCTCCTCGCGCTCCGGCGTCGAGCCGGGCACCAGGTTGGCCTGGGGCACCCGGCGCGGCAGGCCGGCCGTGGTGTCGTTGCCGACCGAGGGGCGGGAGGCCTGCTCGGCGGCGCGCCAGCCGCTGTCCATGGTCGAGTTCCAGGTGACCTCGTCCTCGTCGGTGCCGGGGCCGCTGAACCACGCGGACGAGACCGAGGCGAAGATCAGCAGGTCGTCGTCCTCGCCCTCCGCCGGGGAGGACGCCCGCTCGGTGCGGCGCGGCTTGGGCCGGGCGCCGGTCAGCGCGCTGTCGTCGACCAGCCGCAGCGGCGGCTCACCGCCGCGTCCGCCACGGCCGCCGCGGCGCCCGTCCGGCTCGTCGACCAGGCGCAGGCCGGGGGAGTCCGGCAGCACCAGGTCGTCGTCGAGCCACGGCGGGGTGACGCGCTGGTCGCCGCCGCGGGCCGGCTCCTCCGGCTCCGGGTTCAGCGGCCAGTTGGCCCGGGACCCGGGCGGGGCCATGCTCAGCGGGTCCTCGTCGCGGCGGGACGGCATCCGAGTGATGTCGGTCGGCACGTCGGTCGCGGACGGCGGGTTGTACCCGCGGGGCATCCGCTCGTCGAGCTCGTGCTGGCTGTCCTCGCGCTGGAACCGGCGCGCCCGCTGCCCCAGCTCGCTCGTCAGGTCGGCGGCGGGCTGCTGCGGGTGGCCGCCGCGCGGCGCGCGCTCGGCGGGCTCGTCCCGCTGTGCGGGCTGCTGGTAGCCGCCGCGCTGCGAGCGGACGGGAGCCTCGTCACGGGGAGCGGGCGCCGACTGGAAACCGCGCGCCGCGCGCTCTGCCATCTCGCTGGCGAGATCCGCGGCCGACTGGTAACCGCGAGGTGCGGACTCGTCCTGGAAACCACGGCCCACGGGCTCGTCCTGGTAGCCGCGGCCGGCGGGCTCGTCGCGGAAACCACGGCTGACCGGCTCGTCCTGGTAGCCGCGGTTCGCGGGCTCGTCCGCCTCGTATGGCTGCTCGGGCGCGGCCGGGGCCGGGTTGAACCCGCGGGCGGCGCGCTCGCTGTTGATGGCCGCGTTGGTCAGCTTCGGCACGAACGGCTGGTTGTCGTCCACCGGCGAGCGCGTGCTGCGCTGTGCGGGGATCGGCGCCTGCCGCGGCGGGATCGGGGTGGGCAGCTGCCGGGTGGGCGCGGGAGCCGCCGGTTGCGCCGCTGCGGGGCCGGCGACCAGCGGGGTACCCGTGATGGGGGTCGGCTCGAAGCCGGGCGGCACGGGCGGCATGGAGGGCGCCCACGCGGGACGCTCGACCGGCGGCGGCGCGGTGGGCGCGGCGACGACCGGCTCGGGGGCGACCGGCGGGGTGTGCACCGGGCGCGGCTGGGCCGGGGCGGCGCTCACCGGGGTCGGCTGGCGGCGGCGGCCGCCGGTCGCGGCCGGGGCGGCGGGCGGCGCGGAGGTCACGGCCACCCCGGTGCGGCGGGTGGCGGCCTGGGCCGGGGCGGGGGCCGCCGCGGGCAGCGGGGCCGTGCGTTCGGCCAGGGTGTCGATCAGGGCGCCGCTGGCGGCGTCCACCGAGCGCACCGCGGCCACGCTGTAGCGGACCGAGTCGGCCACCGCGGCGGTCAGCTGCTTGCCGATGCCGTTGCGGCGGGGCGTCTCGGCGATCGCGACCCGCAGCGCGGTGACCGCCTCCAGGGCGGTGGCGCTGTCGCAGATGCCGTCGGCCACCAGCCGGGCCGCGACGGCCTCGGCGGTCGCGCCGGTGTCCCGGCCGCGGGAGCCGGCCTGGCCGGCCAGCATGCCCGGCTCGGGCAGCGCCTCCAGCACGGCCAGCGCCACCGGCGCGGCGGGATCGGGGTAAGCGCGCAGCGCGGCGGGGTAGAGCTCGCGCAGCACCTCGCGCAGGGCGACCGCGGCGGCCTGCCGGCCGACGGCCAGCGCCGCGTGCGCGGCCAGCACCGGCTTGAACGCCACGAACTCGCGCGGGGCGGGGCCGACCACGGCGGAGAGGGCGCCGGCCTGCAGGGCGCGGGCCAGGCCCACGGCCCGGCGCTCGTCGGGGGTGGAGTCGACCTCGTCCATGGACTCGTCGTCGGCGAACCGGTCGGCGAAGTCGTCGGCGGTCTCGTCGTCGGTGTACGCGATCGCGCGGCCGCCGGCGGCGAGCAGCGAGATGACCTGGTGGTCATCGCTGTCCGCGGCCACCGTGACCATCGTCGACCCGCCGAACCGCTCCGCCAGCAGCGACGTCACCAGCGCGTATCCCGCGGGGTCGTCGTTGATGACGCAGAACTCCAGCAGCCGGCCGGAGTCGTCGACCACGGCGACGGTCAGCCGGTTCACGGCCGCCGTCAGCGTGTCTCCCACCTCGACTGCCGGAGCCGTCGACGTCATACCGCAGTACACCCGCACGAGCGCCACGGACTCGTCCTCCTCCCGGACTCCTCGTGTGCCAAAGACTGATGTTGCCCGGTGAGGGTCAGTCGCGCCAGTCCACAGCGCCAGAGATCTTGCCGATAATCGAGCGCCAGCCGATGGATGCCTGCTCTGCCCCGATTTTGCGCAGCTTCCTCTTGGCGAAGAAGCCGCCGAGACCACCGTCGGCCGAAGCGCGCAGCGCCTCGTCCAGGTCGTCGAGGGGGGAACCCGGGGAGAGCGCCACCATGACCGGCTTAAGGCGAAGAGCGTAGCTCACATCACGGGCGAACTCACCGGCGCGCAGCAACAGGTCGGGGTCCCACGCGTCCGGGCCGCCGCGCAGGTTCTCCACGACCAGGTCCAGTTCGTACGCGTCGTCCTCGCCGGCGACCACGTCGTCGGCCTTGACCGACTTCGCGAACTTCGACCAGCCTTCAAGCTGCTTGAGGTCGTGCGGGGCGTTGGAGCGGACGAAGTCGGCCAGGCCCTTCGCGCTCGCGAACAGCAGCAGCCTGCCCTTGTGCGACAGGAAGGCCGGGACCTCCTCGTCGGAGGCGGCGGCCTCGGCCTCTTCCTCCTCCTCGGCTTCCTCGGCCTCGACGGCGCGCTCGGCGACCTCGTCCTCGGCCGGGCCGGCGGCGACCTCGTCCAGGGCCTCCTTGGTCCAGACGAACTCCGGCATGTCCTCGTCGTCGGCCAACCCGGGGATGGGGCGGCGCGAGTCCTTGGCGGCGAAGACGTCGTCGTCGTCCTCGCGCTCGGAGACGTCCGTCGGGGTCAGCTCGCCGGCTGGGCGGTAGGCCCGCAGCGTCAGCCCGACCTTGCCACCGGGCAGGGCTACCTCGACCGGCGTGACCTGGTAATCGTCCCAGAGCGTGCTTGCCACAGCTGACCTCCGCCAAAAGGCTGCCGACCTCTGCCGGGTCGGTGACTCTCCGCACACCCTAGTGGTTCGGGTCAGCCGCCGTGCGCCCGCACCCAGCCTTGCGTTCCCCGCTCCTTCACGCCGCCGCCGTCCAGCACCAGGACCTCGTCGAACGCGTCGAGACCGGTGAGCCGGTGGGTCACCAGCACCGTCGCGCGGTCGCCGCGGTGCTCGAGCACGGCCGCGAGCACCGCGTCGGCCTGCGCCGGGTCCAGGCCCTCAGTCGGCTCGTCGAGCAGCAGCAGCTGGGGATCGGCCAGCACCGCGCGGGCCAGCGCGAGCCGCTGCCGCTGCCCGCCGGAGAGGGCGGCGCCGTCCTCGCCGACGCGCACGTCCAGCCCGTGCTCGTCCACCCAGTCGCCCAGCCCTGCTGTCCGGCACGCGGCGACCAGTTCGGCGTCGCTCGCCTCCGGGCGGGCCAGCAGCAGGTTGTCGCGCACCGAGGCGTGGAACAGGTGGGCGTCGGCCAGCAGGCCGGTGACCGCGGCGGGCCAGCGCTCGCGGTCGTGGTCGCCGATCGCGGCCGGCCCCTCGACCGTCCCGGTCTCCCGGCGCTGCCCGGGCGCCGCCGCGGGCAGCACCTCGGCGCTGCCCATGTCGGGCGTGATCGCCCCGGTGAGCAGCGCGAGCAGGGTGCTCTTGCCCGCGCCGGACGGGCCGACGATCGCGAGCCGCCTCCCGGGCGGCAGGTCCAGGTCGACCCCGTGCAGCGCGGGTGGGCCGTCCGGCCGGTAACGGACCCCGGCCCCGCGCAGCCGCAGATGCACCGGTCCCTCAGGCACGGGCAGCCCGCGCGAGGCAGCCTCCGCGATCTCGGGCTGGTCGGCGGTGCTCGGTGCGGTGTGGTCGAGCAGCTCCGCGACGCGGTCGAGGCTGCCGCGGATCTCGGTGCCCTTGCGAGCGGCGGCCAGCAGCGACTGCGCGATCTCCCCGGCGGCCAGGGTGGCGACGGCGAGCACGGCCAGCCACACCCCGGGCAGGCCACGGTGCAGCGCCGTGGCGAGCACGGCCATCGCGGTGAGGCCGCCCAGCACCGTCGCGGCGGCGTCCACCGCGAACGAGCGCCGGGCCAGCGAGCGTTCCACCCGGGCCAGCTCGGCGGCGTGCGCCGCGCCCCGTGCCTCGTACTCCGGGCGGGCCCCGAACGCGGCCAGGTCCGCCGCGCCGTGCACCAGATCGACGGTGTCCACGGCGTACGCCGCGCGCAGCGGCGCGAGCCGGGCCGCGCCGTGCCGGGCCAGCCGGGCCGCGAGCAGGGGCAGCGCCAAGCCGGTCGCCGCCAGCCCCGCCAGCAGCACCAGCGCGACCAGCGGGTCTGCGGCGAACGCGGTCACCACGGCGGCGAGCGCGACCGTCCCGGCCGCCGCCATCGGCAGCAGCACCCGGATCAGCAGGTCCTGCACCGCGTCCACGTCCGACACCATGCGGCTGAGCGCGTCGCCGCGCCGGGCCGGGGGCCGGTCGACCAGCGCGGCGAAGATGCGGGCGCGCACGTCGGACACCATGCGCAGCACCGCGTCGTGGCTCGCCAGCCGCTCGACGTAGCGCAGCACGCCGCGCCCGATGGCCAGCGCCCGTACCAGCACGATCGCCACCGACAGGGCGATCAGCGGCGGCTGTCCCGCCGCGGTGGCCAGCAGCCACGTCGCCGCGGCCATCAGCCCCAGCCCCGCCGCCTCGGTCCCCGCGGCCAGCACCGCCGCCCCCACGAACCGCCACCGCAACGGGTACGCGAACGCGAGCACCCGCCCCACCGACCCTGCCCGCCCCCTCATACCGCTACCTCGCCGCTCGCGGCGGACACCCCGCAGTTTCGGGGAAAGTGCGGGAAACGACGCTCCGAAAGCTGCAGTTTCCCCGAAACTGCACCCCGGACGTGGGCGTGGGCGGGAGGGCCGGGGCGGGTCATGCGGTCACCAGCTCGTGGAGGGTGCCGTGCTCGATGCGGATGACGCGGGTCGCGGCGGCGAGCAGGGCGGGGCGGTGGGCGACGAGCAGGGCGGTGCGGCCCTGCACCAGGGTGAGGGTGGCGTCGACGACGGCCTGCTCGCTGGCGGCGTCCAGCCGCGCGGTCGGCTCGTCGAGCAGCAGCAGGGGCGCGTCGCGCAGGAACGCGCGGGCCAGCGCGAGCCGCTGGCGCTCGCCGCTGGACAGGCCGTGCCCGCGCTCGCCCAGCACGGTGTCCAGGCCCTGCGGGAGCGCGTCGAGCACCGGCCCGAACGCCGCCGCGCGGGCGGCCCGCTCGATCCGCTCACGGGACGCGTCGGGATCGCCGAGGGCGATGTTCGCGGCGACCGTGTCGGCGAACAGGTGCGCCCGCTGCGGCACCCAGCCCAGCCGGCGGCGCCAGGCGTCGAGGTCCAGCGCGGCCAGGTCGGTGCCGTCCACCAGCACGCGCCCGGCGTCCGGCACGGTGAAGCCGAGCAGCAGGTTCAGCAGGGTGCTCTTGCCGCCGCCGCTGGGGCCGACCAGCGCGACGCGCTCGCCCGGCCGGATGACCAGGTCGGCGTCGCGCAGCGCGGTGGTGCGGTCGTAGGTCACGGTCACCCCGCACAGCTCGATCTCGCACTCGCGGGGCGCGGTGCGGGCGCCGCCGACGGGAGCGCCCTGTGCCGCCTCCAGCAGGGTGAACGCCTGGTCCAGCGCGGTCAGGCCCTCCATGCTGGCGTGGAACTTCGTGCCCGCGGCGCGCAGCGGGGCGTACGCCTCCGGGGTCAGCAGCAGCACCGTGAACGCGGCCGCCAGCGTCATCCCGCCGCCCAGCAGGCGCAGGCCCACCGGCACCGCGACCAGCGCGACCGAGATGGTGCCGACCAGCTCCAGCACCAGCGCGGACAGGAACGCGATGCGCAGCGTGCGCATGGTGGCGACGCGGTGCCGGTCGGCCATCTCGCGGACCGCCGCCACCTGGGCGCGGGCCCGCCCGAACGCCTTCAGCGTGGGCAGGCCGGTCACCATGTCCAGGAAGTGGCCGCCGAGCAGCTGCAGCCGGTGCCACTGCCGTTCGGTGGCGGTGCGGGTCTGCCAGCCGACCAGGATGCCGAAGATCGGGATGAGCGGCAGGGTGACCAGCACGATCACCGCCGAGGTGAGGTCGGCGAAGGCCAGCGCGGCCAGCACGCCGACCGGCACGGTCACGCCGAGCACCAACTGCGGCAGGTAGCCGGTGAAGTAGCCGTCCAGCGCGTCGAGTCCGCGCCCGGTGAGCGTGGCCAGCTCGCCCGCCCGCTGCCCGGCCAGCCAGCCCGGCCCGCGCCGCCCCACGGCGGCCAGCAGGTCGGCCCGCAACCCGGCCTTGGCCGTGGCCGCCATCCGCGCCGCCACGATCCCGAGCCCGCTGGTCAGCGCGGCACGGGCGGCCAGCGCGGCCAGGAACAGGGTCACCGCCGGCGCGTCCAGCCGCAGCTCGACCGCGGCGGACAGCGCACGGGCGAGCGCGACCGCCGCGGTGACCACGGCGATCGCGACGGCCGACCCGAGCAACCCGAGCAGGACCACGTCCCGGCGGGTGGACGGGACCTGCCGGAGCAGACGGGGATCGAACGGACGCGCCACGACCTCCATCGTGCCCGATGACGTGGGTCACTGCCCGGCAGGCCCGCTCACCGTGATGCTCTCGGCGAACCGGACCAGATCCTCCCGGCTCAGGTCGCCCCGGCTCTGACCGATCACCAGCACCCGGTGCTCGTCCAGCAGCACCCGCAGCTCGGTGGGCCGCTCGCTGCCGACGGGCTCCAGCACCGCGAGCTGTCCCCGGACGCTGAACGAGCTGGTCACCGGCACCAGGCTGGTGTCCGTGCCGACCGATACGCAGATGCCCTCCGGGTCCTGCCAGCGCAGCCGCGGCTCGGCGCTCAGGCAGACGTGGTCACGGTCCAGGCTGCTCACGTCGTAGCCCTGCGGGATGAGGCCGTGGCTGATGGTCGGGGTCGCGGCCAGCCGGCCGGGCCGCAGCTCGCGGGCGAAGCGCTCGACCTCGGCGATGGTCAGCAGGCCGCCGAAGCTCTGCACGGTCACCCAGCGGCCGTCGCGCCGCCAGGTCAGCCCGATCTGCGCCTTGCCGTTCTCGTCGGTGCCGGTGCGCATGGTCGCGGGCGCGCCGTCGACGTTCACCGCCTGCGTCTGCGCCGCCTCCCAGTCCCAGTCGTACTCCGTGGGCCCGGCGTACACGAGCAGCTTGGCGGGACTGCCCGCGCTCTCCAGGCCGGTCATGTCCAGCGCCGAGACGACGGTCAGCTTCCCGGCCTTCGCGGGCACGAAGCCCGGCTGGTACGGGAACTCCGGCAGCGCCCACGCGGCGGGCCGGGGCACCAGCGCCACCGTGCCGGACGGCGCCGGGTTCAGGGTCGGCGACGTGTTCAGCCCCGGCACCGGGCTGGCCGAGCCGGCTGGGCCGGGCACGCCGCTCGGGGTCGGGGTCAGCACCGGCGGCGGCTGCGGAGCGCGCCACACCGGCAGCAGCACCAGCACCGTGGTGATCACGGCGGCCGCCGCCGCGGCCAGCGCGGTGCGCCGACGCCGCTGGACACCCGTCGCCCGGCGGCGTACGTCCTCCAGCGCGACCGCCGGGAGGACCCGCTCGGCGGCCGGCGCGGGCACCGGCTCGCTGAGCCGGGTCCGCAGCGCGCCCAGGCCCCGGTGCGCGTGCACCCGGACCGTCGCGGGCGAGCAGTCCAGCAGCTCGGCGATGCGCTCGTCGTCGAGGTCCTCGAAGTAGCGCAGCACCAGCACCGTGCGCTGGCGCCGGGGCAGCGCGCCGAGCAGCGCCCACAGCTCGTCACGCACCGCGTGCCGCTGTACGAAGTCCTCGTCGCCCGCGCCGTCCGGGGTGGAGCCGTGCGGCCGCTCGCGATGCGACAGCCGCCGCCACCAGGACGAGTTCGCCCAGACCAGGGCCCGGCGCAGGTAGACGTCGGGGTTGTCGGCCTCGATCCGGTCCCAGCGGTGGTACGCCCGCGCCAGCACCTCCTGCACCAGGTCCTCGGCCAGGTGCCGGTCCCGGCACAGCAGGTACGCGAAACCCACGAGCGACCCGGAACGGGCGCGCACGTACTGGTCGAAATCCGGGTGCACAACCACTCCTCGGCGCGGGGCGGACATCGTCTCGCCGGAAGAACGCCGCTGCGAGGCCCGCGTGTTTACCGCGATGCCGATGGATTTCCGCGACCGCCGCTATCGCAGGCGGCCCAGCAGTTCGTCGCGGATGGCCGGGCGGTTGCCGAAGACCAGCAGGAAGGCCGCCTCGCGCAGCAGCCGCTGGGCCTGCTCGCCGCGCAGCACCGCCCGCGCGCCGGTCTGCACGGCCAGCGTCGCGGTCGCCCGCAACGCCAGCTCCGAGGCGGCGGCGCGGGCCGCGGGGGTCGCCGCCGGGTCCGCGGCCAGCAGCGCCGCACGGGTGGCGGCCAGTTCGGCGTCCAGCGGGCTCGGTCCGATCAGCCGGCAGCACCGGGCCGCCGTGCCCAGGGCGAGGAAGCCGTTGAGCGCCGAGCCGCTCGCGTCCGATGACGACCAGGTGGCGTACGGCCGCACGTCGGCGAGCCGGTGGGCGGGCACGAAGTGGCTCTCGAATCGCACGTTGACGGTCCGGCTCGCCTGCACCGCGACCAGTTCCAACGGGGTGACGCCCAGAGTCGGCCCGGCGATCGCGTCCACCAGCAGGAAGCGCACGTCGTCGTGCTCGTCGCGGGCGGCGGCGTACAACACGTCGATCATGTCCCAGCCGGTCACCCAGGGTGCCTCGCCGTCGAGGAGGAAGCCCCCGCCGACGGCGCGCACCCGCATCGGGGCGGTGCGGCTGCGCAGCCCGGCCAGCGCGATCCCGGCCCGCCGCTCGCCCGTCGACAGCGGGCCGAGCCAGGTGTCGCGGATGCCGGGCTGCTCGCTGTACGCGGCGGCCAGCACCGGCCCGTGGTGCTGCAGCCAGACGAACGCGGTGGTCAGGCAGCCGCTCGCCAGGCTCTCCACCAGTGACGCGAGCAGCGGGAAGTCCCTGCCGTCCCCGTCCTCCGGCACGGCCGCGCCGTAGAGACCCTCGGCCGCCAGCAGATCCAGGTGCGACGCGGGCACCCGGTCGGCCGCGTCCACCGCCAGCGCGGCCGGGAACAGCACCTCTTCGGCGATCTCGGCGGCGCGCAGCCGCAGTCTGCTCGCGTCGACCATGTCCCGATCCTAGGCGCGTCCAGATCTTGTGCGGTTCGTGTCGCTCCGGCAGCACCAAGTGCACAAGATCTGCGCGTGGCGCGGTCAGGGGTTGCGGGGGCGGATGGCGTCGGTGGGGTCGGGGTCGATGAGCAGGCCGACCTGCGTACCGATGAAGTGGTAGCTGACCTGCCGCAGCGGCCAGAGGACCCACGGGCGGTCGGCGGCGGTGACCTCCCGGCCGTTGTCGTGCGCGCCCGCGCTGACCAGCACCCACGGTCCGGTCGTGGAGAAGATCGCGACCGCGCCGCCTGGCGCGCCGACCGGGGCGAGCCCGGCGGGCAGCCCGGCCCGGGCCTCGTCGGCGGTCTCGTCGTCGCGGTAGAGCACCGCCCGGAACACGGCGATCGCGTCGCTGTCGTCGGTCATGTACGACGCCCGCACCGTCACTATGCAGCCGTGCCGGTCCAGCAGCGTGTCGTCGGGCAGCACGCCGTCGCAGCCCCGCTCGTCGCCCAGCTCGGTGCGGGTCAGTGTGTCGCCGTTCATCTTCAGCACGGCGGGGAAGACCTCGGCGGCGCGGGCGTACGTCGGCTCGGCTGCGTCGATCGCGAGCGGCAGCGCGCCCACGATCATCGCGGCGATCCCGGCGACCGCCACGGTGTTGTAGCGGCGGTCGACCGCCGGGACGGCACGGCCCACGAACACCAGGAGGAACAGGAATGCCAGCGCGGCGCCCGCGCCGCCGAGTGCCCACAGGATGCCCTCGCCGAGCTGGGCGCTGCCCGGTCCGGTCAGGATGTCGGACAGGTCCTTGCCGCGGCCCGGGATGACCAGCATGGCGACCAGCCAGGTCAGCACGGCGAAGCCGATCATAACGCGGCGGGCGGTCCGCCCGGCCCGCTGCCAGCTCACGCCGATGAGGAGCATCGCGGACGCCGGGGCGGCGACGACCAGCCAGCCGGCGGTGGTCATCCCCGCGGCGGAGCAGGCGGTGACGTCGCAGGCGAAGCCGATGAGCAGGCGGCGCAGGGTCGGCGCGATCAGGAACCACGCCACGAAGGCGCCGATGACCCCGATGACGGAGAGCCCGCCGAACAGCGGCGCCCACCGGGAGGCGGGCTTGCCCGCGCGGGACGCCGGACCTGAGCCGGGCCTGCCTCCGGGCGCGGCCGGACCTGAGCCAGGCGTGCCGCCTGCTCCGGCGACGCCTGATGCGGTCGAGCCGCCGGACTTCGCGGCCTGGGCGGCGGCCTTCGCCGCGGCCTTCGCGGCGCGGCGGTCGGCCTTGCTGACGAACTCGATCGGACCGGTGTCACGGGAGGGGCTGCTCACGACCGGTCACCCTAGCGGAGCCGCGCACGCCCGCAGCCAGGCGTTAAGAAGGGCACCTTCTTATACGCAAAGCGTTAAGAAGGTGCCCTTCCTTGTCTTTACAGGCCCTTGGGGTGCCAGACGGTCTTGGTTTCCAGGTACGCCGTCATGGGGGCGAGGCCGGGGTCGGCGGACCAGTCGACGGCCGCCGGGCGGCGGACGCGCTTGAGGGTCTCGGCGGCGGCCTGCTCCAGCTCCAGGGCCAGCTTGGCGTCGGCCACGCCGGTCAGGTCCAGGCCGTTGACGTCGCTGTGCGAGGCGAGCCAGGGGCCCATCTCGGCGGCGGAGCCGGTGAGGATGTTCACCACGCCGCCCGGCACGTCGGAGGTGGCCAGCACCTCGGCCAGCGTGATCGCCACGCGCGGGGCGTCGGAGATCACGATCACCGTGTTGCCGGTGGCGATCGCCGGGGCGATGACGCTGACCAGGCCGAGCAGCGTCGGGCTGGACGGCGCGACGACCGCGACGACCCCGCTCGGCTCGGGCGAGGAGATGTTGAAGTACGGCCCGGCCACCGGGTTCGCCCCGCCCGCCACCTGCGCGATCTTGTCGGTCCAGCCCGCGTACCAGACCAGACGGTCGACGGCCTCGTCCACCTCGGACTCCGGGACCTCCAGCGCGGCGAACTCGCCGCGGCGGCCCTCCAGCATCTCCGCGACGCGGTAGATGACCTGACCCTTGTTGTACGCGGTCGCGCCCGACCACTTGCCGAACGCGGCCCGCGCGGCGAGCACGGCGTCGCGGGCGTCCTTGCGGGATGCCTGGGCGGCGTTGGCCACGAACTGCCCCCTGCTGTCGGCGACGACATAGGTGCGGCCCGACTCGCTGCGCGGGAACGCACCACCGATGAACAGCTTGTACGTCTTGCGCACGGCGAGCCGTGCCGGTGCGGCGGCGCCCGTCGTGCGCGTCGCGGCGGCGTCCTTCTTACTGGGCAAGGTAGGCCTCCAGGCCGTGGCGGCCGCCCTCGCGGCCGTATCCGGACTCCTTGTAACCGCCGAACGGCGAGGTGGGGTCGAACTTGTTGAACGTGTTCGCCCAGACCACACCGGCCCGCAGCTGGTCGGCGATGGCGAGGATGCGCGAGCCCTTCTCCGACCAGATGCCCGCCGACAGGCCGTACGGCGTGTTGTTGGCCTTCTCGACCGCCTCGGCCGGGGTGCGGAAGGTCAGCACCGACAGCACCGGCCCGAAGATCTCCTCGCGGGCGATGCGGTGCGCCTGGGACACGCCGGTGAAGATGGTCGGCGCGAACCAGAACCCGCGCTCGGGCAGCTCGCAGGCCGGCGACCAGCGCTCCGCGCCTTCGCTGGCGCCGATCTCGGCCAGCGCCTTGATCCGGGAGAGCTGCTCCGCGGAGTTGATCGCGCCGATGTCGGTGTTCTTGTCCAGCGGGTCGCCCACGCGCAGGGTGGCCATGCGCCGCTTCAGCGACTCCAGCAGCTGGTCGGCGACGGACTCCTGCACCAGCAGCCGGGAGCCCGCGCAGCAGACGTGGCCCTGGTTGAAGAAGATGCCGTTGACGATGCCCTCGACGGCCTGGTCGATCGCGGCGTCGTCGAAGACGATGTTCGCCGCCTTGCCGCCCAGCTCCAGGGTGACCTTCTTCTTGGTGCCCGCGACGGCCCGCGCGATGATCCGGCCGACCTCGGTCGAGCCGGTGAAGGCGACCTTGTCCACGTCGGGGTGGTTCACCAGGGCCGCGCCGGTCTCGCCCGCGCCGGTGACGATGTTGACCACGCCCGGCGGCAGCTCGGCCTGCTGGCAGATCTCGGCGAACAGCAGCGCGCTCAGCGGCGTCGTCTCGGCCGGCTTGAGCACCACCGTGTTACCCGCGGCCAGCGCCGGGGCGATCTTCCAGGCGAGCATGAGCAGCGGGAAGTTCCACGGGATGACCTGGCCGGCCACGCCCAGCGGGCGGGGGTCCGCGCCGAAGCCCGCGTACGGCAGCTTGTCGGCCCAGCCCGCGTAGTAGAAGAAGTGCGCGGCCGACAGCGGCACGTCGACGTCGCGCGACTCCTTGATCGGCTTGCCGTTGTTCAGCGACTCCAGCACGGCCAGCTCGCGGCTGCGCTCGGCGATGATGCGCGCGATGCGGAACAGGTACTTGGCCCGCTCCCGGCCCGGCATCGGGCCCCACACGTCCTCGTACGCGCGCCGCGCCGCCTGCACGGCCCGGTCCACGTCGGCGGCCGACGCCTCGGCGACCTCGGCCAGCACCTCCTCGGAGGCGGGGGAGATAGTCTTGAAGCTGCCCGCGCCGTCGGTGAACTCGCCGTTGATGAACAGCCCGTACGACGGCTGCAGCTTCACGATCGAGCGCGACTCCGGCGCCGGAGCGTATTCGAACTTCGTCATGTCACTCAGTCCAGGGTGAAGTAGTCGGGGCCGGAGTAGTGGCCGGTGGCGAGCTTGGTGCGCTGCATCAGCAGGTCGTTGAGCAGCGTGGACGCGCCGAACCGGAACCAGTCCGGGTCCAGCCAGCCGTCGCCGGCGATCTCGTTGACCATGACCAGGTACTTGATGGCGTCCTTGGTGGTGCGGATGCCGCCCGCGGGCTTCACGCCGACCTTGCGGCCGGTGGTGTCCAGGAAGTCGCGCACCGCCTCCAGCATGATCAGCGTGACCGGCAGGGTCGCCGCGGGGGACACCTTGCCGGTGGAGGTCTTGATGAAGTCGCCGCCGGCCAGCATGGCCAGCCAGGACGCGCGCCGCACGTTGTCGTACGTGACCAGCTCGCCGGTCTCCAGGATGACCTTGAGGTGCGCCTTGCCGCACGCCTCCTTGATCGCCACGATCTCCTCGAAGACCTCCAGGTAGCGGCCGGCCAGGAAGGCGCCCCGGCTGATCACCATGTCGATCTCGTCGGCGCCCCCCGCGACGGCCGCGCGGGTGTCGTCCAGCTTCACCTTCAGCGGCGCCTGCCCCGACGGGAACGCGGTCGCGACGCTGGCCAGGTGGATGCCGGAGCCCCGCAGCGCCTCGGCGGCGGTCGGCACCATCGACGGGTACACGCAGATCGCGGCGACCGGCGGGCAGGACGGGTCGGCGGGGTCGGGACGGCGCGCCTTCGCGCACAGCGCCCGGACCTTGCCGGGGGTGTCCGCGCCCTCCAGCGTGGTCAGGTCCACCATCCGGATGGCGAGGTCGATCGCCCACGCCTTCGCGGTCGTCTTGATCGATCGGGTGCCCAGGCCCGCGGCGCGCGCGTCGGCGCCGACCCGGTCCACGCCGGGCAGGCCGTGCAGGAAGGTCCGCAGCGCCGCGTCAGAGCGCGTGACCTCGGACAACGGTGAGATGGTGGCCGTCATACGCGAAGTCTACGCGGCCTCACGAGTATCGATCTTGTCCACGTCGTGGGATCACGCGCTCCGGTGGCCACGGTCACCGCGCCCCGTGGCGATGATCGCCACTTCGTGTCAGAAAGTGCGGTCTGGCCGCGTGTTTGGACACGAAACGCCGATCATGGCCCGGCCCGCCCGGCCCGGCCCGCTCGGCGTGACCGGTCCGCCTGGCGCGACCGGGTCGCGTCTGACCCGTCGGTGGGGGCGGTCGCCGTCGGGGTTCCACGCGGCCGACATACCGGGTTCACGTGGCGTCCATGCTGGTCACCGACTGTCATGGCGTGCGCATCATGCACTTCACCGACACGTACCTGCCGCGCCGCGACGGTGTCGTCACCTCGCTGCGCACGCTGCGCGCGGCCCAGGCCGCCGCCGGACACGACGTGCGCTGCGTCGTCCCGGCTCACGGGGACCAGGACGACGAGCCCGGCCTGCTCCGGGTGCCCGCGCTCGCCTGCGGCGTGGCCGACCTGCGACTGGCCCGCTGGCCGCTGGCCACCCGCCGATCCCGCGAGCGCCTCGTCGCCGACCTGACCGCGTACCGGCCCGACGTGGTCCACGTGCACACCCCCGGCCCGGCCGGGCTGCTCGGGGTGCTGCTCGCCGACCGGACCGGCGCGCGGCTCGTCCAGACGTACCACACCGACCTGCACGCCTACGCCGACGCGTACAAGGTGCCCGGCTGGGCGCTGCGGCTGCTGCTGCGCCTCTACACCCGGCGGCTGGGCGTGCCCGCGCCCGCCGCGGGCGACCGGGCGGCCGTGCTGACCGAGGGCAACCGGCTGCTGCTCGGTCCCGCGAAGGCCGTGGTAGTGCCCACCCGGGCAGTGCTCGACCGGGTCGCCCTGCCGGTGCCCGCGCAGCGGCTCGCGCTGGTCCCCACGGGGGTGGGCGAGCGCCCCGCGTCGCGGGCCGAGGCGGGGGCGTTCCGCGCCGGGCACGGCATCGGGCCCCGCGACCCGCTGGTGCTGTTCGTCGGCCGGGTCAACCGCGAGAAGGGCGTCGACCTGCTGGTACGCGCGTTCGCCCGGATCCTGGCGGACCGGCCCGACGCGTGGCTGGTACTGGTCGGCGCGGTCTACGAGCCGCGCTGGCTGGCCCGGCTGCTCCGGGACGCCGGACCCGGGATCGCCGCTCGGGTCGTGTGCACCGGGCAGCAGCCGCCGCACGTCGTCGCCGCCGCGTACGCCGCCGCGGACGTGTTCGCGTTCCCGTCGCGTACCGACACGCAGGCCCTGGTGTTGCAGGAGGCGGCCCTGGCCGGGCTGCCCGCGGTGCTCGCCGACCCGTCCCTGCACCGCTACGGCACCCTCGACGGCCACGCCGCGCTCGCCGCGCCCGAGCCGGAGCCGTTCGCCGCCGCCGTGCTCGGCCTGCTCGGCGACCGCCGCGCCGCACACCGCCTCGGCGCCGCCGCCCGCGCCCGCGCCGCCGCGCACACCCCGCAGCGGTACGCCGAGGCGATGCACGCGGTGTACACCATGGCGGCGGACACCACGGCAGCGGTTGGCACGACGCGGGCGGTGGCGGCCGGGTAGTTTCACGTCGTGGACGTACTCGTCGTAGATCACCCGCTGGCCCAGGCCCGCCTCACCGCCATGCGCGACGCTCGCACCGACTCGGCCAGCTTCCGGGCCGCGCTGCACGAGCTCACCACCATGCTGGCCTACGAGGCCACGCGCACCTTCAAGGCCGACACGTTCCCGGTCGAGACCCCGGTGGCGACCGCCGTCGGCACCCGCCTGGCCAACCCGCCGCTGCTGGTGCCGGTGCTGCGGGCCGGTCTCGGCATGGCCGACGCCGCGCTGAGCCTGCTGCCCGAGTCCTCGATGGGCTTCGTCGGCCTCGCCCGCGACGAGCACACCTTCGAGCCCCGCGCCTACATGGAGTCCCTCCCCGGCGACCTCACCGGCAAGCCCGTCCTGGTCCTGGACCCCATGCTCGCCACCGGCGGCTCCCTCGAACACTGCTGCCGCCTGCTCGCCGACCGCGGCTGCACCGACATCACCGTGCTCTGTGTCCTGGCCGCCCCCGCCGGCATCGACCGCCTCCGCGCCTCCAACCTCCCCCTCCGCCTGGTGACGGCCTCCATCGACAGCCACCTCAACGAACACATGTTCATCGTCCCCGGCCTCGGCGACGCCGGCGACCGCCAATTCGGCGGCATGCCCCGCTTCTAACCCGCCTCTACGCGTTGATCATGAACTTATGGACGTGTTCGGCGGCGTGTCACGACCCTGTCACCGTGATCACCAACTCGGCCCCACCGGGCGCGCGAGGTGATCACGGCGTGGGGATGGTGACACGCCGTCCAGCACGTCCATAAGTTCATGATCAACGCGGGTCAGGTGGGGCGGCGGAGGACGGCCAGGACGGACTGGCCGAACGGTGGGCGGTGGCGGCGTTCGAGGCGGCGGGTCACGGGGGTGACCACCGAGTCGTAGACGTGCATCATGGTGCCGCCCTTGGGGGACATGCCGAGTAGGCGTGCGGTGATGAAGTAGCAGATGAAGCCGAGGGAGTTGACGTACTCCATGCGCTCGACCCGCAGGCCTGCGGCGAGGGCGACGTCGGTGAGGGTGCGGCGGGTGTAGCGGCGCCAGTGGCCGGTGGCGACGTCGACGCGGCTCATCGCGATCGGGAACGCGGGGACCACCAGGACCAGGGGCGCGCCGGGGCGGACCAGACGGGCCATGCTGCGCAGGGCGGCGACGTCGTCCTCGATGTGCTCCAGGACGTTGTAGCTGACCAGGGCGGTGTGCTCGCCGTGCTCGTCGGTGGGCAGCAGCATCTCGCGGATCTCCACCCGGGGGTCGTCGGCGAAGCGCTGCTTGAGGTCGACGAGGCGCTCCGGGTCGGCCTCGGTGGCCGTGTAGCGCTCGACGTGCGGCAGCCACTCGATCGCGTAGTCGCCGAGCCCGCTGCCGATCTCGATGGGGTGCGTACCCAGGTAGGGCGTGGCCATGCCGGCGAACCAGCGGCGGTGGTTGACCGCCTCGGCCAGGCTCTCCAGCACCGCGGCCTGGATCTTCTGGTCGCCGGTGAGAAGGCCGGGCTCTGTGGCGTACGACGTCATCGACTGCATCCGTCCGGTAGCTGCAACGAGAATCTGTTTCCGAGTTGACCCGATAATTCAGGGCTAATCAGGACAGACTACCTAAATGCCGTACATTCGACGCTCGTGAAGACCGAAATTCAGGAGTGGCACCGGGTACGGACCACCTCGGCCGACCGCCCCCGGCACCCCCGCAACCGCACTGACCAGCCACGACGTATCAACGCGACAGCGCTGGTGCTGGGTGCGTACCTGGCCGGCGCGGTGCTGGTGACCTGGGGGCTGTGGGCCGGCGGGTCCCGTGCCGTGCTCTCCGCGAACGCGCCCGACCAGGTGTTCTTCCAGTTCGTGCTGCGGCACGCGGTGGACGTGCTGGCCGGTGACGCGAACCCGTTCTTCACCGCGCAGATGAACGCCCCGTACGGGGTCAACCTGATGGCCAACACGGTCGTCCTCGGCCTGGGCATCCCGCTGGCCCCGCTGACGGTGCTCGGCGGCCCGCAGCTCAGCTTCACCGTGCTGCTGGTGCTGGGCTTGGCCGGCACCGCCGCGGCCTGGTACTGGTTCCTGCGGCGCCACGTCGTCGGCTCGCGCGCGGCGGCGGCCGTCGGGGCCGCGCTGTGCGGGTTCGGGCCCGGCATGATCAGCCAGGCGAACGGGCATCCCAACTGGACCGCCCAGTTCCTGGTGCCGTTCCTGGTGCACTGGACGCTGCGCATGGCCGAGCCCGGCCGCGCCCTGCGCAACGGGTCCGTGCTCGGGCTGCTCGTCGTCGCGCAGGCGTTCGTCAACGAGGAGGTGCTCCTCTACACGGCGCTGGGCTGCGGCGTCTTCCTGGCCGCGTACGCGGCGCTGACCTGGCCCGCGCGGCGGGGGGCGATCCGCCCCGTGCTGGCCACCGCGGGCGTGGCGGCCGTGGTCGGGGGAGCGCTGCTCGCGTACCCCCTCTGGAAGCAGTTCTTCGGGCCGCAGAGTTACCGCGGGCTGCCGCCCGGGGCCTCGGCCTTCGGCGCGGACCTGGCCGGCTTCGCCGCCTTCCCGCGGCTGTCGCTGGGCGGCAACGTCGACGCCACCCGGCTGCTGACGCCGAACGCGGCCGAGGAGAACACGTTCTTCGGCTGGCCGCTGCTGGCGCTGCTCGGGCTGGCCGTCGCCGGGTGGCTGTGGCGGCAGGCGCCGGTCCGCGCGCTGATCGTCACCGGCGCGGTGTTCGCGCTGTTCGCCATGGGGCCGCAGGTGCTGTCGGGTGGCGAGCGCACCGGGCTGCCGGGGCTGTGGCGGCCGTTCCACCACCTGCCGCTGCTGGAGTCGGTGGTGCCGGTCCGGTTCGGGCTGGTGCTGCTGCCGGTCGTGGGGGCGCTGGTGGCGCTGACCATCGAGGTCGTGGCGCGGCTGCCGCGGCAGTCGGCGCAGGGGCTGCCGCTGCGGCGGCTGGCGTACGCGCTGGTCGTGCTCGCTCTGGTGCCGCTGCTGCCGCTGCCGCTGCCGACGCACCGCGGACCGGCGGTGCCGAAGTTCGTGACGGCGGGGACCTGGCGGGCGTACGTCCCGGAAGGCCGCACCCTGGTCACCGTGCCGGTGACGAGCAACGAGCACACGGAGGGCATGCGCTGGTGGGCGCAGTCGGGAGCGGGGTTCGGCTTTCCCGGCGGGTATTTCATCGGCCCCGGCCGCGAGCCGGGCACGGCCCTGTTCGGGCCGCCGCCACGCCCGACCGACCTGCTGTTCGCCTCGATCGTCAAAGGCGCGAAGGTGCCGGAGGTGACCGGCCGCATGCGCGAGGGTCTGCTCGCCGACCTGCGCTTCTGGCGGGCGGGCGCGCTGGTGCTGCCCGACGGCGCGCCCCGCGCGGACGTGCTGCGTGAACTGGTCGACGACCTTGTCGGCGGCGGCGTGCGCACCGGCGGGGTGACGGTCTGGCCGGTGAGCGAGCTGGCCCGGGCGGACGGGCAGCCTTGGGCGCCCGCCGCGCCGGGGTCCGGTGGGCCTGGGTCCGGTGGGCCCGCCGCGCCGGCGGACCGGGAGGACGGCCCCGTGCCGCCTGGCGGCCGCGAGGACCCGCCCGTCGGGTGAATCTTGTGCAGTTCGTGTCGTCAGGGCAGCACAAACTGCACAAGATCTGTTCGGGTCATCCGGGCGGCGAAGGCTCGGCCCGCTGCCGGGTGTTAGGAAGGGCACCTTCTACATCGGAAAACGATAAGAAGGTGCCCTTCCTTTCGCTTTAAGGGCTGACGGACCAGATGCCGAGGGCGGCGGCTACCTCGGTGCGCAGGGCGCGGACGGTCGCGGCGGCGCGTTCGCGGGCGGCGGCGACGTCGCCCTCGGAGACCGGCTCGACCACTTCGAGGTATGCCTTGAGCTTGGGTTCGGTGCCCGACGGCCGGACCACCACCCGGGCGGTCTCGGTGCGCAGGATGACCACGTCGGCGTTCAGCTCGCCGGGGCGGTCGAGCAGGTCCTCGGTGGACGTGACCGGCTCGTCGAGCAGCGAGCCGGGGAGCTTGGCGCGCAGGTGCGTCATCATCCGCTCGATCTCGGCCAGGTCGTCGACGCGCACCGAGAGCTGGTCGGTGACGTGCAGGCCGAACTCGTTCGCGAGGTCGTCGAGGCGGTCGGACAGGGTGCGCAGCTCCGCCTTCAGGCCTGCGGCCAGCTCCGCGACCAGCAGGGCCGCGGTGATGCCGTCCTTGTCGCGGACCATGCCGGGGGCGACGCAGATGCCCAGCGCCTCCTCGTAGCCGTAGACCAGGTCGGGCGCGGCCCGGGAGAGCCATTTGAACCCGGTGAGCGTCTCGGCGTACCCGAACCCCCGCTTGGCGCACATGGCCCGCAGCAGCGAGGACGAGACGATGGTGGTGGCGTACGTGCCGGTGCGGCCCAGCCGCATCAGGTGGTCGGCGAGCAGCACGCCGACCTCGTCGCCGCGCAGCATGCGCCAGCCGTTGCCGTTGCCGTTGGGCGCGGGCACGGCCACCGCGCAGCGGTCCGCGTCGGGGTCGTTGGCGATCGCGATGTCGGCCCGCCGCTCGGCGGCCAGCGCGAGGACCAGGTCCATCGCGCCCGGCTCCTCCGGGTTGGGGAAGGAGACGGTCGGGAAGGCGCCGTCCGGCTCGGCCTGCGCGGGCACGGCCGCGGGCACCGGGAAACCGGCCCGCAGGAACGCGTCGCCGAGCACCCTGCCGCCCACCCCGTGCAGCGGTGTGTACGCCACCGCCAGGTCCTTGGGCTGGTCGTCCTGCACGACCGCCGCGGCGGCGGCCAGGTAGGACGTCACGATCTCGTCGTCGAGCACGGTGCCCGGGTGCCCGAGCGGCACCTGCGAGAGCAGCTTCACGTCGCGGATCTCGGCTTCGATCTCGCGGTCGGCGGGCGGCACGATCTGCGCCCCGGCGCCCAGCGGGCCGCCCAGGTGCTCGCCCAGGTAGACCTTGTATCCGTTGTCCTGTGGCGGGTTGTGCGAGGCGGTGACCATGACGCCGGCCACGGCGTCCATCGCGCGCACCGCGTACGCGAGCACGGGGGTGGGCAGCGGGCGGGGCATCAGCGCGGCGCGCATCCCGGCGCCGGTGGCGACCCGGGCGGTCTCCTGCGCGAACTCGTGCGAGCCGCGGCGGGCGTCGTACCCGATGACCAGCAGGCCGCCGGGCTCGTGCTTGGTGAGCCAGTTGACCAGGCCGGCCGCGGCCTGCCGGACCACGGCCAGGTTCATGCCGTTGGGGCCGGCCCGCAGTGGGCCGCGCAGCCCGGCGGTGCCGAAGGTGAGCGGCCCGCTGAACCGGTCGGTCAGCTCGGCTTCGGTGCCCGGTAGGGCGTCGAGCAGCTGCTGCAGCTCCTTGCGCGCGTCGGGGTCGGGGTCCTGGGCGATCCAGTGGCGTACGCGATCGGCAAGGTTGTCGGTCATCGGTGTTTCATAACACGCGGACCGCACCTTTGCGCAGCAAACCCCTCAGGTGGTGACGAGCGCGAAGGAGCCGATCGCCGCGTCGAAGACCGGCTTGTCCGCCGCGAAGGAGTCGTCCCAGGTCGAGAGGTAGATGTGGTACGCCATACCGTCGGCCGCGCCGATGCGCCAGATGGCGTGCCGGGTGCCCTTCTCCGGCGGGGTGCACAGGTACTCCAGCTGCGCGGCCGTCTCAAGGGTGCCGAGCTTCTGGTCGGACAGGTCGACGCGCTGGTAGGTGTCCTTCTGGCAGCGCTTCGTGTCCTTCTTGAAGTTGCGCTCCGCGCCCTCCAGCTCCTTGGTCGGCGTGCCGGAGGACTTGTAGACGTTGATGCGCAGCCAGCGCTCGCTGTCGGCGGGGTCGCGGTAGTCGACGTAGCTGCCCGCCTTGACCGCCTTCCAGCCGGCGGGGACGAGCACGGTGACGCCCTTGAAGGTCACCCTCTGCATGCCGTCGGGCACCTGGGGCGCGGCCGAGGAGGCCGGGCTCAGGGTGTTGCCGGGGGCGGCGGAGCCGGGCGGCTGCTGCTCATCGTCGCCCATGACCGCCCAGGCCACCCCGGTGATCAGCACGACGCCGGCCAGGCCGGCCGCGGCGGCCAGACGGATCTTCTTCGGCCACGCCTTGACCTGGCCGACCAGGTTGTCCAGGGGCTTAGGCCCAGCCGCCGCAGCCGGGCGCGGACCGGCGGCCTGCACGGTCTGCAGCGCCCCGGTGGGCGCGGGGTGGGCGCCCGTGGGCATGTCGAGCGGGTCCGGCGCGCTGCGGCGGCCGCCGCCGGTGGCGCGGGTGGACGGGGTCTCGCCGGTGTGCAGCAGCGCCCGGCCGCCGATCTCCTTGGCGGGGCGCTCGGCCTGCGCCGGTGCCGCCGGGGTGACCCAGGCGGTGGTGCTCGGCTGCGGCGCGACGACCGCCCACGGGTCGGTGACGTGCTGCGGGGTGGCGTTCTGGGCCAGCGGCCCGGCCAGCAGCTCGCGCAGCGTCGCGCGGGCGCGGCCCACGTCCCAGCGGCGGTCCGGGTTCTTCTCCATGAGGCCGTAGAGCACGTCGCGCAGCGGGCCGCAGCGCTGCGGCGGGACGGGTTCCTCCTCGACCACGGCGTGCATGGTGGCCAGCGGGTCGCCCTTGTCGAACGGCGGGCGGCCCTCGACGGCGGTGTACATCGTCACGCCGAGCGAGAACAGGTCGCTGGGCGGCCCGAAGGCGTGGCCGAGCGCGCGCTCGGGGGAGATGAAGTGCGGCGAGCCGAGCACCATGCCGGGCGTGGTCAGCTGCACGTCGGTCGGCAGCTTGGCCACGCCGAAGTCGGTGAGCACGCAGCGGCCGTCCGTGGTGATCAGCACGTTGGCCGGCTTGACGTCGCGGTGCAGCACGCCCGCGGCGTGCGCCACCTCCAGCGCGCCGAGCAGCGCGATGCCGATCTTGGCGACCGCGCGGGGCGCCAGCGGGCCGTCCTCGATCACCATGTCGGCCAGGCCGCGGGCGTCGAGCAGCTCCATCACGATCCAGGGGCGCCCGGCCTCGGTGACCACGTCGAAGACCTGGACCACGCTCGGGTGGGACAGGCTCGCCGCGGCGCGGGCCTCGCGCAGGGTGCGCTCGTACATCGAGGCGGCGTCGCTGGCGGCCAGGCCCGGCGGCAGCACGACCTCCTTGACGGCCACCTCGCGGCGCAGCACGGTGTCGGCGGCACGCCAGACGGTGCCCATACCGCCGTGCCCGATCGCGGTGCGTAGCGAGTAGCGTCCGCCGATGACGGTGCCCGGAGCGGCTCGGCCGGGGGTGGGGCTGCCGCTCCAGGTGGATGCATGGGTGGTCACTGCTGATGCCGCCAAGTGGGAGGGGACGAGGGGACGCGCAATTCCCTATCCTGTACGACTCGGCCGCGCAGCGAAAGCCGTGGGCGGGCATCTACGCCCAATTTCACCGTTCCGTCCTGCTGTCATCACCCTGGGTGTACGTGATGTGCGCAATCCCTCACCCCGGCGGGCGACCTGTCCGCCTAACATCCGGGGTATGAACGAGCGTTCAGCGCGGCGCAGCGAATCCGGCTTCCCCATCGAGCCCGTCTACGGACCGGCCGGCGGCGAACGTCCCGGCGAGTACCCGTTCACCCGGGGTGTGTACCCGACGATGTACACGTCCCGTCCGTGGACCATGCGCCAGTACGCCGGCTTCGGCACCGCGGCCGAGTCGAACGCGCGCTACCACCAGCTGCTGAACGCGGGCACCATGGGCCTGTCCGTCGCGTTCGACCTGCCCACCCAGATGGGGTACGACTCGGACGAGCCCATCGCGCACGGCGAGGTCGGCAAGGTCGGCGTGGCCATCGACTCCATCGAGGACATGCGGGTGCTGTTCCGCGACATCCCGCTGGACAAGGTCTCCACCTCGATGACGATCAACGCGCCGGGCAGCGTGCTGCTGCTGCTCTACCAGCTCGTCGCCGAGGAGCAGGGGGTGCCGGGCGACCGGCTCAACGGCACCATCCAGAACGACATCCTCAAGGAGTACATCGCGCGCGGGACGTACATCTTCCCGCCCAAGCCGTCGCTGCGCCTGGTCGCCGACACGTTCGCCTACTGCCGGGCCGAGATTCCCAAGTGGAACACCATCTCGATCTCCGGCTACCACATGGCCGAGGCGGGCGCCACGCCCGTGCAGGAGATCGCGTTCACGCTGGCCGACGGCATCGAGTACGTGCGCGCCGCGGTCGCCGCCGGGCTCGATGTGGACGCCTTCGCGCCGCGCCTGTCGTTCTTCTTCGTCGCGCGCACCACGCTGCTGGAGGAGGTGGCGAAGTTCCGCGCCGCCCGCCGCATCTGGGCGAAGGTGATGCGGGAGGAGTTCGGCGCCAAGGACCCCAAGTCGTGGATGCTGCGCTTCCACACCCAGACCGCGGGCGTGCAGCTCACCGCGCAGCAGCCGGAGGTGAACCTGGTCCGGGTCACCGCGCAGGCGCTCGGCGCGATCATGGGCGGCACCCAGTCGCTGCACACCAACTCCTACGACGAGGCCATCGCGCTGCCCACCGAGAAGGCGGCCCGGCTCGCGCTGCGCACGCAGCAGGTGCTGGCGTACGAGACCGACCTGACCGCCACCGTGGACCCGTTCGCGGGCTCCTACGTGGTGGAGGCGATGACCGACGAGATCGAGGCCGAGGCCACGGCGCTGATCGGGCGGGTGTTCGAGCACGGCTCGGCGGTCGGTGCGATCGAGGCCGGCTTCCAGAAGCGCGAGATCGAGTCCTCGGCGTACCGCACCGCGCTGGAGGTGGACTCCGGCGAGCGGGTGGTGGTCGGCCTCAACCGGTTCACGATCGACGTCGAGGAGCCGTACGAGCCGCTGCGCGTCGACCCGGCGATCGAGAAGGAGCAGGCCGCGCGCCTGGCGAGGTTGCGCGCCGAGCGCGACGCCGACGCGGTCGAGGCGGCCCTGGGCAAGCTCCGCGAGGCCGCGGCGGGCAGCGAGAACGTGCTCTACCCGATGCGCGAGGCGCTGCGGCTGCGGGCGACCGTGGGTGAGGTGTGTCACGCCCTGCGCTCGGTGTGGGGCACGTACCAGCCGCGCGAGACGTTCTGACATTTCTCGATCAACCACCCGGGCGACCCCGCCCGGGTGGTTTCGTGTCTCCGGAGCGGTTTTCGCGTTAGAGGGTTGTTGCATGACACCGTTCGTGCGACTGAACTGCACCGCGTGATGCCAGTCTCCCGTCATGCGTGACCCGGCACGTCGTCACCCGTTGTAGGAGGTGAGGACACGTGCAATCGACGGTCCCGCTAGCTGCGGAACGCTCCTACCTGCTCGAATGTGACTCTCCGCAACCCGGGGGCTACAAGAACGTAGTTGCGCAGAGTCACCGTTCCAGGGCTAGGCTTGACGCGTTTTATCCCATCGACCGAGATCGAGAATCTGCCGTGACGAGTGCGCTGGCGCTGCCCAAGAGCAGCTTGCTGACGTCGTCCATGGTGTCCGAGATCATGTCGGACACCGATCCGCTGCCTGGCCGGCTCGACCGCTGGCTCGCCGCGCGGGGCGCCGACCTGGTAGCCGTACGACGTCACATTCACGCGCACCCGGAACTCTCGCACCAGGAGTTCGAAACCGCCGCACTGGTCGCCCGCGAACTCGCGGCCGCCGGCCTGCAGCCGCGTTTCCTGCCCCGGGGCAACGGCGTGATGTGCGACATCGGCGAAGGTGAGCGGGTCATCGCGCTGCGCGCGGACCTCGACGCGCTGCCGCTGCCCGACACCAAGGACGTGGCCTACCGCTCGACGGTGCCGAACGTGACCCACGCCTGCGGTCACGACGTGCACACCACCGTGCTGCTCGGGGTCGGCCTGGCGCTGGCCCAGCTGGAGCAGCAGGGCGGCATCGGCGGCCGGGTGCGGCTGATCTTCCAGCCGGCCGAGGAGTCCATCAACTCGGGCGCCCCGGAGATGATCTCCGCGGGCGCGCTGAAGGACGTCGCCGCGATCTACGCCCTGCACTGCGCGCCGCAACTGCCGGTCGGCATCGTCGGAGTGCGCTCGGGTGCCATCACGGCCGCCTGCGACGCCGTCGAGGTCCGGCTGAGCGGCAAGGGCGGGCACACCGCCCGCCCGCACCTGACCGCCGACCTGGTGTACGCCCTGGGCCGGGTGGTGACCGAGGTGCCCGCGCTGCTGGGCCGCCGGGTCGACCCGCGCGCGGGCCTGTCCATGGTCTTCGGCGCGATCCACGCGGGCGAGGCGTCCAACGCGATCCCGAGCGAGGGCAGCGCCAAGGGCACCATCCGGGTGCTCAACCGCGACGCCTGGCGCGAGGCGCCCGACCTGGTCACCCAGCTGATCAAGGATGTGGTGGACGGCACCGGCGCCAAGGCCGACGTGCGCTACACCCGCGGCGTCCCGCCGGTGATCAACGACCGGATGGCGTCGGCGGTCATCGCGGGCGCGGCCGGCGCGGCGCTGGGCGCCGAGCGCGTGGTCGAGGCCGAGATCAGCATGGGCGGCGAGGACTTCGCGTTCTACCTGGAGCACGTGCCCGGCGCCATGATCCGGCTGGGCACCGGCATCCCCGGCGCGGCGGCGGGCATGGACATCCACCAGTCGGCCTTCGACGTCGACGAGCGCGCCATCGGCTACGGCGTCCGCACCATGGTCCACACCGCGCTGGCGGCCCTCGCCTCCCCCTCGTTCTGAACCACGCCGAAGCCCCCGCCCGGCCCGTTACGGCAGGGCGGGGGCTTCGTCATGTCTGCCCGCCACGGCGTGCATTCCGTCCGTCCGCGCGGACCGTCCCCCACGCCGCTCAGGCGTGACGTGGCGGACGGCCGCGCGAGACCGGCAGGGGGTCAGTCCCCAGCCGGCGGGGCGGCGGGCGCGGCCGGCGGCGCGGGCGCGGCGGCCACTGCCGGGCGACGGCGGCGGCGCAAGGCGATGAGCAGGCCGACCGGGATCGCCAGCGCGATCAGGAACGGCAGCACGAAGCCGAACACCGCCAGGGCCACCTGGACCGTGCCGACGAAGGCGTCCCAGCCGGCCTTCAGGCCGCCCAGGAAGCCCGGCATGGGCTCCTCCTCCGGCTCCGGCAGCGGGGTGTGCGGGCCGACCAGCGACACGCTGATGGTCGACAGCGCCACCAGGTCGTCCAGGGTCGCCTTCTTGCGCTCCAGCGAGGCCAGCTCGGCCTGGCGCTGGTTCAGCTCACGCTCCAGCATCACCACCTCGCTGAGCTGCTTGGCCTGCGTGAACATGCGGCGCACCGACTCCACGCTGGCCCGCTGCGCGGCGATCCGGGTGTCCAGGTCGACGACGGCCTCGGTCACGTCCTCGCTGTTCGAGCCGCGGGAGACCTCCTCGCCCAGCTTCGCGATCTGCTCCAGCACGCCGTGGAACTGCTTGGCGGGTACGCGTACGGTGATCGAGGCCTCGGCCTGGGTGCTGCCGGAGACCCGCTTCTCCGCCCCGATGTGCCCGCCCGCCGTGGTGACCAGGCCGGTGAGCCGGTCGGCGGCGGCCGCCACGTCGTCCACCCGCACGGTCAGCTCACCGCGGTAGATCAGCGAGCGGCCGGTCACCGGGCCGCCGGTGGCCGTGACACCCTCCGGGGCGGCGGCGCCGTCGCCCTCGGCCTTGTTCTGCTCGCCGTTGGCCAGCGGGTCGCGGCCCGCGTCGGCCGCGCCGGGCACCGGCTTGCCCATGGAGGGCGAGGCTGCCTCGTTGTCCGACGAGGCGCACCCGGCCAGCAGCATCAGGCCGGTCACGGCCGCCACTACGAACGTCTTCTTCATGCCTTTGCGGACGCGTCTCATGACACCTCAGGTTCCGGCAGACTGGTCACGGAAGGGCGACAGTCGAGACACGAAATCGAGCGACGTCAGAAAGGCGGCCACCGATGCGGGTGACGAAGTACTCCCACTCCTGCCTGCGGATCGAGCACGACGACGCGGTTGTGGTGATCGATCCGGGCGTGTGGAGCGAGTCGGAGCGCGCGCTGGACGGGGCCGACGCGGTGCTGCTGACCCACGAGCACGCCGACCACGTGGATGCCGACCAGTTGGTCGACGCGCTGGCCAAGCGCCCGTCGATCCAGATCTACGCCCACCCCGACGTGGTGGACAAGTTCTCCGCGCAGTGGGCGGGCGCCGCGGTGCCGGTCACCTCCGGGCACGCCTTCACCGCCGCGAACCTCCTGGTCAAGGCCTATGGCGGGCTGCACGCCGTGATCCACCCGGACATCCCGCGGGTGGCGAACCTGGGCTTCCTGATCAACGAGACCCTCTACCACCCCGGCGACTCGTTCGACGTGCCCGAGGGGGCGCGGGTGGAGACGCTGTTCGTGCCGGTCTCCGGGCCGTGGCTCAAGCTGGCCGAGTCGATCGACTTCGTCCGGGCGGTCCGGCCGCAGCGGGCGTACGCCCTGCACGACTGCCTGTTCAACGAGCAGGGCCTGGCGCTGACCGACGCGCACATGACGGCGCGCTCCGGCGCCGAGTACGCGCGCCTGGCCGCCGGGTCCACCGTGGAGGTCTAGCCGCCGTCCCAGGTCATCAGGTTCGCGAACAGGTCGGCCTGCTCGGCCGCGTCGTCCAGGGCGTGGTGGGTGTGCGGCCGGGTGGACAGCAGGTGCCGCGGCATCGCCCGCTTGTGCGCCCGGCCGAACGGCACCCCCGCCCTGATCGCGTACGCCGTCTTCACGTCCAGGCAGCCGGAGTGCCCGAACACGCTCGCGCCCGTGAAGCGGATCAGGTACCAGTACACGAACATCCAGTCGAAGCTCGCCGGATACGCCACGAACACCGGCCGGGCGTCGCCCGCGGTCGCGGTCACCCAGCGGCTGAACTCGCGCATCGCCACGGCCGGGTCGGCGCCCTCCCGGGCGAGCGCGTCCCGGTCCAGCCCGGACACCGCCAGCGCGGCCGGCACGAACTCGTCGCTGATCGGCCGCAGCTCCCGGTAGAACGTCGCGGGACGCGGCCCCGCCGGGGTGAACGACTCCGCCATCGACCCCGCGACCACGGCCCCGAAACTGAGCATCGAGTACGGCCCCGGGATGGGCCCGTCCGCCTCGACGTCCACCGAGAAGTACATGTCCGCACGCACGCGGCAAGCGTAGGGGCGACCTGTCCGGACGCGCACCCGTATTCCGGGGCTGCCGCCGGGCGCCCCGCACCGGCAC
This sequence comes from Catellatospora sp. IY07-71, assembly GCF_018326265.1. Taxonomy (GTDB): domain Bacteria; phylum Actinomycetota; class Actinomycetes; order Mycobacteriales; family Micromonosporaceae; genus Catellatospora. Next base: position 2,076,107 of record NZ_AP023360.1, read on the forward strand.
AATCCACATGTGACACCCCCGTTGACGGCGACCGCCACGCAGACCGCGGCGATGGCGGCGAGCGCGGTGAACCGGCTCGGCGGCGCGTTCCTGGAATGCCCCCGCACGCTGCGCCGCGCCCGCGAACTCGGCCTGACCGGCTGGGCCTGCTACGTGGCCGGCCGGGGCGGCGCGCTCGGCGACGTCCGGCCCGACACCGTCGCCGCCGCCCTGGGTCTCATCGCGCCGGACGCCGTACGCGACGGCTGGGACGCCGCGCGCCGGGCCCTGTCCCCGCGCGAGGTCGCCGCGCACATGCTGGCCGAGTGCTGCCGCTGGGGCACCGAGCACCTGGACGACGTGCCGCGGGTGGACCGGCTGGTCGAGCTGGCCGAGAAGGCGGTGCTCGCCGCCGACGGGTCCGGCCTGCCGCTGTTCGCCGCCTGGCGGGCCATGCCGGTGCCCGGCGACGGCCCCGGCGCCCGCGCCGCGGTGGCGCTGCACCTGCTGCGCGAGCACCGCGCCGGGGCGCTGCTGCTCGGCGTCCGGGCCTGCGGGCTGAGCCCGGTGCAGGCGCTGGTCGCCGGGCCGGAGGGGGAGGCGGCGGCGGTCGCGTTCGGCTGGCAGCCGCCGTACCCGCCGGTCGCCCCGCTGCTGCGCCGTCGAGCCTGGGCGGACGCGGTCGCCGACCGGGTCGGCGGCCAGGCGGTCCTGCACTTCACCCCCGCCGAGCGCGGCGAGCTGGTCACCCTCCTCAAGGACACCGCCCGCACGGTCTTCCCGCGCCGCCCCTGACCTGCCCAGGTGGGTAAATGGGCTGCCGATCGGCCGGGCGGTTGCCAGGATGGCGGCGTGACGAACGATGAGCTGCCCGCGGGATGGGCGTTTCGGGCCACGAGCCAGGCGGATGCCGACGACCTGCTGGCGCTGGTGCACGCCAGTGACATGAGTGCGGTCGGATTCGCCGACTTCGCGCCGGAGGACGTGGCCGAGGCGCTGGCGGGGCCGCACAGCGAGGTCGCGGTGGACGCCACCGGCGCGATCGCGGGCTGGGCCTTCCTGGAGGACGGCGCGGGCGGCCCGCGCGAGTTCCTGGAGGTGTACGTGCACCCGGAGGGCGGCCGCCCGGCGATGCGGCCGCTGCTGGCCAGGATCATCGCGGCGGCGCAGCGGCGGGCGGCGGAGCGCGGCGAGGGCACCTTGCGCGCGGGCGCGGTCCCGGTCGAGCAGTACTGGATCGACTCGCTGACCGCCGTGGGCTTCACGTTCGTGAAGCAGTACGCCCGCATGCAGCTGGACCTGCCCGCGCCGGCGATCGAGCCGGTGCCGGACGTGATGGTGCGGCCGGTGCGCGAGGACGAGCTGCCGGCGTTCTTCGCGGTGCTCGACACCGCGTTCCGGGACACGCCGGACTACCAGCCGACCAGCTACGAGCGGTGGCGTGAGCGCTTCCTGGACGGGCACCGGGTGCGGCTGGACGAGTGGTTCGTCGCCGAGGTGGACGGCGTCCTGGCGGGCATCCTGCAGTCGTCGGAGCAGAGCGACGTGCACGGCGAGGGCTGGGTGAAGCATCTCGCGGTGCGCTCGGAGTTCCGCAAGCGCGGGGTGGGCCGGGCGCTGCTGGCCGCCGCGTTCGACCGGTACGTCGCCAACGGCCGCACCTCGGCGGGGCTGGGCGTGGACCTGGCCAACCCGACCGAGGCGATCAGGCTGTACACGGGCGTGGGGATGCGCCCGGCGTACCGGGCGAACATCTACGAGCGGCCGGCCCTGCCCTAGGGCCGCACGGTGCGGGTGGGGCGGGCGCGCAGGGCCGCGACGTAGTCGTCGGGGGCGCCCGCCTTCTCCGCCGCGTTCGCGATCTCCGACAGGTACCACGCGGTCGGCAGGCCGCCCTCGTACCCGTGGAAGACGTACACCCAGGCCAGCGCGCTGCCGTCGAGCGTGGCGACGCGCAGGTGCAGCTTGGTGTAGGTGCCCGCGTTGGCGCCCTCGACCTCGTCGAGCGCCGCCTCGTCCCACGGGTGCACGTCGTACAGCGCGACGAAGACCCGGTCACCCGGCGATTCGACGATCGTGGTGACCGCGCCCTCCCAGCCGACCTCGTCTTCGCCCGCGAAGGTCAGCCGCCAGTCTTCGAGCCAGCCGGTCCCGACCATGGGCGAGTGCGGACAGTATGCCCGCATGCGGGCAGGGTCCAGGTTCGAGCCGTACGCTGCGTAATGACGCACGGCGATGACGATAGCCGCCCGGACCGCTTGCTGAGAATACGCCCGTGCGTGTCGGACCGTTCGGTGTCTTTCTCAGCACGCAGCGTGAGCGTGATCGCGCTCGCATCCGACGCTGCGTGACTTGCCGCGTAGGGAAGAATGACACCGTGAGCCGGATTGTGATCATCGGTGGCGGACCCGCCGGATACGAGGCGGCGCTGGTCGCCGCGCAGCTCGACGCGGACGTCACGGTCGTCGAGGCGGACGGCGCCGGCGGCGCCTGCGTGCTGCACGACTGCGTCCCGTCCAAGACCTTCATCGCCAGCTCGGACGTGGTGACGAACTACCGCGACACCGAGGAGTTCGGGATCCACTCCGACGGCCTGGAAGCCATCACGGTGGACGGCCCCGCCGTGCACAGCCGGGTGAAGCGGCTGGCCCTGGCCCAGTCGGGAGACATCCACGCCAAGCTGGTCAAAGCCGGGGTGACCCTGGTCAAGGGCACGGCGCGGCTGGGCGAGGACACCCTGGGCCACACCCACCGGGTGCGCGTGCGGCCCGACGAGGGCGACGGCGAGTACGCGATCGACGCGGGCACGGTGCTGATCGCGACCGGCGCCACGCCGCGGCGGCTGCCCACCGCGGTCCCCGACGGCGAGCGCATCCTGACCTGGCGCCAGGTGTACGACCTGCCGAAACTGCCCGAGCACCTGATCGTGATCGGCTCCGGCGTCACCGGCGCCGAGTTCGCCTCGGCATACCTGGCGATGGGCATCCCGGTGACCTTGGTCTCGTCCCGGGACCGGGTCATGCCGCACGAGGACGCCGACGCCGCGATGGCGATCGAGCGGGTGTTCCGGGCCCGCGGCATGACCATCCTGAACAACTCCCGCGCCGACGCGGTCAAGCGGATCGGCGACGGCGTCGAGGTCACCCTCGCCGACGGCAGGGTCGTCACCGGCTCGCACGCGCTGATGGCGGTCGGCTCCATCCCGAACACCGCCGACCTCGGCCTCACCGAGTACGGCGTGGCGGTCGGCCCCGGCGGTTACGTCACCGTGGACCGCGTCTCGCGTACCAACGTGCCGGGCATCTACGCCGCGGGCGACTGCACCGGCGTGCTGCCGCTGGCCAGCGTCGCGGCGATGCAGGGCCGGATCGCGATGTGGCACGCGCTGGGCGAGGCGGTGGCGCCGCTGCGGCTGCGCACCGTCGCCGCGAACGTGTTCACCGACCCCGAGCTGGCCACGGTCGGCGTGTCCCAGGCCGACGTGGACAGCGGAAAGGTCCCCGCGCGCCAGGTGATGCTGCCGCTGGCCGGCAACGCGCGCGCCAAGATGGCCGGGCTGGACGACGGCTTCGTGAAGCTGTTCTGCCGCCCCGCCAGCGGCATCGTGGTCGGCGGCGTGGTCGTCGCGCCGCGCGCCAGCGAGCTGATCATGCCGATCACCATGGCGGTCGAGAACCACATGACGGTGAACCAGCTCGCCCACACCATCACCATCTACCCGTCGCTGACCGGCAGCCTCGCCGAGGCCGCCCGCCAGCTGATGCAGCACGAGCTGGAGTAGCCGCGCGCCGGACGCCCGTCTCTCCACATGGGACGAGCGTCCCACATCTCACATCGTTTACGCGATCGCAACGCTTTACGCGTAGCGTCGGGACATGGCGGACCTTTTCGAGGACTACCCGCTCGGTCCCGGCTGGGACGAGATGTTCGGCACGCCCGACCAGCCCCGGTCCACCTACGAGGCGCTGCACGCGACGCTGCGCCCGCTGGCCGGCGGCGAGCTGCGGGTCCGGGCCGAGGTGCTGGCCAGAGCCTTCCTCGACCAGGGCATCACCTTCGCGCTCAAGGGTGTGGAGCGGCCGTTCCCGCTGGACATCGTGCCCCGCATCATCGCCGCCGAGCAGTGGCGGCACGTCGAGGCCGGGGTCGGGCAGCGGGTACGCGCGCTGGAGGCGTTCCTGGCCGACGTCTACGGCGAGGGCGCGGTGCTGGCCGACGGGATCGTGCCCCGGCGGCTCATCGTGACCAGCGCCCACTTCCACCGCGAGGCGGCCGGCATCGTGCCGCCGAACGGCGTGCGCGTGCACGTCGCCGGAGTGGACCTGATCCGCGACGAGGCGGGCGAGTTCCGGGTGCTGGAGGACAACGTGCGCACCCCGTCCGGGGTGAGCTACGTGATGGAGAACCGGCGCGCCATGGCCCACGCGCTGCCCGAGGCGTTCACCGCCACCCGCGTCCGCCCCGTCGAGTCGTACCCCGGCATGCTGCTGCAGGCCCTGCGGGCCGCGGCTCCGGCCGGGGTGGACGATCCCACCGTCGTGGTGCTGACGCCCGGCGTGCACAACTCCGCCTACTTCGAGCACGCGCTGCTGGCCCGGGAGATGGGCGTGGAGCTGGTCGAGGGGCGCGACCTGGTGTGCGCGGGCAACGAGGTGGCCATGCGCACCACCGCCGGGGAGCAGCGGGTCGACGTCATCTACCGGCGCATCGACGACGAGTTCCTCGATCCGGTGCACTTCCGGGCCGACTCGATGCTCGGCTGCGCGGGCCTGCTCAACGCCGCCCGCGCGGGCAACGTCACCATCGCCAACGCGGTCGGCAACGGCGTCGCCGACGACAAGCTGCTCTACACGTACGTGCCCGACCTGATCCGTTACTACCTGGGCGAGGAGCCGATCCTGCCCAACGTGGAGACCTACCGCCTCGACGACCCCGACGTGCGCACCCACGTGCTGGGCCGCCTGGACGAGCTGGTGCTCAAGCCGGTGGACGGGTCCGGCGGGGCGGGCATCGTCATCGGCTCGCAGGCCACCGACGAGCAGCTGGAGCACGTACGCCAGCGCATCGTGCTCGACCCGCGCGGCTGGATCGCCCAGCGCGAGGTGAAGCTGTCCATGGTGCCCACCCTGATCGAGGACCGGCTCCGGCCCCGGCACGTCGACCTGCGGCCGTTCGCGGTCAACGACGGCAGCCAGGTGCGCGTGCTGCCCGGCGGGCTCACCCGCGTCGCGCTGCCGGAGGGCGCCCTGGTCGTCAACTCCAGCCAGGGCGGCGGCTCCAAGGACACCTGGGTGCTCACCGAACCCGGCGCACCCGCCGAGGACTGGTATGACCCCGCCGCCTGGGACGGGCCCGACGGGGTCGCCGTGATCCCGTCGCCGCGCCGCCCCGACCCCGGTCCCGGCCAGTCCGGCAACCAGCAGCAGCAACAGCAGCAGCAGGCGCGAGCAGACGGGAGGACGGCATGCTGAGCCGCATCGCCGAGTCGCTCTACTGGATCGGCCGCTACGTCGAGCGCGCCGAGGACACCGCACGCATCCTCGACGTACACCTGCACCGGATGCTGCAGGACCCGTGGACCGACGAGGAGCAGGCGTGCCGCTCCCTGCTCGGCGTCATGGGCCTGCCCGTGGCCGAGGAGGGCGCCAGCCTGCCCGGCGTCGTCGAACGGCTCGGCCTCGACCTGACCAGCACCAGCTCGGTGCTGGGCGCGCTGGCCGCCGCCCGGGAGAACGCCCGGGGCGCCCGGGAGACCGTCAGCGCCGAGATGTGGGAATGCCTCAACACCACCTGGCTCGGCCTGGCCGGGTCGCGCCGCCGCATCGAGGAGGGCGGCGTGCACCGCTTCTTCACCTGGGTGCGCGAGCGCTGCTCGGTGCTGGCCGGGCTCGCCGACGCCACCATGAGCCGCGACGAGGGCTGGCTGTTCCTGGTGCTCGGCCGCAGCGTGGAACGGGTCGACATGACCGCCCGGCTGCTGTCCACGCACACCCGAGCCGGGGGCAGCATCCCGAGCTGGCTCACCCTGCTGCGCTCGTGCGGGGCCTGGGAGACCTACCTGCGCACCTACCGCGGCTCGCTCAGCGACCGGCACGCCGCCGAATTCCTGCTGCTCGACCGGCTCTTCCCGCGGTCCATCCTGGCCGCGCTGGTCACCGCCGAATCGTGCCTGGCCGAGCTGGAGCCCGCGGCGGGCACGGGGCGCGCCGGGCGGGTCGGTGTCGGCACCGACGCGCAGCGCATCCTCGGCCGCGCCCGCACCGACCTGGCGTACCGCTCCTCGGACGAGCTGCTCGCCGACCTCGGCCCGGTGCTGTCCGGCCTGGAACGCACCTGCTCCCAGGTCAACGACGCGGTCTCGGCCCGCTACTTCCGCCAGACCGCCGCCGTCCACTGGCAGGCCGGAGCCGTCGCATGAAGGAGGAGTCATGAGCGTCGCGGGGCCGGGATGGCGGGTGCAGATCCGGCACAGGACGGGGTTTCAGTACGGCGGGCCGGTGGCGTCGTCGTACAACGAGGCGCGGATGTCGCCGAGTGCGGAGCCGCGGCAGACGGTGCTCGACGACCGGATCACCGTGTGGCCGGCCGCTCGCACCCACCGCTACACCGACTACTGGGGCACCGCGGTGACCTCGTTCGACGTGCAGGTGCCGCACGAGGTGCTGGAGGTGGTCGCCGACAGCACGGTGGAGACCTCCGGGCCCGCCGCGCTGGGCGCCGACGGGCCGGGCTGGGCGGAGCTGACCGAACCGGCCGTGGTCGACCGCTGGCAGGAGCTGCTGCTGCCGACGCCGCGTACGGCGCTGGACGAGGAGCTGGGCGGGCTGGCGGCGGCGCTGCGGGCGGAGCACGCCCGGCCGGACGAGGCGGCGCTGGCCGTGTTCGAGCTGGTGCGGCGGGAGGTGTCGTACACGCCCGGGGCGACCGGGGTGCTCACCGGCGTGGTGCAGGTGTGGCGGCAGAAGCAGGGCGTCTGCCAGGACCTGTCGCACCTGTCGGTGGCGTTGCTGCGGGCCATGGGCGTGCCCGCCCGGTACGTCTCCGGTTACCTGCACCCGACCCCGAACGCGCCGCTCGGCAAGCCGGTGACGGGCGAGAGCCACGCCTGGGTGGAGTGGTGGGCGGGGGACTGGCGCGCGTACGACCCGACGAACGGCGTACCCGTCGGAGAACGGCACGTGGTCGTCGGCCGCGGCCGCGACTACGGCGACGTGCCCCCGCTGAAGGGCGTCTACGCGGGCCCGTCCAACACCGGCCAATCTGTGGAGGTCACTCTCACGCGGATCCGGTAATGCGCTAAGAAACAGCTGAACTACATAATCTGAAGATCATCTTATGTAGTTTATGTAGTTCATTAGCGCATTACGCGTGCCGCATTGCCGGGCTTGTGTCGATATCCCGGTCGGCGCTGGGTCGATCCGCTTCATGGGTGAAGATGGCCTCATGCGGTTCCTGTCCGGTGCGCAGCCCGCGCACGACCTGACCTACAACGACGTGTTCATGGCGCCGAGCCGCTCCGAGGTCGGCTCGCGCATGGAGGTGGACCTGTCCACCGCCGACGGCACGGGGTGCACCATCCCGATCGTGGTGGCGAACATGACCGCGATCGCCGGGCGGCGGATGGCCGAGACGGTGTCCCGGCGCGGCGGCCTCGCGGTCATCCCGCAGGACATCCCGAGCGGCGTGGTCACCGAGGTGATCGGCTGGGTGAAGCAGCGCCACCTGGTGCACGACACGCCGATCACGCTGAGCCCGCACGACACCGTCGGCGACGCGATCCACCTGCTGCCCAAGCGGGCGCACGGGGCCGTGGTCGTGGTCGACGACCAGGGCCGCCCGGTCGGCCTGGTCACCGAGTCCGACACGACGGGCGTGGACCGGTTCTCGCAGCTGCGCGACGTGATGTCGACCGAGCTGCTGACCGTGCCGTCGACGGCCACCCCGCGCGAGACGTTCGACATCCTGACCCAGGGACGGCGCAAGGTCGCCCCGGTGGTCGACCATGAGGGGCGGCTGGCGGGGATCACCACCCGGCAGGGCGCGCTGCGGGCGACGCTGTACAAGCCGGCGCTGGACGAGAAGGGACGGCTGCGGGTGGCGGCCGCGATCGGCATCAACGGCGACGTCGCCGGCAAGGCCGCCGAGCTGCTGGAGGGCGGGGTGGACGTGCTGGTCGTGGACACCGCGCACGGCCACCAGTCCCGCATGATCAACGCGCTGCGCGCGGTGCGGTCGCTGGACCCCGCGGTCCCCATCGTGGCGGGCAACGTGGTCACGGCCGAGGGGGTACGCGATCTCGCCGCCGCGGGCGCCGACGTCATCAAGGTCGGCGTGGGCCCCGGCGCGATGTGTACGACGCGGATGATGACCGGCGTCGGCCGTCCCCAGTTCTCCGCCGTGCTGGAGTGCGCGGCGGCCGCCCGTGAGCTGGGCAGGCAGGTATGGGCCGACGGCGGCGTGCGGCACCCGCGCGACGTGGCGCTGGCGCTGGCGGCGGGCGCGGCGAACGTGATGATCGGCTCGTGGCTGGCCGGGACCTACGAGTCCCCCGGGGACCTCTACACCGATCCGGACGGGCGCCGCTACAAGGAGAACTTCGGCATGGCGTCGGCGCGGGCGGTCAGCGCGCGCACGGCCGACGACTCGGCGTTCGACCGGGCCCGCAAGGCCGTCTTCGAGGAGGGCATCTCCACGGCCAAGATGTACCTGGACCCGGTCCGCCCCGGTGTCGAGGACGTGATCGACGAGATCGTGGCGGGTGTCCGCAGCGCCTGCACCTACGCCGGCGCGACCACCCTGGAGGAGTTCCACGCCCGCGCCCTCATCGGCGTCCAGTCCACCGCCGGCTACACCGAAGGCATGCCCCTGCCCACGTCGTGGTGAGCGGCCCTAGATCACTCGACTTGCCTGGCACATGGGCGAATGCGCGTTCAAGATACGCCCAGGTGCCAGGCAAGTCGGATGATCGAGCGGGTTACTTGATCTCGCAGAGGGTGGTGCCGGATTGGACGACCTCGCCGACCGAGGCGGTGAGGCCGGTGATGACGCCGGACTTGTGGGCGGTGAGGGGCTGCTCCATCTTCATGGCCTCCAGGACCACGACGGTGTCGCCCTCGGCCACGGTGTCGCCGTCGGCGACCGCGAGCTTGACGATGGTGCCCTGCATGGGGGCGGTGAGCGCGTCCCCGCCCGCGGCGACGCCCGCGCCCCGCTTCCCGCCGGCCCGCTTGGCGGGACGGCCGGATGCGGCGGCTGCCGTACCCCCGCCGAAGGATGCCGGGAGGGAGACCTCCAGGCGCTTGCCGCCGACCTCGACGACGACGGTCTGGCGCTCGCCCGCCTCCGCGTCGGCGGCGGCACCGGCGCCGAAGGGCGGCACGGTGTTGTCCCACTCGGTCTCGATCCACCGGGTGTGCACGGTGAACTCGACGAACGCGGGGTCGCGCACGATGGCGCGGTGGAACGGCAGCGCGGTGGCCATGCCCTCGACGACCATCTCGTCCAGGGCGCGGCGGGCGCGCTCCAGGGCCTCGGTGCGCGTCTCGCCGGTGACGATCACCTTGGCGAGCAGCGAGTCGAAGTTGCCGCTGATGACGCTGCCGGTGTCGAAGCCGGTGTCGACGCGTACCCCCGGGCCGGAGGGGAGGTGCATCTTCGTGATGACACCGGGCGCGGGGAGGAAGTTGCGGCCGGGGTCCTCGCCGTTGATGCGGAACTCGATCGAGTGGCCGCGCGGGGCCGGGTCCTGCTCGAAGCGCAGCTTGTCGCCCGCGGCGATGCGGAACTGCTCGCGGACCAGGTCGATGCCGGAGGTCTCCTCGGTGACCGGGTGCTCGACCTGGAGCCGGGTGTTGACCTCCAGGAAGGAGATGGTGCCGTCCACGCCGACCAGGTATTCGACGGTGCCCGCGCCGTGGTAGCCGGCCTCGCGGCAGATCGCCTTGGCGGAGTCGTGGATGGCGGCGCGCTGGGTGTCGGTGAGGAACGGCGCGGGGGCCTCCTCGACCAGCTTCTGGTGGCGGCGCTGCAGCGAGCAGTCGCGGGTGCCGACGACGATGACGTTGCCGTGCTGGTCGGCGAGCACCTGTGCCTCGACGTGGCGGGGCTTGTCCAGGTAGCGCTCGACGAAGCACTCGCCCCGGCCGAACGCGGCGACCGCCTCGCGGGTGGCCGAGTCGAACAGGTCGGGGATCTCTTCGAGGGTGCGGGCGACCTTGAGGCCGCGGCCGCCGCCGCCGAACGCCGCCTTGATGGCGACGGGCAGGCCGTTCTCCCGGGCGAAGGCGACGATCTCGTCGGCGTTCTTCACCGGGTCGGGCGTGCCGGGCACCAGCGGGGCGCCGGCGCGCTGCGCGATGTGGCGGGCGGTGACCTTGTCGCCGAGGTCGCGGATGGCCTGCGGGGAGGGGCCGATCCAGGTGAGCCCGGCGTCGAGCACGGCCTGGGCGAAGTCGGCGTTCTCGGAGAGGAAGCCGTAGCCGGGGTGTACGGCGTCGGCGCCGGAGCGCTGCGCGACCTCGATCAGCTTGTCGATGCGCAGGTAGGTGTCGGCGCTGGTCTCGCCGCCCAGCGCGTACGCCTCGTCGGCGATGGTTACGTGCAGGGCGTCGCGGTCGCCGTCGGCGTATACGGCGACGCTGGCCAGGCCCGCGTCACGGCAGGCGCGCGCGACGCGTACGGCGATCTCGCCTCGGTTCGCGATCAACACTTTGGACAGCATCGTCATCATCGTCCTCCCCGAACGGGCCTGCGCGGAGTCTATCGGTGGAGTTGATCATTAACGAGCGCTCAGGAGTGATGTGACCTGTGTCATGAACGCTCGTTCAGATCACTCGCGGCAGGCCCCGTATACCCGTGATCGCCGACTCGGCCGCACACTCTTAACCGTGTCGACGACCCGGATGATGATCCTCGGTGTGGTGCGCATGTTGCAGCCGGTGCACGGCTACGACGTGCGCCGGGAGCTGCTCAGCTGGCACGCGGACAAGTGGGCCAACGTGCAGCCGGGCTCGGTGTACCACGCGCTGAAGAAGCTCGCCGACGAGGGCGCGCTGCGGGAGGTCGGCAGCGAGCAGGTGGGCGGCCGCCCGGCGCGGACCCGGTACGAGATGACCGACAAGGGCGCCGACCAGTTCCGCGACCTGCTCACGGCGGCGCTCTGGGAGCAGCACGCGGTGGAGGACCCGTTCCTGGCCGGGTTCTCGCTCATGACCGAGCTGCCCCGGGAGGAGGTCGCGGCGGCGCTGCGGCACCGGGCACGCCAGCTGCGCACCGAGAACGAGGGCGCGCGGGCCGCGATCGAGTCGGGCTGGGCGGTGCCGGACAACAAGCCGACCCACGTGCGCTGGATGCTGGAGCTGGGCATCGCCCGCAACGAGGGCGAGATCGCCTGGTGCGAGCGGGTGGCGGAGCAGATCGAGGCGGGTGTGCCGTACTTCTCCGAGGCGCTGCTGGCCCGCTGGCGCGAGGGGCAGACCGCGGCGGGGTCCGCAACCGATTAATCAAACTTGACTACCGTCGGACCCCGGTCCTACGCTCCTGTCGATTCCCCCGACTTTGGAGCGCAAATGATCATCGAGACCTCCGGGCTGCGGAAGTCCTTCCGCTCCCGTGCCGGTCGCGAGACCAAGACCGTGGAGGCGGTACGCGGCGTCGACCTGAGCGTCGCCGAGGGCGAGATCTTCGGCTTCCTCGGCCCGAACGGCGCCGGCAAGACCACCACCCTGCGGATGCTCGCGACCCTGCTGGAGCCGGACGGCGGCACGGCCGTCATCGCCGGCGCCGACCTGCGCAAGAACCCGGGCGAGGTGCGCCGCCGCATCGGCTACGTCGCCCAGGGCGGCAGCACCTGGGACGACTCCACCGGCCGCGAGGAGCTGGTGCTGCACGCCCGCATGTACGGCATCGGCAAGGCCGAGGCGCGGGAGCGCGCGGCGAAGGCGCTGGACACCTTCGAGCTGGCCGAGTACGCCGACCGCCGCTGCAAGACCTACTCGGGCGGCCAGCGCCGCCGGGTGGACATCGCGCTCGGCATCATCCACTCGCCGAAGGTGGTCTTCCTCGACGAGCCCACCACCGGCCTGGACCCGCAGTCCCGTGCCCACATGTGGGGCGAGGTGCGCAAGCTGCGGGAGATGGGCATGACGGTCTTCCTCACCACGCACTACCTCGACGAGGCCGACGCGCTCTGCGACCGGCTGGCGATCATGGACCACGGGCAGATCGTGGCCGAGGGCACGCCCGCCGACCTCAAGCAGGAGGTGCTCGGCGACGTCGTCTCCGTCAACGTGCGCGGTGAGGTCGGCAAGGCCGCCGACCTGTTCGACAACGCCGAGTACGTGCGCAAGCTGGAGACCACCGAGCAGGCGCTGCGCCTGTACGTCGAGGACGGCGCGAGCGCCATCCCGCACGTGCTGCGCACCCTGGACGCCGACGGCGTCGTCATCGACGGCATCGAGCTGCACCGGCCCAGCCTCGACGACGTGTTCCTGGCCAAGACCGGCCGCAGCCTGAGGGAGAGCTGAGCAGTGAAGTTCCTTCGTGACACCTGGCTGGTCTTCCAGCGCCAGATGCAGCTGCTGCTGCGCAACCCGGTCTGGGTCGTCGTCGGCATCATCCAGCCGATGTTCTTCCTGCTGCTGTTCGCGCCGCTGATGAAGAAGGCGCTCAGCGGCGGCGCCCCGATGACCGATGAGCAGGCGTACGGCATCTTCGTGCCCGGCATGCTGGTCATGGTCGCCCTGTTCAGCGCGTTCTCCGGGTTCGGCATCATCGCCGAGCTGCGGGCCGGCGTGATCGAGCGCAACCGGGTCACCCCGGTCAGCCGGGTGGCGCTGCTGCTCGGCCGGTCGCTGCGCGACGTGGTGCAGCTGCTGTTCCAGGCCGTGCTGGTGACGCTGCTGGCGGTGCCGTTCGGGCTGCGGGTCGGCATCGGCGACGCGCTGCTGGCGTACGTGCTCGTCGCGCTGATGACGCTGCTGCTGTCGTCGGCCGGCTACGCCCTGGGCCTCACCCTGCGCAGCGAGGACGCGATGGCGCCGGTGCTGAACACCGTCACCCAGCCGATCATGCTGCTGGCGGGCATCTTCCTGCCGCTGACGCTGGCCCCGGCGTGGCTGCAGAACGTGGCCAAGGGCAACCCGTTCAAGTGGGCCACCGACGGCGTGCGCGCGCTGTTCGCCGGGGACCCCGGCAACGACGCCGTCTGGCAGGCGCTGCTGGTGCTGACGCCGCTCACCGCGCTGACGCTGTTCGTCGCGTCGCGCACGTTCGCCAAGAGCGTGCGTTAGCTCCGTCTCAACGCGGGGCCGGGGCACCTGTAAGGAGCGTAGCTTCAACGGGTGCCCCGGCTTGTTCGCGACCTCCCCACCTGGCTCATCTACCTGATGCTCGCGCTCTGGGGCTACTTCAACTACGGGTTCGGGCCGGTGGTGCCGCTGCTGCGCGACGAGCAGGGCACCTCGGCCGCCCTGGCGGGCCTGCACAGCACCGCCATCGCGGCCGGTGCGGTCGCCGGCGGGGCGCTCTACCCGGTCCTTTCGCGGCGGTACGGCCGAGGGCCGGTGCTCTGGATCTGCCAGGCCGTCATCGCCGCCGGGGTGCTCGGCTTCGTGTTCCTGCCCGCGCTGTTCCCGGTGACCATCGCGCTCACCGCGCTGATCGCGGTCGCGGGCATCGCCGCGATCGGCGGCATCGTCTCCGCCCTGTCCGAGCAGCACGGTGCGGCCGGTCCCGCCGCCATCAGCGAGGCCAACGCGGCCGCGTGTGCCGCCGGCCTGGTCGCCCCGCTGGTGATCGGCGCGACCATGCGTGCCGGGCTGGGCTGGCGCGCCGGCATGGGCGTGCTGGTGCTGCTCATCGCGCTGGTGGCGGCGCTCGCCTTCGTCAGGCGGGTGCGCATCCCGTCCGGGCTCACCGTCGCGGTCCCGGCCCAGGTCGCCGAGTCCGTGGAAGCCCCGGCGGTCGGTGCCGCAGCCGGTGCGCGGCAGTCGCTGCCCGGGGCGTACTGGCTGGCCTGGGGCATGATGACGGTCACCGGCGCGGTCGAGGTGGTGCTGTCCATGTGGGCCGCGTCCGTGCTGCGCGACGAGGTCGGGCTGTCCGCGGGCGCCGCGACGGCGGTGATGTCCGCGGTGGTCGGCGGCATGTTCGTCGGCCGGCTGGCCGGTGCGCGGATCGCGCTGCGGCTGCCTGCGATCCCGCTCTATTTCGGCGCGCTGGCGGTCAGCCTGGCCGGGTTCGCCGTGTTCTGGACGGCGGGCAGCGCAGCCGCGGCGGTCACCGGGCTGATCGTGATCGGGCTCGGCAACGCCATGCACTACCCGGTGGCGATCTCGCTGGCCGTGGCCGCCGCGCCGGGGCAGGCGGACCGGGCGGCGGGTGTGGCGGCGTACTCGATGGCGGTCAGCTTCGGCGTGGGCCCGCTGCTGCTCGGCCTGGTCGCCGACCAGGTAGGCGCGCACACCGCGTTCCTGCTGATCCCGGTGCTCATCGCCGGTGCGGCATACCTGGCCTGGCGGTTCGGCCACACCGCCGCTCGCCGGATGACGCCGGATCTGGTCGCCGAGGCAGCCTGATCCTGCTGGTCCGGCTCGGGTTGTCGCCGGGCGGACCCGATGCGTTAAGAAGGTGCCCTTCCTTTCTCAGCGTTTGCGGGCGAGGGTGACGCCGTCGGAGAAGGGGAGCATGACCACGTCGACGCGCGGGTCGGCGGCGGCCTTGGCGTTGAACTCGATCAGCGACGCGGTCGCGGCGTCCGAGGGGTGCTCGTCCAGGACGTGGCCGGACCAGAGCACGTTGTCGACGACGAGCATGCCGCCGGGACGCATCCGGGGGACCAGGGCGTCCCAGTAGGCGCCGTAGCTCTCCTTGTCGGCGTCGATGAAGGCCAGGTCCAGGTACGGCTCCTCGGGCAGCGCTGCCAGGCCCTCCACGGCCGGGCCCAGGCGCAGCTCGATCTTGTCGGCCAGGCCCGCGCGCTGCCAGAACCGGCGCGCGATCGACGTGTACTCGTCGGAGATGTCGAAGCAGACCAGGCGGCCGCCCTCGGCCAGCCCCCGGCCGATGGCCAGCGAGGACATGCCGGTGAAGGTGCCCACCTCGACCGCGTGCCGGGCGTGCACCAGGCGGGTGAGCATGGTCAGCAGCGCGGCGTACTCCGGCTCGATCTGCATCCCGGCGGCGCGGCCGGTGGCCCGCTGCGTCTCGGCGGCGAGGTCCTGCTCCAGCTCGCCGGGCGGGGTGCCGTGCGCCACCACGTAGTCGTGCAGTTCCTCGGTGACCGTGATGAAGGATCGACTCATGTGTCGACCCTATGCCACAGGCGAGGGGTCAGCGCACGCGCCAGAAGTCGGTGAGCTGGAGGTCCAGCTCGGCCAGCAGGTGGCGCAGCACGGGCAGGGACAGGCCCACCACGTTGGTGTGGTCGCCCTCGATGCGCTCGACGAACGGCCCGCCCAGGCCGTCGATGGTGAACGCGCCGGCCACCCACAGCGGCTCGCCGGAGGCGACGTACGCCTCGATCTCGGCGTCGCTGAGGTCGGCGAAGTGCACCACGGTCGACGCGACCCGCTCCGCGACCCGGCCGCCGGGCAGCTCCACCAGGCAGTGCCCGGTGTGCAGCACGCCACTGCGCCCGCGCATCGCCTGCCAGCGCTTGAGCGCGTCCTCGGCGTCGGTGGGCTTGCCCAGGATCTGCCCGTCGAAGGCGAGCACCGAGTCGCAGCCGAGCACCAGCGCCGGGCTCGGCGCGGCCGAGCTGTGCCGCATCCGCTCCGCCACGGCGTGCGCCTTCATCCTGGCCAGCACGCCGCTGAGCGCCTCGGCGGTGGTCGCCTCGACGGCGTCCTCGTCCACGCCGCTGACGATCACCTCGGCGTCGATGCCCGCCGCGTCGAGCAGGGTGCGCCGAGCGGGGCTCGCAGAGGCGAGGACGAGGGTCGGTCGAGCCGTCATGCTGGGCAGACTACCCGGCGGGCGGTGCGCCACCGCCGCGGCGGCGTACCAGGAGCAGCCCGATCACGACGGCGAGCACCACGAGCGCCAGCACCACCCCGCCGATGACCAGGAGCAGCAGGCTGAAGCTCCCGGCGTTGGCGTCGCGGTCGCTCTTGCGCGCCGGGCTGTCGCCGGGCTCCGGCGTGTCGGCAGCCGCGCTGGGCGAGGGCTGGGCCGCCGGGGCGGTCAGCGCCGCGACCGGGTCGATCAGGCCGAAGCCGTAGTCCTCGTCCCGGCCCGGGGTGCCCTTGTCCACCGCCGTACGGGTCAGCCGCTCCAGCACCTCATCGGCGGTGAGCTGCGGGTACTTCGACCAGACGAGCGCCGCGACGCCGGCCGTGATGGCGGTCGCCGGGCTGGTGCCCGTGCCGCGCCGATACTGCGTGCCTTTGTTCTTGTTGATCCGGCTGGTGCTGGTGATGTCGACGCCCGGCGCGACCAGCTGCACCTCCGGCCCGCGGGTCGAGACCGCGGCGATGTTGCCCTGCTTGTCCACCGCGCCCACGGCCACCGCGCCGGGGTAGCGGCCGGGCGGGGCCACGTAGCGGTCGTTCGGCTGGTTGCCGGCGGCGGCGAAGACCAGCACACCGGCGGCGTGGGCGCGGGCGACCGCCTGGATCTCGGTGGCCGAGTCCGCCGAGTGGGCCGACTGCGACACCGAGATGATCTTAACGTTGCGCTTGACCGCCTCGTCGATGGCGATGGCGATCGCGTCGCCGCCGCCGTCGCCCTTCGGCGAGACCGTCCGGATCGGCAGCACCTTGGCCTTCGGCGCGATGCCCAGCACGCCGTCGCGCGCGCCCGTGCCGTGGCCGTGCGCCGCGACCAGGCCGGCCATGCCGGTGCCGTGGCCGTCGTGGTCGCCCCAGCCGTCGCCGTTGCCGCCGATCACCGTGTCGAAGCCGCGCAGCACGTTGCCGTTCAGGTCGGGGTGCCTGCCCTCGACCCCGGTGTCGATCACCGCGACGGTGACGCCCGCGCCCTGGCTGATCGCATGCGCTTCGGCGATCTTCAGGAAGGGCAGGTACCACTGGTCGTCGCGGTAGCGGTCGGCGTGGGCGGGAGCGCCCACGGCGACCGTGGCGACGGCGGCGAGCAGGCTCGCCGCCGTCAGACGTGCGGTGAATCTCATCGAGTCAGTCCGATCGCGGGACCCGGATCGACCGGCCCCGGCGTGTCGGGCGCGTCCAGCACCGGGGCGACGCCCTGGTCGACGCTCCACTGGGTGTCCGGGTCGAAGTCGGGGTCGTCGCCGTCCCGGCGCTGTCCCGGCCGCCCGGCCATGCCGCCCATCGGGCCCAGGCCGGCCTGGCCGCCACGGCCGCTGACCACGCCGCCCGCACCGCGTCCGGGCGCACCGCCACCGCCGCCGATCATGCCGCCGACCGGGTTGGTGCGCGCTCCCGCCGGACCCGCACCGCGTCCGGCTCCCGCGCCCGGGGCGCCGCCGATGACGCCGCCCGCGGGCATGGCGCCGCGCGGCACCGCCCCGCCGCCCGTGGGCGGCGCGCCGATGACGGGACCCGCCGGCCGCCCGCCGGGCGGCAGGCCGGTCACCGTGGGCGAGGTGGGCGGCGGAGCGCCGATCAGCCCGGTGGGCGGCAGCCCGCCGGTGGGCGGCGGCGTGCCGACGGTGGGCGGCGTGCCGGGCAGGGTGGTGGTCGGGGTGGGCACGGTGGGCGCCAGGCCGGTCAGGTCCGGGCCGGTCGCCACCGGGACCGGCGCGAGCACGCCCGTGCCGACGCTCGGCGGCGGCACGGCCTGCGCGCCGATCGGGACCACCGGCGGGATGAACGGCGGCATCACGCCACCGCCACCGCCGTTGCCGTAGTCGCCGCCGCTGTCCACCCGGCGGCTGTTCGGCGGCAGGTACGGCTTCGGCGGGGCCATGTTCACGCGCACCAGCGACAGGTCCGCGGAGAGGTTGTACATCACCTGGCGGGCCTCGTTCAGCTTGCCCTGCAGGTACTTCTCCGGGGTGGTGCCGCTGGGCAGCGCCACCGGCTCGCCGTTGCGCACGGCCTGGTCGATCCGGTTGTACTCCTCGCGGATCGGCTTCAGCTTCCACTGCGCCTCGCTGAGCGCGGCCGGGATGTCGCTCGAATACTGGTGGTTCTGGGTGGCCGTCTTGGCCACGTCGTCGACCGCCAGGATCAGCTCGTCGAGCTTGGCGAGGTACGCCTTGGCGGCCTCGCTCTTCTCCGGCGGCCACGCCTGCGACAGGCGCTCCTTGTACGTCTCCAGCCGGCTCTTGTGCAGGTACGCCAGCTCGCCGGCGCGCTTCCAGCCGGAGGCCTGCGTGTAGTGCGGCGTCAGCTGACGGCCCGCCACCATCTCCCACATGTCCTGCATGGACATGCCGTACCAGTTCGTGCCGGCCGAGCCGCCGGTGTCCTCACGAGGGATCATCAGTAGTCGCCCCCTCCGGTGTCGACGGGGTTGCCGCTGGAGTCGGTGGGGGTGACCACCGGGATGGTGCTGGACGGCGCGCCGGGCGCGCCCCCGGTCGTGCCGTCGGGCGCGACGACGGTCTGCGCCGGCAGCGTCGGGGCGAGGGTGCGGTTGACGTCCTGCGCCCGCGCCGAGCTGAGCGCGTCGGCCTCGCCGTACTGCTTGCTGATGTCACGGGCGGCGGCGATGAACGCCTGCACCGCCTTGTCGTGCTTGACGAGCGCGTCGGAGGTCTGCACGAGCAGTTCGCGCTGCCACGACATGCTCTGCACCAGCTCGACGAAGTTCGCCTGCGGATCGGCAGGCTTGGCCGACATGTCCTTGAAGACCACATCGACATGCGGCTGGTAGTCGAGCGTGTGCTCCTTCTCCAGCGCGTCGGCGAAGTCGACGAGACTGGCGAGGTCGACTGCGAGCGCACCCTCGTCGTACCCCGTCATCGCATCCGACTTGGTGTACCCGCTGCCGCGACCGTAGTCACGCAGCCAGGCGGGTCCTCTGTCCTCTTCGGGCAGACCCATCTCGCACGCCCTCCCCAGGGGTTTCTCGTCCGCGATCGGTGTCGCCGCGGTCAGTGACCAAGGCGTTCCAGCGCTTGCAGACTACCGAAATCGGGCAACCCTTGCCCACTCGGCTATTGAGCCGAATCGCTCACTTCGCGAGCCGCGTCAACGGGGCAGGCCAGAGGCTCGCCACGCGCCCGGACCGGCGGCCGGCGCGGCGGGCAGGCCGCTGCGCCACCAGGCCGAGACCGGCCCGGCCGGTGCGGCGGCACCGGCCGGGCGCGCCGACAGCACCGCCACCAGTGCCGCGACCTCCTCGGCGGTGGGCGTGCCGCGCTCGAACCGGATCACCATCTGCTCCGACACCGTCTCATCCCTCCCCGGCCGGCCTGGCGAGGCCGAACTCCCGATACACCCGCGACCAGAAGCCGTCGCGGACCCACAGCCGTGCCTTCTCGAAGGAGCGCAGCGAGATGCCCAGCTCCTTCTCCGCCTCCACCAGCAGCTCCTTGTCGATGACCGTGGGCAGCAGCGGGCCGGGCAGCAGGTCGCCGATGTTGTCGCGGCCGCGCGTCAGGATCCACTTCTGCGCCACGTACTCGCCGATCTCGACGATGTCGATGCGGTCCGGCAGCTGCGGTCCGGCACGGCGTGCCGCGGGCACCGGGCGCGGCTCCGGCGGCGCCGACACCTGCGCCACCGGCAGCGCGATCGCGGGGCGGCCGGAGAACACCTCGGCCGGCGTGGGCGTGCGGATCCGGCCGGTGGCGGCGAAGTACGGCCGGACGAAGTCCGCGTCCAGCGTGTGCACCGTGTCGCTCTCCCAGACCAGCCGCTCGGCCTGGTTGGTGCCGTACGGCGGCTCGACGCCCCACAGGTGCACCCGCACGCCGTAGCTCTGCGCCGCCTCGACCGCCGACAGCATGTCCTCGTCGCCGGCGACCAGCACCGCGTCGGTGACCGCGCGGTGCCGGGCCAGCGTCTCCAGGTCGCTGCGGATCTGCGCGTCCACGCCCTTCTGCTGCCCGCGCAGGTTGAGGTTGCCCAGCCGCAGCTTGACCTGCGCCATCTGCGCGATGACGCGCTGGTCGATGGTGGGCACCCGGTCCCGGGCGGCGTCGAACCAGTACAGCCGGAGCAGGTCGTCGCCGAAGCTGCGCGCGGCCTGCGCGAGCAGCGCGTGAATCATGTGTTCGGCGTCCACTTTGAACTCGGACCGGTTGGAGGTGCCGAGCAGCAGCTCGCCCGAGGCCGCGTACAGGTAACCCACGTCCACCAGCACCGTGTACCGGCGCGCGGGCAGGCGGCGATCGGCGGGCTCCTGTTCGGTCATCCCGCCATCGTCGCACAGCGATCGCTCAGCGTGAACGTTCTGCCACATGGCCGTCACTCAACGGATTCAGGCGCGTCCCGCTCAGAGCGGGATGTTGCCGTGCTTCTTCGGCGGCAGCGTCTCCCGCTTCGTGGCCAGCGTCCGCAGCCCTCGCACGATGTGCGCGCGGGTCGCCGACGGCCGGATCACCGCGTCCACGTAACCGCGCTCGGCCGCGATGTACGGGTTGCACAGGGTGTCCTCGTACTCGTCGATCAGCTCGGTCCGGCGGGCCACCGGGTCGTCGGCCGCGGCCAGCTCGGCGCGGTGCAGGATGTTGACCGCGCCCTGCGCGCCCATCACCGCGATCTGCGCCGTCGGCCACGCGAAGTTGAGGTCGGCGCCCAGGTGCTTGGAGCCCATGACGTCGTACGCGCCGCCGTACGCCTTCCGCGTGATCACGGTGATCTTCGGGACGGTGGCCTCGGCGTACGCGTAGATGAGCTTGGCCCCGCGCCGGATGATGCCGTCCCATTCCTGGCTGGTGCCGGGCAGGAAGCCGGGCACGTCCACGAACGTGAGCACCGGGATGTTGAACGCGTCGCAGGTGCGCACGAACCGTGCCGCCTTCTCCGACGCGGCGATGTCCAGGCAGCCCGCGAAGTGCATCGGCTGGTTGGCGACCACGCCCACCGGCCTGCCCTCGACCCGCCCGAACCCCGTGACGATGTTCTGCGCGTACAGCGGCTGCACCTCGAGGAACTCGCCGTCGTCGAGGATCGCCTCCAGCACCGCGTGCATGTCGTACGGCTGGTTCGCCGAGTCCGGGATCAGCGTGTCCAGCGCCTCGTCGGTGTCCGCGAGCGCCAGGTCCGCCGCGGCCGGCCAGGCGGGCGGCGCGTCCAGGTTGTTGCTGGGCAGGTAGGACAGCAGCGCCTTCACGTAGTCGACCGCGTCCTGCTCGTCACCGGCCAGGTAGTGCGCGTTGCCGCTCTTGGTGTTGTGGGTACGCGCCCCGCCCAGCTCCTCCATGCCCACGTCCTCGCCGGTGACCGTCTTGATCACGTCCGGCCCCGTGATGAACATGTGCGAGGTCTGGTCCACCATCACGGTGAAGTCGGTGACGGCGGGGGAGTACACCGCCCCGCCCGCGCACGGCCCCATGACCAGCGAGATCTGCGGGATGACCCCCGAGGCGCGCACGTTGCGGAAGAAGATCTCCCCGTACAGCCCCAGCGAGACGACACCCTCCTGGATCCGCGCCCCACCCGAGTCGTTGATCCCGATCACCGGGCACCCGATCTTCATCGCCAGGTCCATCACCTTGACGATCTTCTCGCCGAACACCTCGCCGAGCGACCCGCCGAACACCGTGAAGTCCTGCGCGAACACGCACACCTGACGCCCGTCCACGGTCCCGTACCCGGTGACCACGCCGTCGCCGTAGGGCCGGTTGCGCTCCTGCCCGAACGTCGTCGACCGGTGCCGCGCCAGCTCGTCAAGCTCCACGAACGACCCCTCGTCGAGCAGCATCCCGATCCGCTCCCGCGCGGTCTTCTTCCCCCGCGCGTGCTGCTTCTCGACCGCCCGCGCCGACCCCGCGTGCACAGCCTCCTCGACCCGCCGCTCGAAGTCGGCGAGCTTCCCCGCCGTACTCCGCCCACTCACCTGGCCACTCTTCCCCGGCACCGTAGTAGTCACGCCCCGGACTCTATATCCCCCCTGAACCCCCGTTCAGTCATGTACACCACACCACCGCCTCCCCACCCCCCTCTCCCGGCGATCTTGCATGGGTTGTGGGTGCGACACGGATAAGTCGGGCGAATGGGCAACAGTTCGCGCAAGATCGGCGGGGAGAGGTGGCCGACCGGCTCGACGTTTCGTCCGGTTCGGGCGAATCGTTGAATTTCATGTGACGACTTTGTTCGGGGTGTTGCTGCTGGTGGGTGGCTTTACGGTGCTCGCCGTGGTGCGGCCGTGGCAGTCGGGGGAGCGGGACCGGGGCCGCCGGGCGAGGCGTGGCGGGTCGCCCGTCGCGCCGTCCCGCCCGCGCCCGGGTCCAGGACGTGCGCGCGCGGGCGGCGAGGCGGGGGCGCCGGTCAGCCCGTCGGTCGGCCGTTTCCAGCCCGCGCCGGGGACGGGACGCGCGGCGGCCCGCACCACAACGGGCCCGGCGCCCGCGAAGAACACAGCCGCCGCGACGCGCTCGGCCGCGGCGCAGCGCGCAGCCGCGGGCTCGGCCGCCGCGAAGAACACGGCGGCGAAGGATGCAGCCGCAGGCCCGGCCGGGGCGAGGAGGTCGGCGCGGCCGCGAGCCGCGGCGGGCATGCCGGGACCGGGATCGGCGCCGGGTGCGGCCGCCGCGGCTCGCGGCCGGGGTGATGCGGAGGGGCCGGCCGCGCCGGTGATCGCGCTCAAGCCGCGGCCGGCGGCGCGCCACGCCGAGAAGCGGGACGAGCCGGTGCGCCACCGCGTCGAGACGATCCAGCGAGGAAGGCGCGTGGCGGCGGAGCCCGCCGACACCGAGATCATCCTGCCGGACTGGCTCGGCCCGCTGTCCGAGCCGGACGCCGACGCCGACGCCGCCCCGCTGCGCGCCCGCCAGGCCGGCTGAACCCCGGCGCGACACCGGAACCGGCGCCATCGGAGATCTCGTGCACTTGGTGCTGCTGGGACGACATCGACTGCACAAGATCCACCCTGGGACCGGACAGGACCCGCGCAGTGGGTGCCAGCCGCGCGAGGGCAGGGCGGGTGTGTCCGTCTCGCCGCCCGCCGGGCCGCCCGGCCGATAGTCTCCAGCCGTGGAGACGAACAGGCCCCCGCTGGACCGGGACCGGCTCGCGGCGCTGCCGGGCTGGCAGGTCGAGGTGCGCGACGAGACCGGGTCGACCAATGCGGACGTGGCCGCCGCGGCCCGGGACGGCGCGGCGGCGGGCCTGGTCGTGGCCGCCGAGTCGCAGACCGCGGGCCGGGGCCGGCTGGGCCGCGACTGGCAGTCCCCACCGCGCGCCGGGCTCGCGCTGTCGGTGCTGCTCAGACCCACGGTCGACGTCTCGCGATGGGGCTGGCTCCCGCTGCTGGCGGGCGTCGCCCTGGCGGAGGCGGTACGCGGCGAGACCGGGCTGGAGCCCGCGCTCAAGTGGCCCAACGACCTGCTGCTCGGCGGCCGCAAGTGCGCCGGGCTGCTGGCCGAGGTGCCCGAACCCGGGGCGGTGGTGCTCGGCATCGGCCTGAACGTGACGCTGACCGACGACGAGCTGCCGCTCACCCCCACCGGCCTGCCCGCGACCTCACTCCTGGTCGCCGGGGCGTCCGCGCCGGACCGGACCGGGCTGACCGCCGCGCTGCTGGCGCGGCTGGGCGAGCACTACGCGGCCTGGGAGCGGGCCGGGGGCGACCCCGACAAGAGCGGCCTGCGCGACGCGTACCTGCGCATCTGCGCCACTCTGGGCCGCCAGGTGTCGGTGCTGCTGCCCGGCGGGGACGCGGACCTCACCGGCGAGGCCGTCACGGTCGACGCCGACGGCCGCCTCGTCGTCCGCACCGCCACCGGCGACCACCCCGTCGCCGCAGGCGACATCATCCACCTCCGCTGACCACCCGGCGCCACCGCCGCGCACCACCGAGCCCGCCGGGCGGCATGATCGTCTGACTTGCCCGGCACATGGGTGAAAGGGTGCTCAAGATACGCCCGGGTGCCTGGCAAATCGGATGATCTCCGGCGTGGGACAGACCGATAGGCGACGCGGGGCCGATGGCGGATGGTCCGGGGTCGTCCCGTGGAACTACCCTGCTCGCGGACAATCGTGCGGTTTGATCGCAGGCGAGTACGAGGAGGCACGGATGGCGTTCCCCGAGGACGTGTTGACGGCGGACGAGCACGTGGTGCTCGATCTGCACCCCCACTGGAAGGCCATGATCCGCCCGGTGGCGGTGCTGGTGCTCGCGGTGGCCGCGGTGGTGACCGCACTGATCATGCTCGACAACGAGATCCTGGTCTACATCGTGGCCGGGCTCGCCCTGATCGCCGTGGGCTGGCTGTCGTTCTGGCCCTGGCTGGTCTGGCGCACCACGCACTACGTGCTGACCAACGAGCGGGTGCTGCTGCAGACGGGTGTGTTCTCGCGGGACCGCCGCGACATCCCGCTGTCGCGGGTCAACGACCACTCGATGAGCCAGAAGTTCATCGAGCGGCTGCTCGGCTGCGGCACGCTGACCATCGAGTCGGCCGGTGAGCGCGGCCAGTCGGTGCTCAACGACATCCCGCACGTGGAGAAGGTGCAGACCACGCTGTACGAGCTGGTCGAGGCCGACCGTGACGCGCACTCCTACAACGACAACGAGCGGTCCGCGCCGCCGGCGCAGACCGCTCGGGTCGAAGAGAAGCAGTGACGGCTACCGCTCTGGGCGCGGCTTCGCCCGCGCGAGCTCCTCGGCGAGCTCGCGGTCGGTGAACTCCGCGTCCAGGGCGGCCAGCTGCTCGGCCTCGGCCCGCTCGGCGGCGAACTCCGCCTCCAGCGGGGCGGTGAGCCGGGTGAAGTCGTCGCTGCGCAGCTGCGCGGGCACCGGCACGCCGGCCAGCGCGCTGGCGGCGGCCTCGGCGTCGACCAGCTCGTCGACGTCGTCCACGTGCACGTGCGCCGGGCCGAAGTCGGCGTCCACGCCGCCCGCGGGCACCGCGATCGTGTTCGCGGGGGCGAACACGAAGGTGCGGTACGTGTAGAAGCGGAAGATCGTGCCGAGCACCAGGCCCAGCAGCTTCGCCGCGTTGAGGGCGAGCAGGCCGTGCAGGCCGAGGGCGTACTTGGTGGCGCCCATGATGGCCAGCTCGATGGCCAGGCCCGCGACGTTGAACAGCACGAACAGCATGAACTCGCGGCCCATGGCCTGGCTGGACCGGCCCTTGTAGGTCCAGTGCCGGTTCATCAGGTAGGACGCGATCATCGCCACGATGGTGGCGACCACGTTCGCCTTCAGCTGGCCGGTGGGGAAGATCGTCAGCACGAGCGCATTGAGCACCACGAAGTTGACGACGGTGTTGACGCCGCCCACGATGGCGAACTTCAGCGCCTCCGGGCCGAGGTCACGGAGCCGTTGGGGCAGCAGTCGATCGAGCAGCGTCAGGTCTGGGTGCACTGGGTCACCTTACGTGAGTGGACTGGGAGAGTTCTGCAACGCAACTCCGAATGCAAGCGAACTCACCCCGCCTGTACCCGGGCGGGCTCGCCCACCACCGGACCGGAGAACACGAACCGGCGGTATGCCCAGAACCGGAAGACACTGGCGATCCCGGTGCCGAACAGCATCTTCGCCACGTTGTCCGCGAGCCGGGTGTGGAAGACCTCCGGCCACACGCTGCCGAGCACGTCATGGCTCAGCCACACCACGGCCAGCGTGATGCCCAGGCCGATCAGGTTGAAGAGGAAGTACAGCGAGTACTCCCGGGTGAGGCTGGAGCGTTCCCGGTCACGCCACGTCCAGTAGCGGTTGCCGACGAAGGCGCCGGTCGCCGCGAGCACGGTCGAGATCGCCGAGGCGGGCAGCGTGCCGACGGGCGACAGCAGCAGGTTGAAGACGACGAGATCGACGACGTACGCGGCGCCGCCGACCACGCCGAACTTGCTGAGTTCAGCGAGCAGGTGCCGGAACCGCTCGACCAGCCGCAGCGGCATTGCCGCGGAGGTCTTCGGAGCCGGTGGCGTGGGGGTCACCAGGCGAGCCTACCGTGTCGCGGCCGCCGTGCCCGTTTCGCGCGGCGGCCCGGAGACCACCGCGACCAGCCCGACCTCCAGCGGATCGCCGCCCGTGCGCAACTGGGCCACCGCGCCGGCGTCGGCTTTCGCGCCCGCCCAGAGCACATCCAGGCCGGGGGTACGCCATACGCAGCGTCCCGGAGCGGACCCGCAGGCGAGCGCGGCCGCCCCGGCGTTGCGTCCCGCGGCGAGGTTGCCCGGCTCACCCGCGGCGGCGCCGCCGATCAGCAGCTCGTCGCCGGTCAGTGCCAGGTCGCCGTCCCACAGCGCCAGCCCGACCCGGACCTTCCCGCCGCCGCCCAGCCCGACCGTCGCCGGGACGTCGCCGCGCCCGCCACCCGGGCCCAGGTAGACGGCGGCCTCGCCGCGCGGGGCGCTGCGGTGGGCGTACACCACGGCCAGGGTCCAGCCCGCGAACTGGCTCCGGCCGCGGGGCAGTGGATCCGCGGGGGCGGCCAGCCACCAGTCGCCCGCGCCGCCGCCCCGTACCAGCTCGGTGACCTCGGCGTAGCCCTGGCTGTAAACGGCGCCGGACTCTGCATGGTCCGTCTCCACCCGCACCGGCTGCCATGCACCGCCGGGGCCGTGCAGCGCCACCAGCTCCGGCAGCCGCGGTCCGGACGCGGCGACGATCAGCCCCGCCCAGCGCACCTCGGCGCCCTCGGGCAGGGCGAGCCGTGCGCCACTGGCGGCCTTCTCCCCGGCCAGCTCCTCGAGCGCGCCCTTCGGCCCGGCGGGCCCGTCCGGGTCGTCCAGGCCGCCCGGTGGGGCGGGCTCGCCCGGCGTCGGCCGCAGCGGGCTCATCTGCATCAGGTTGTTGTCGCCCGCGACCAGGCACAGCGGCCGGGGTGCGCAGGAGAGCAGCACGTTGCCGGCCAGCGCCACGTCCACCCGCCCGGTCGCCGCGTGGCCCAGCCGCAGCCCGGCCGGTGCGACCGGCACCCGGAAAGCGGACTCCGAGCGCCGCTGCCCGTACACCGCCGCCACGGTGACCTGCTGGAATCCGCTGACCTCGGGGTCGGCAAGCACGGGCAGCCGGGCCACCGAACGCGCGCCCCGGCCCCAGCCGATCCGGTCGCAGACCGCCCCGGTGGGCGTCGCCTCGCACTGCCACCCGTCCCCGGCACCACTCCCCGCCAGCCGCATTCCGTCCGGCAGTGTCACCTCGATACGCACCGCACCGGGCGCCCGCGCCTCCGCCGTGACGCGAGGCCCGGCGGCCGCGGGCGAGCCGTCCGTCCCGGTCGGCCGACTCGACGGCAACGCGTCGGGTCCGGCCTGGTTCTCGGCTGACTCGCTTTGCTCTGCACACAAAGACGCAACAGTTGCGTCTTTGTGTGCAGAGCAAAGCCGCTCGGGGGCATTCCGTCTGGCGGGTTCGCTCGATGCGTCTAGCCAGGTGGCAGGCACCGTCAGGTGCCCGGCCGCGCGTTCGTCGGCATCGGTGCGGTCACCGGTGGTGGCGGGGCCGTCCGCTGGGGCGCGGACGGGGATCGGCAGCGTGCCCGCCTTGCCCGCGACCAGGTCGACCTCTTTGTACTCGGGCGCGGCGACCTCCGGGGCGGGCTCGGCCACGGGCACCGGCGCAAGGGCGGGGGCTGGTGCGGTGGGCGGCGCGACAGCAGGTGGCGGCATCTGGGGCAACGCGGCCGAGGGCAGCACGGCGGGTTGCCCCGCGGGGTTTGGGGCAGTCGGGGGCGCGGGCGACGAAGCGGCGGTCAGCGGCGACAGCGATGGCGACGACTGCGCCTGCGGGGCGGGGGCGTACAGCGGTGGCGCGGCCGGGGCCGGGACCGGGATGGCGCGCGGCCGCGCCGTGGGCGGTCCGGCGGCCAGGCTCACGAACAGCACCACCCCGGCCACCGCGGCGACGCCCGCACCGGTGCCCGCGACGAGGTTGGCCAAGCCGAAGCGGTCCAGCAGGCGGCGCGGTGCGGCCACCAGCCAGCGCCCGGCGAGGGCGGCGAGTCCCACGAGCGCGTCCGCCCAGGCGCCGGCGTGCTCTTTCAGCTGCGGCCACCACAGCACCAGCGCGCCCCAGGCGGTGGCGAGGCGGCCGCCGAACGCGAGCCGGCCGCTACCGGCCAGGTACGCCGGTGCGGCGGCCCCGAGTAACAGGGGGGCGACGACACCCCGCAGGCCCGAGTTCTCCTCGGTCAGCTCGCGGTGCAGGCGGCGGCACTCGGCGCAGGTGGACAGGTGCTCGTCGACCTTGCCGCGGTCGCGCCGGGCGAGCGCGGCGCGTACGTATCCGGCCAGGTGCGCCCCGGTCCAGTGGCAGCGCGGGTTGCCGGTGAGCGCGATGTGCTCCTGCAGGTACATCTGGCGCAGCCGCTCCCGGGCCCGGTACGCCAGCGCCGCGACGCCGTTCGGGGTGAGGCCGAGCAGCGGGGCGATCTGGGCGGGGCTCTCGCCCTCGACCTCGGTGTGCCAGAGCACGGCCCGCCAGCGCTCGGGCAGCCGCGCGAAGGCGCGTGCCGCGTACGACGTCTCCAGCCGGGCGATGGTCGGATCGTCGGCGGGCTCGGGGATCTCGTAGCGGGTGAGGTCGTCGGTCAGCTCGACGCGGCGGTCCTGCCGGACCCGGTCGTAGCGGGTGTGCCGCATGGTGGTCAGCAGGTACGCCCGGAACGCGGTGTCCGGGCCGCCCCCGCTGCGCAGCACGGCGAAGACCTTGGCGAAGCTGTCGGCGATCAGGTCGTCGGCGTCGGCGTGCCCGTCGCTGAGCACGCGGGCCAGCCGCCGCGCGGACTCCAGATGCCGTTCGTAGAGCAGCCCGAACGCGTCGGTGTCACCGCCTCGCACGAGTGAGATGAGTTGTGGATCGCTCTGCGGTTCGCTGAACTGATCCTGGGCAGGGTCGAACCCACTGGTCACAGCGGCCTCCGGGGGGACTGTCACGGTTTCGCCGGCTGCTAGGGACGTTAACCCAATCGCCCGATTTGCGGAATATGCCCAATCCGTGATGAAGTCGCGATAGCCGCGTTCGCCCGAGCCCGCCGCGGGTATGGGTAGGAGAGTGATCGGGCTCGCACGCGTCAGGGCCGTCGCGCGACGCGAACGTAGCAAGATCCAAAAGCAGATTTGCGGAATCGTGCGCGAACGACCGAAGAATCGTGCGCGAAGACGCAGTCGGACCGACGCTTGTGCACTTATTCACAAGGCGGGAGGGGTCTCAGGCAACAAACCGGGCTTAGTCTGAGGCCACATCCCGGACGACTCGCGGCCACCCGGCCGTCGTCAGTCGTATCCGTCGGTCAAAGACGACCACGAGGAGAACTCCATGACCGCGCCGGCAGTCACCGCAGGGCTTGACCAGCATCCGACCTCGCACCCCAAGCTGCTCGCGTGGGTGCGCCAAGTCGCCGAGCTCACCACGCCGGACAGCATCGTGTGGTGCGACGGCTCCGAGGACGAGTGGCAGCGCCTCACCGCCGAGCTCGTCACCGCGGGCAGCCTGGTCCGGCTGGACCCGGTGAAGCGGCCGAACTCCTTCTGGGCGCGCACCGACCCGTCGGACGTGGCGCGCGTCGAGGAGCGCACCTTCATCTGCTCCGTGGACGAGGCCGACGCCGGCCCGACCAACAACTGGATGGCCCCGGCCGAGATGAAGCAGCTCATGACCGAGCTGTACCGGGGCTGCATGCGCGGCCGGACCATGTACGTCATCCCGTTCTGCATGGGCCCGCTCGACGCGGAGAACCCGATGTTCGGCGTCGAGATCACCGACTCGGCGTACGTCGTGGCCAGCATGCGGATCATGACCCGGATGGGCACCAAGGTGCTCGCGGCGATGGGCGAGGACGCCGAGTTCGTGCCGGCGCTGCACTCGGTCGGCGCCCCGCTGGAGCCGGGCCAGGCCGACGTCGCGTGGCCGTGCTCGACCACCAAGTACATCTCCCACTTCCCGGAGACCCGGGAGATCTGGTCGTTCGGCTCCGGCTACGGCGGCAACTCCCTGCTGGGCAAGAAGTGCTACTCGCTGCGCATCGCCAGCGTGATGGGCCGCGACGAGGGCTGGCTCGCCGAGCACATGCTGATCCTCAAGCTGACCAGCCCGGCCGGCAAGGTGCACTACATCGCGGCCGCGTTCCCGTCGGCCTGCGGCAAGACCAACCTCGCCATGCTGGAGCCGACCATCCCGGGCTGGAAGGTCGAGACCCTGGGCGACGACATCGCCTGGATGCGCTTCGGTGACGACGGCCGCCTGTACGCGGTCAACCCGGAGTACGGCCTGTTCGGCGTCGCTCCCGGCACCGACTGGAAGACCAACCCGAACGCGATGCGTACGCTCGCCGCGGGCAACTCGCTGTTCACCAACGTCGCGCGCACCGACGACGGAGACATCTGGTGGGAGGGCATGGGCGAGCCCCCGGCCCACCTGACCGACTGGCACGGCAACGACTGGACCCCGGACTCCGACCAGGTCTCCAGCCACCCGAACTCGCGCTTCTGCACCCCGATCACGCAGTGCCCGATCCTCGCGCCGGAGTACGAGGACCCGAAGGGCGTGCCGATCTCGGCGATCCTGTTCGGTGGCCGCCGCAAGACCACGATCCCGCTGGTCAGCCAGGCCCGCGACTGGGTGCACGGCGTGTTCCAGGGCGCGACCCTGTCCAGCGAGACCACGGCCGCCGCGGTGGGCCAGGTCGGCGTGGTGCGCCGCGACCCGATGGCGATGCTGCCGTTCATCGGCTACCACGCCGGCGACTACTTCCGGCACTGGATCGCGATGGGCAAGGGTGCCGACGGCAACGCCGACAAGCTGCCCGCCATCTTCTACGTCAACTGGTTCCGCCGCGGTGACGACGGCCGCTTCCTGTGGCCCGGATTCGGCGAGAACTCCCGCGTCCTGAAGTGGGTCGTGGAGCGCCTGGAGGGCGAGGCCGGTGCGGTCGAGACCCCCGTCGGCTTCGTGCCCCGCGCCGAGGACCTGGACCTGTCCGGCCTGGAGCAGCCCGCGTCCGACGTCGAACTGGCCCTCGAGGTCCGCAACGACGAGTGGGCCGCCGAGATCCCGCAGATCACCGAGTGGTTCGAAAAGTTCGGCGACAAGCTCCCCGCCGTCCTCTGGGCCGAACTCGACGCCCTCAAGTCCCGCCTCGGCGTGACGGAGTAACGCGCCGATCTTGCGTGAACTGTGGGGACGACACGCCTGAACCGGGCAAATCCCTAACAGTTCGCGCAAGATCGACGCGATCTTGAAGCGCCGTGATGCCCGCAGCCCCGCCACCCGTTAACACGGGGGGTGGGGCTGCGGGCATCATGGGGGTGTGCAGATCTCGGCTAGAGGCGACTACGCGGTCCGGGCTTCCCTTGAGCTGGCGAACGCGTACCCGAACACCATCTCGGCGCAGGCCCTCGCCGACGCCCAGGGCCTGCCGCGCAAGTTCCTGGAGGCGGTGCTGGCGGACCTGCGGCGCAGCGGCGTCATCCACGCCGTGCGCGGCGCCGACGGTGGTTACAGCCTCAGCCTGCCGCCCTCCGAGGTCACCATCGGCATGGTGCTGCGCGCCGTCGACGGGCCGCTGGCGGGCGTACGCGGGCACCGGCCCGAGCAGACCAGCTACACCGGCACCGCCAGCCACCTGCCGCTGGTGTGGGTCGCGGTGCGCTCGGCGGTGCGCAACGTCGTCGACGAGGTGACCCTGGCCCAGGCCGTCACCGGTCAGCTGCCGGAGGCGGTCCGTGATCTCACCACGATCCCGGACGCCTGGCAGCCGCGCTGATCCGCGCCAGCGGCGTTAGGCTGCCCAGGATGAAACTCCGCGACCTCGTCTACTCCGTGTACGAACGCCGCCTGAAGGCGTTGCTGGCCGATCAGCCGCGGCCACGTCATGTCGGCGTGGTCACCGACGGCAACCGGCGCTGGGCCCGCGAGATGGGCTACGTCGACCCCAACGACGGCCACCGGGTGGGCGCGGCGCGCATCAAGGAGCTGCTCAGCTGGTGCGACGAGGCGGGCATCGAGCACGTCACGCTCTACCTGCTGGCCACCGACAACCTGCGCCGCCCGGCCGTGGAGCTGGATCCGCTGGTGCAGATCATCGTGGACCTGGCCACCGAGCTGGCCGAGGACGGCAACCCCTGGCAGTTGCGCATGGTCGGCGCGCTGGACCTGCTGCCCGCCGAGCCGGCGGCGGCGCTGAAGGCCGCGCAGGAGCGCACGGCCGGCCGCCACGGCGGCGCGAACGTCAACTTCGCGGTCGGCTACACCGGCCGCCGGGAGATCGCCGACGCGGTCCGCTCGCTGCTGCAGGAGCACGTCAAGGCGGGCTCGACGCTGGAGGAGGTGGCCGAGCGGCTCGACGTCGAGCACATCGCCGAGCACCTCTACACGCGCGGCCAGCCCGACCCGGATCTGATCATCCGGACCAGCGGCGAGCAGCGGCTGTCCGGCTTCCTGCTGTGGCAGTCGGCCCACTCGGAGTTCTACTTCTGCGAGCTGAACTGGCCGGACTTCCGGCACGTGGACTTCCTGCGTGCGCTGCGGGCGTACGCGGGACGCCAGCGCCGGTTCGGTGCCTGACCCGTCGATCGCCGACGTCCGATTTTCCCGCCTTCTGACCTGCGCTCACGTTGGGATGGTGACCTGTTTCACGATCCGCGTGGTGGAGTTGGCACCGCGCCGGAATAAACGGCAGGGTCCCTGACCAGCACCTTTGCTCCCCCAAGGTGCTGCACCCCCCAACGAAGGGACCGACTCGTGTCGACACCCCGTCATGCCCTGCCGCGCCGCCGTCACCCGCTGGCGCGCCTGCTGGCCGTCCACTCCCGAAAGATCGCCTTGGGCGTGCTGTGCGCCGGTGTGCTCGGCGCCGCGGCGTACGCCGTCGCGGACACCGGGCCGCAGACACCCGCCACCGACCTGGCCGCCCGCGAGGCCGCCGCGGCCGCCGCCAACCGCGCCTACGACCGCGCCACGCCCTCGCCGAGTGTCAGCGCGTCGCCGACGGCCGGTCCGAGCCCGAGCGCCACGGCCGCCCGCCGCGCCGAGAAGGCGACGCCCTCGGCGAAGCCGACCGTGACGCGTACGACCGCCACGCCGACCTCGTGCAAGAGCTACTCGGGCAACCAGCTGGTCGCGTGCAGGCTGCTGCCGAGCTTCGGGTTCGCGTACAGCCAGATGAGCCCGCTGGTGAAGCTGTGGGACCACGAGAGCGGCTGGAACCACAGGGCCGAGAACTCCGGCTCCGGCGCGTACGGCATCCCGCAGGCGCTGCCCGGCGACAAGATGGCGAAGTTCGGCGACGACTGGCGGACCAATCCGGCCACTCAGATCAAGTGGGGCCTGGACTACATCAAGAACCGCTACGACACCCCCGCCGGAGCCTGGAATCACTTCCAGGACAACAACTGGTACTGATCTCATCTACGCACGGTGAGCAGCACCCACTCGGATGACCACGCTCGGGCATCATCCGAGTGGGTGATGGCCGTATCGGCGGATCGTCTGGCACATGCTAAAGACATGCTGGCCAAACGGGTTTTCTGCGGTTAGCGTGAGTCATGGTCGATGTCCCGATACGAACGTACGTACTCGACACCTCCGTGCTGCTGGCCGATCCTGCTGCGATCCGCCGGTTCTCCGAGCACAACGTCGTGCTGCCGCTCGTGGTCATCTCCGAGCTGGAGGGCAAGCGGCATCACCCGGAACTCGGCTGGTTCGCCAGGCAGTCCCTGCGGCTGCTCGACGACCTGCGGGTACGGCACGGGAGGCTGGACGTACCACTGCCGGTGAACGACTCCGGCGGAACGCTGCGGGTGGAGCTGAACCACACCGATCCGCAGCTGCTGCCCAGCGGTTTCCGCAACGACACCAACGACGCGCGGATCCTGTCCGTGGCGCTGGGTCTGGCGGCCGACGGTCAGCTGGTGACCCTGGTCAGCAAGGACATGCCGCTGCGGGTGAAGGCCGCCGCGGTGGGTCTGGCCGCCGACGAGTACCGCCATGACCAGGCGGTGGACCCGACGTGGTCCGGCCTGGCCGAGGTGGACCTGCCGGACGCCGACATGGCCGCGCTCTACGCCGGCGAGGGCATCGACCTGGACGAGGCGGCCGGGCTGCCCGTCCACACCGGACTCATCCTGCACGCGGGCCGCGGCTCGGCGCTGGGGCGGGTGCACACCGACAAGACGGTGAAGCTGGTCCGCGGCGACCGGGAGGCGTTCGGCCTGCGCGGGCGCTCGGCGGAGCAGCGCATCGCGCTGGACCTGCTGCTGGACGACAGCATCGGCATCGTCTCGCTGGGCGGCCGGGCCGGCACCGGCAAGTCGGCGCTGGCCCTGTGCGCGGGCCTGGAGCAGGTGATGGAGCGCGGCAGGCACAAGAAGGTCATCGTGTTCCGCCCGCTCTACGCCGTCGGCGGCCAGGAGCTGGGCTACCTGCCCGGCAGCGAGGCGGAGAAGATGTCGCCCTGGGCGCAGGCGGTGTTCGACACGCTCGGCGCCCTGGTGCACGACAACGTACGCGACGAGGTGCTGCACCGCGGCATGCTCGAGGTGCTGCCGCTGACCCACATCCGCGGCCGCAGCCTGCACGACGCGTTCGTGATCGTGGACGAGGCGCAGTCGCTGGAACGTGGCGTGCTGCTGACCGTGCTGTCGCGGATCGGCGCCGGGTCGCGGGTGGTGCTCACCCACGACGTGGCGCAGCGGGACAACCTGCGGGTGGGCAAGCACGACGGCATCACCGCGGTCATCGAGACGCTGAAGGGGCATCCGCTCTTCGCGCACGTGACCCTCACCCGTTCCGAGCGTTCCGCCATCGCCGAAGTGGTTACCGACCTCCTGGAGGAGTGATTAGACCCGATTAGCGGGTTTTTGCGGTGTGATCGGGGCCACAGTCGCCCGTCCGGACGACGACAAGCCCCGGTCCACTGCGTAAAGGTGGGATCGAGCGCTCCGCGCCGCGGCTTCCTGGACGGGACCGCTGCGGCGCCCGGCACGAGCGCTCCCGGACCGTCCACCCCCGACCCCCGGGCGGGCGAACGGAGCAGGACCCGTAGGTGCGCAGCCCCTGGTGGCGCGCCCGAGGACCGCGGGTGCTCCGGCCGGAACCCCCACCGCCGAGAGGATCCCCCGTGTCCCGGCAACGCCGCGCGCACCGTCGCGCCCGCCCCGCGACCACGCGCTACGCCATCCGCGCCGTCGCCGTCCTGACCCTGGTCGGCGGGGTGGCCGGCGCGTTCCGCCTGGACGACGGCGCGCGGTGGCAGCAGGACAGCATCGCCGCCGGGCACCAGGCCCAGATCGTCGCCCACGCCGAGTCGGCCGCGCTCACCCTGCAGCAGCAGGAGCTGCTCAAGGAGGCGCAGGACCGGGCCGCGATCGAGGCCAAGGCCGCCGCCGCCCGCGCCGCCGCGGTGGACCGCGAGGCCAGCCGCCGCGGCGCCAACCGCACCGTCAACTTCGGGCCGATCCCCAAGAGCTGCAGCGAGTTCAGCGGCAACCGGGCCATCGGGTGCGCGCTGGTGCTGGAGGCCGGCATGGATCTCACCCAGATGGCCTGCCTGAACAAGCTGTGGACCCGCGAGTCCGGGTGGAACCACAAGGCCGAGAACAAGAGCTCCGGCGCGTACGGCATCCCGCAGGCGCTGCCCGGCGACAAGATGGCGAGCATCGCCGACGACTGGCGCACCAACCCGGTCACCCAGATCAAGTGGGGGCTGGGCTACATCAAGAACCGCCACAAGACCCCGTGCGGCGCGTGGGCGCACTCCGAGGAGAAGGGCTGGTACTGACGCCGGTCAGGGTGCCGTGGTGGCGCTGGTGTGCTCCTGCGCGAGCCGCCGCAGCGCGGTGAGCATCGCCTCGCCGAGCACGGTGCCGGTCACCACGCCCTCCACCATCGCGGCCCGGTCGCCCCGGGCCAGCACCAGGCCGACCTCCTGCCGGGCGAGCCGCTCGGTCGCCTCGGCGTACCCGTCGAGCATCGTCAGCATGTCCTCCTGACCCAGCTCGCGCAGCGCGGCGATGGCGTCGGCGAGCTGGTCGAGCGCGTGCGCCCGCTCGTGCACCCGCCAGCCGCGCGCGGCCACCACCCGGGCGGCCTCGGCGCGCGCCGCCAGCCAGCCCGCGGTGCTCCGGTCCGCGCGGGACACCCCCGCGATCGCCTCGTGCGCGGTCCCCAGCAGGTGGTGTCCGGGCACCACGGCGTCGTCGACCGCGCCGAGCACCTGCCGTACGCCGGCCACGCTGAGGCCGCCGACGTCGATCAGCGCCCGGATCAGGCGCAGCCGCCGCAGGTGTGCCTCGTCATAGTCGGCCTGGTTGCGGCCCAGCGGGCGGCCCGCCGGGAGCAGGCCCTCACGCAGGTAGTACTTGACCGTGGGCAGCGGCACGCCGCTCGCCCGGCTCAGCTCTGAAATCTTCATCGCCGTTGACGATACCCACTGGATAGTGGATAGTGATGCTATCCAGTGAAGGACGAGGGGGAAGTCGTGGCAACCGTGATCCCGGGCCGCATGTCGGCGCACATCGAGGGCGATTTCGTGGTCTTCCTGATCGGCATGCGCTTCAACAAGCCGTGGAAGATCCACAAGTGGTGGGGCGCGTTCACCGCCATGCCGCGCATGCTGAAGGTCCTGTTCCAGCGTCCGGAGCTGGGCCTGCTCGCCGCGCAGTACGCGATCACGGCGAGCGGCCCGGTCACCATCCAGTACTGGCGCAGCGTCGAGCAGCTGGAGGCGTTCGCGAAGGACGCGTCGCTGCCACACCACCCGGCGTGGCGCGCGTTCAACAAGCTCGTCGGCGGCAACGGCGACGTCGGCATCTGGCACGAGACCTACCTGGTCAGTGCGGGCCGTTACGAGACCCTCTACGGCAACATGCCGCGCTTCGGCCTGGCCCAGGCCGGTGAGCACGTGCCGGTGGCCCGCAAGGGCGAGAGCGCGGCAGCCCGGCGAGGAGCTTCCAGAAGTTAACGGACAAACCACCCAGAACGGATAGTATCGGCAGCACCGGTCGACGGGGAGGGTGCTGTGCGGGCGATCATGCTGGTCCTGGGTGCGGCGGTGGCGGCACTGTCCGCGGTGTCGCCTGCCGCGGCCGTCGAGCCGGAGCCCCCGCGGGCCGAGGTCGTCGGCGGGGTGCGCGCCGCCGCCGGGGAGTTTCCCTGGCTGGTGCGCCTGGACAACGGCTGCGCGGGCACCCTGATCCGGCCGCAGTACGTCCTCACCGCCGCGCACTGCGTCGGCCGCAGTGGGGCGACCTCGTCCATCACGGTCACCGCCGGCTCGGCGGACCTCGGCTCGGACCGCACCTACGAGGTGCGCAGCAGCCGGGTGTGGCGGGCGCGCGGCTTCTCCGACGTGACCTCGGGCGACGACTGGGCCGTGATCGGGCTGTCCCGGGCGCTGGACCTGCCCACGGTCGCGCTGCCCGCGAACGGTGCGCTGGACGGCGGCACGCTGACCGCGGTCGGCTGGGGCGCCACCCGCGAGGGTTCCCGGGCGCAGCAGCGCCACCTGCGCAAGGTGCAGGTCCCGTTCGTCGGCGACGGCACCTGCGGGCAGATCTACCGCTCGCGCGGTTACGGCTTCACCGACGCCGACATGATCTGCGCGGGCGACCTGCGGCGCGGCGGCAGGGACAGCTGCCAGGGCGACTCGGGCGGGCCGCTGCTGCGCCGCGACGGCGGGCGCTGGGTGCAGGTCGGCATCGTGAGCTGGGGGGTCGGCTGCGGCCGCGCGGCGTATCCGGGCGTCTACACGCAGGTGTCGCACTTCGTTCCCGATATTCGCGCGGCCATTGAGGAGACCGGCCCTCGCGGCTAGGTTCACCACATGAGCGATGTCGATGTGGCGATCATCGGAGCGGGCCCGACGGGTCTGTTCGCCGCGTACTACGCCGGGTTCCGCGGGCTGCGCACCATGGTCGTGGACGCGTTGCCCGAGGCGGGCGGTCAGGTGACCGCCATGTACCCGGAGAAGATGATCTTCGACGTGGCCGGGTTCCCGGCGATCCGCGGGCGCGAGCTGATCGCGAACCTGGTCGCTCAGGCCGGCGCCTTCAGCCCCGACTACCGGCTCGGCGTGCAGGCCGCGACGCTCGCCTACGACGACGGCAAGCCGGTGCTCGGCCTCGGCGACGGCACCGAGGTGCGCTGCGGCGCGGTCATCATCACCGGCGGCCTGGGCTCGTTCACGCCGCGCCCGCTGCCCGCCGCGAACGGCTTCACCGGCACCGGCATCATGTTCTTCGTGCCCGACCCGACCGTGCTGGCCGGCAAGCACGTGGTCATCGTGGGCGGCGGCGACTCCGCGTTCGACTGGGCGCTGGCGCTGGCCGGGCTCGCCGCGAGCGTCACCCTGGTGCACCGGCGGGACAAGTTCCGGGCGCACGCGTCCACCGTGGCGCGGGTTCAGTCGCTGCCGGTGCGCATCGAGGTCAACAGCCAGGTCACCAAGATCCTGGGCAGCGACCGGGTCGAGTCGGTCGAGCTGAACGGCACCGAGGAGATCCCGGCCGACGTGGTGGTGGCGGCGCTCGGCTTCACCGCCGACCTCGGCCCGCTCGCGCTGTGGGGCCTGGCCCTGGACAAGCGGCACATCACCGTCGACTCGACGATGCTCACCAACCTGCCGCGCGTCTTCGCCGCCGGCGACATCGTGGAGTACCCGGGCAAGGTCCGGCTGATCGCCACCGGCTTCGGCGAGGCCGCCACCGCCGTCAACAACGCCGCGATCGTCATCGACCCGTCCGCCCACCTCTTCCCCGGCCACTCCTCCGAGGACGTGCCCTGATCCGGCCCCGCCCGCGGCCCCACGGCCTTGATCGTCCGACTTGCCTGGCAAACGGGCGTATCTTGGGCGCGCTTTCGCCCATGTGCCAGGCAAGTTGAGCGATCTTGACGCCGCGCGGGGCCGCGCCGGGCCGGGCCGCGGGCGGCGGGGTCGGGTCAGACGAGCTGGAAGGCGCGGAGTTCGTCGAGGGTGGGCGGGTCGGCGCCGGGGCGGGTGCAGGTGAGGGCGGCGGCGTCGCAGAGGTGGCGCAGCATCAGGCGCAGCGTCTCGGGGGCCAGCTCGCGGCTGAGCTGGTCGCGCAGGCGGCCCGCGTCGTGCAGCCAGGCCAGCAGGGCGCCCATCGCGGTGTCGCCCGCGCCGATGGTGTCGATCATCGAGATCGCCGGGGCGGCCACGTCGACCTCGGTGTCGGCGGTCATCGCGGTGGCGCCGGCGTCGCCGTGGGTCAGCACCAGCAGGCGCGGGCCTGCCTTCAGCCAGCGGCGCGCGGTCTCCATCGGGGGCACGTGGGGGTACGCGTGCGCCAGGTCGCCCTCGCTGGCGCGTACCAGATGGGAGAGCTCCACCAGGCGCTCCAGCCGCACCAGCGAATCGGGCCGGGCCAGCGCGACGCCGCGCACGTTGGGGTCGAAGGCGATGGTGCACCGGTCGCGGTGGCGCACCGCCCAGCGCTCCAGCGTGTCCGCGCCGGGCGGCAGGAACGCGGCCAGCGAGCCGATGTGGATGGTGCTGCCGTCCGGCAGGTCGGGCAGCTCGCGCTCGCGCCAGCCGAAGTCGGCCGCCCCGGCCAGCCAGAAGTCGTACAGCGCCTCGCCGTCCGCGCCCACGGTGGCCAGCGCCAGCGCCGACGGCTGCGCGGTGTCCACCAGGTAGCGGGTGTCCACGCCGGACGAGGTGAGCCGGTTGCGGAACGCGGTGCCGAACGAGTCACGCCCCAGCCGGGCGGCCATCGCCACCGGCGCGCCGAGCCGGGCCGCCGCGATGGCGGTGTTGGCCGGCCCGCCGCCCAGCGCGGCGCGCAGCAGACCCTCCCCGGCGGGGACGAGGTCCACGACGTTCTCTCCGGCTACGACGATCACCCGCATAGTGTGGCGGGCGCGCGACGGCCGGGCAATGCGGCACCCGTCACCGCAGCCCGACGTACGCCGCCATCACCCGCAGCTGGCGGTCGAAGAAGTCGCGGCGGCCCTCCTCGATCATGTTCTGGAAGCGCCCGAACAGCTCGAAGGTGAGCGCGCCGAAGAGCTGGACCCAGGCCGTGGCGCCCCGGGCCAGCAGCTCGCGCGGGACGGTCGGGCAGGCCAGCGCGGCGATGCGGTCCAAGTCGGCGGCGAGCACGGGCGACAGCGGCGGGTCGCCGGTCCCCGCGGCGGGGACGGCGACGGTGCCCGCCGCCACGCCGTCGGCGAGCATGGTGAGGATCAGATCGGTGGTGCGCGCGGCCGGGCCGACGGTGGCCTGCGGTGCTTGGTAGCCGGGCACCGGCGAGCCGTAGATCAGCGCGTACTCGGCGGGGTTGGCCAGCGCCCAGTCGCGGATGCCGTGCCCGGCGGCGAGCCAGCGCCCCAGCAGGTCGGCGCGGTCCACGACCGATTCGGCGGCCTCGGCGGCCGCGCCCAGCTCGTCGTAGCAGTCGATGATCAGCGCGGTGAGCAGGTCGTCGCGGCTGGGGAAGTAGCGGTAGACCGCTGACGAGACCATGCCCAGCTCGCGGGCGACGGCGCGCAGCGACAGGTTGGCCCCCTCGGTGGCGAGCTGGCGCCGGGCGATGGCCTTGATCTCGCTGGTCAGCTCGTCGCGTACGCGGGCGCGGATGCTCTTGGCGGTCATGCCGGAGAGCATAACAACAAAACGAGAGCAGTGCTCTTGACAATATCGGGAGACGGCGTGTTCACTGTTCCTAACAGAGAGCGTCGCTCTCGAATTGCATCGCAGATCTGGGGAGACTGGACATGCACGTCATCGTCGGCGCAGGCCCCGTCGGCACCGCCACCGCACTGCTGCTGGCCGAGCGGGGCGAGCAGGTCAGGATCGTGACCCGCCGCGGCACCGGACCGCAGGCGCCGGGCATCGAACCGGTCGCCGCGGACGCCACCGACGCCGCCCGGCTCGCTGAGCTGTGCACGGGCGCGACCGCCCTCTACAACTGCGCCAACCCGGCGTACCACCGCTGGCTCACCGACTGGCCGCCGCTGGCCGCGTCGCTGCTGCACGCCGCCGAGATCTCCGGCGCGGTGCTGGTCACCGCGGGCAACCTGTACGGCTACGGCCCCGTCGACGGCCCGATCACGGAGGCCACCCCGCTCGCCGCGACCAACCCCAAGCTGCGGGTACGCGCCCAGATGTGGGAGGACGCGCTGGCCGCGCACCGGGCCGGCCGGATCCGCGCCACCGAGGCCCGCGCCTCCGACTACGTCGGCTACGAGGTCAACGGGATCCTCGGCCAGACCGTGCTGTCCCGCACCGCCAAGGGGAAGACGGCGTACGTGGTCGGCGACCCCGACGCGCCGCACAGCTGGACCGCCATCGGCGACCTGGCCCGCACGCTGGTCGTGCTCGCCACCGACGAGCGGGCCTGG
Organism: Catellatospora sp. IY07-71; assembly: GCF_018326265.1. GTDB lineage: Bacteria > Actinomycetota > Actinomycetes > Mycobacteriales > Micromonosporaceae > Catellatospora. The sequence continues at coordinate 2,117,429 of NZ_AP023360.1, forward strand.
GGACGGGCCTGGCTGGTGCCGACCCCGCCGGCGATGTCGGCGCGGGCGGCGGCCGAGCGCGCCCACGAGCTGATCGGGCTACCCCGACCACGGCTGAGCCGCATCCCGTATCCGCTGCTGTGGGCGATGGGCCTGTTCTCGCCGCTGGTCAAGGAGCTGCGGTCGACGTACTACCAGTTCGCGAAGCCGTTCGCGCTCGACTCGTCGGTCACCGAGCGCACCTTCGGGCTGGCGCCGACCCCGCTGGACACGACCCTCGCCGACGCCGCCGCGAAGTACCGCGACGCCTGAGCCGTGCCGGGGGAGCGCGTGACGAGGTGGCGGCGTGCGCCGGGGTTCAGGCCAGCTCGGCCCGGGCCTCGGCGGCGCGGCCGGCCAGGCCCGCCCACTCGGCGTCCAGCGCCGCCAGCTGTGTCGCGTGCTCCCGCGCGAACGCGGCCAGCTCGCCCCGGGCCAGCGTCATCGCGGCGGTCCAGGCCGGGGTGCGGCACTCGCCGTCAGCCCGCACCGCGTCCTGCTGGTACGCCTTGGCCAGCGGCATCAGCGAGGACTCGGGCCGCAGCGGCACCCCGGAGTCGTCGTGGAACTTCGCGGTGACCGCGGCGAAGAGCTCGCCGACCGTGTGCACCGGGTAGCCGCGCTGGCCCATGCAGGAGGCGTAGAACTCCATCCGGGCGGCGACCTCCTGGTCGTCGCCGACACGGCGCAGCATCGCCAGGAAGTCGGCGTCCAGGTCACCGCTGAGCGCGGGCGCGATCGTGTCGGTGGGCTGGTCCTCGATCGGCGGCTCGCACATCAGCACCGTGTCGTCGTAGAGGCGGCGCTTGGCCGCGGACAGCTTCTCGTAGGAGGCGGGGTGTGCCACGGGCACGACCTCCACCGGCTCGATCGTCTGTGGGACGAGCTTGAGCGCCTCCTCCGCGCCCGGGTCGACGACCGCGGACACCTCGGCCGGCAGCAGCAGCCGGGTCCGGCCCCCGAACGGGTCTCCGAACGGCGCGAACGCGTACTCGAAACCGGACGAGGCCATGCACGCGCGGATCGGCTCCTGCCGGGCCACGTGCGCCAGCAGCAGGGCCGCGGTGCGCTGCTCGACCGAGCCCTGAATGCGCTCGTACATCGCGCGCAGGTCCCCGGCGACGACCGTCGCCTGCGCGGTGGTCAGCGACGCGCGCCGCGTCGCCGCCGCACAGGTGAGCAGGGCCAGCAGCGCGAGCCCGGCGGCCACGGCCGCGTCCCTGCGCCTGCGGGTGGCACCCGGGCGCGGCGCGTCCTGGGCGGCGGGAGAAGTCATCGAAGTCCTCGGTACGCAGATGTGCCGGGGCTCCATTCACGACCGCGCGGCGGGTCTCACCGTAGCCCGCGCCGCGACCACCGGGCGTCGGCCTGTCCGGCCGAGGCTTTGGCCGGATCATCCGGTTCGGGCTCGCCCACCGAGGCAGAAGTGGTGCGGATACCTGACAGTCCGGTTGCGCCGGACCGGCTCGACGGGCGATCGCGGTGGCCCGGGGCGCAGGTGGTGGGCGGGTCTCAGCGGGTGACGGCGGCGGCCAGCGCGGTCAGGTCGGCGTCCTTGCCGACCAGCAGCGTGGCGGTGTTGCCCGCGGTGCGCAGCAGGGCGGTCCGCCCCTCCGGCCCGAGGTAGCGCTGCCAGGTGACCGCCCCGACGACCGTCTCGCCGTCGGCCTGCGCCTTGCCGTCCAGTTCGGCGGCGAGCAGGGCCTGCGCGCCCGCGCGGGACTGCACCAGCTGCGCGCCCTTGCCGTCCGGGTCCAGGTAGCCGATGCGCAGCACGCCGTCGCCGTACTTCGCGGTGACCGTCTGCCAGCCGTCGGGTGCGGTGCCGGGCAGCGGCGCGAGCGACGCACGGCCCGCGCTCTCGATCGCGTGGGCCGGGTCCACGGTCACCGCGGCGTCCCAGCCGTAGAACAGGCGGTAGCCCAGCACGATCAGCAACAGGGGGATGAGCAGGACACCGAGGGACAGCGCCATGTCCTTCGGGGTACGCCCACCCGACTGCGGCACCTGCGCCTGCTCGTTCTCCACTGCGCTCACGTACACCATCTTGACCGATGTCACAGGTCACACCGCACCCGGGGACCTGGGCGGACAGGATCGGCAAACGGTGACCCGAACGTGCGTTCAGGCCGCGGCATGACAGGATGCCAACAGGCCGATTCGTAGGAGGAGCAGCATGGCGACCCGTACTCCGCAGGATCTCGACCGGAACCTCGCGCTGGACCTCGTCCGGGTGACCGAGGCGGCGGCCATGGCCGCGGGTCGCTGGGTGGGGCGAGGCGACAAGGAGGGCGGCGACGGCGCGGCCGTCGACGCCATGCGCAAGCTGATCAACTCGCTGCCCATGGCCGGCACCGTGGTCATCGGCGAGGGCGAGAAGGACAACGCGCCGATGCTCTTCAACGGCGAGCGCGTCGGCGACGGCAGCGGCCCCGAGGTCGACGTGGCCGTCGACCCGATCGACGGCACCACCCTGATGAGCAAGGGTATGCCCAACGCGCTGGCCGTGCTCGCGGTCGCCGAGCGCGGCGCGATGTTCGACCCGAGCGCCGTCTTCTACATGGAGAAGCTGGTCGTCGGCCCCGAGGCGGCCGACGTCGTCGACATCACCGCAGGCTGGACCGAGAACCTGCGCCGCATCGCCAAGGCCAAGCGCGTACGCGTCTCCGACCTGACCGTCTGCATCCTCGACCGCCCCCGCCACGCCGACCTGGTCCGCGAGGTCCGCGAGGCGGGCGCCCGCATCAACTTCATCTCCGACGGCGACATCGCCGGCGCCATCTCCGCCGCCCGCGAACAATCGGACGTAGACGTCCTCATGGGCATCGGCGGCACCCCCGAAGGCATCACCGCCGCCTGCGCCCTCAAGTGCATCGGCGGCGTCATGCAGGGCCGCCTCTGGCCCCGCGACGACGCAGAACGCGAAAAGGCCCTCGCCGCCGGCCACGACCTCGACCGCGTCCTCACCACCGACGACCTCGTCACCGGCGAAAACGTCTTCTTCGTAGCCACCGGCGTAACCTCCGGCGACCTCCTCCGCGGCGTCCGCTACCGCGACAACGGCGCCTACACCCAGTCCATCGTGATGCGCTCCAAATCCGGCACCATCCGCGTCATCGACTCCTACCACCGCCTCGAAAAACTCGCCGGCTACTCCAAGATCGACTTCGCCTGACCGCGCCCCTCCGCCGCGCCCCCCTCCCGCGCCGATCTTGCGTGAACTGTGGGTGCGACACGCCTATAACGGTCATATCCCCAACAGTTCACGCAAGATCGACGTGATCTTGGCGGGGTGGCGCGGGGACGGGGGCGGCCGGGGCGGCAGAGTGGGCGCGTGAAGATCTTCTTGGCGGGGTCGGCGTGAGCGCGGGCACCGGGAAGGCCCTCGGCGTCGGGCTGGCCGTGCTCGGTGGCGTGTGCCTGGCGCTGCAGTCGCGGATCAACGGCGAGCTGGGGCGGCAGCTCGGCGACGGCATCGCCGCCGCGACCGTGTCGTTCGGGGTCGGGCTCGTGGTGTTGCTGCTGGCGCTGCCGTGGATGCACCGCAACGCGCGGCGCATCCTGACCGCGCTGCGCTCCGGTGAGCTGCGCTGGTGGCAGTGCGTCGGCGGGGCCTGCGGGGCGTTCCTGGTCACGACGCAGGGGCTGACCGTGCCGCTGCTCGGGGTGTCGGTGTTCATCGTGGCGGTGGTCGCGGGGCAGTCGGCGTCGAGCCTGGCCGTGGACCGGTTCGGGGTGGGGCCGGGCGGGGTGCACCCGGTGACCCGCAACCGCCTGATCGGTGCCGTGCTGTGCGTGGTCGCGGTGGTGATCGCGGTCGGGGACAGCTTCGGCGATCCGGCCGCCCTCGGGTTCGCCGCCCTGCCGCTGCTCGCCGGAGTCGCGGTCGCCTGGCAGCAGGGCGTCAACGGGCGGGTGGCCCGCGCGGCGGGCTCGCCGTGGCCCGCGACCCTGCTCAACTTCGCGGTCGGCAGCGCCGGGCTGCTGGTCGCGCTCGCGATCGAGTCGGCGCTGCGCGGCGGCGGCCCGCCCGGCGCGTTCCCCGCCGAGCCCTGGCTCTACATCGGCGGCCCGCTCGGCATCGTGTTCATCGCGATCTCCGCGGCGGTGGTGCACCGCATCGGCGTACTCCTGCTGGGCCTGGGCATGATCGCCGGTCAGATCCTCGGCGCCCTCGGCATCGACGCCCTGATCCCCGGCCCCGCCGGCCGCCCCGACCTGCTCACCGTCACCGGCGCCCTCCTCACCCTCCTCGCCGTCCGCATCGCCGCCCGCGGCTGATCCCGCGGTGCCAAGATCGCGTCGATCTTGCGCGAAGTGTTAGGGATACGACCGTTATGGGCGTGTCGCACCCACAGTTCACGCAAGATCGACGGGAGAGGGGGTGGCGGGGTGGGGTGGGGTGGGGTCAGGGGGTGGCGGCGTCGAGTTTGGCTTTGGCGCCGTCGAGCCAGTGCTGGCAGATTTGGGCTAGTTTTTCGCCTCGTTCCCAGAGGGCGAGGGATTCCTCGAGGGTGCCGCCGCCGGATTCTAGTTTCTGGACCACCTCGGCTAGTTCGGCGCGGGCCTGCTCGTAGGAGAGGGCCTCGGGCTGCTTGGCGGGCATGGTCACTCCTTGGTGTCGGTGACGGTGGCGGTCAGTTCGCCTGCGGCGAGGCGGATGCGCAGGGGGTCGCCGGGGGCGACGTCGGTGGCGGCGCGGGCGACGTGGCCGTCGGGGCGCTGCACGATGGCGTAGCCGCGGGCCAGGGTGGCGGCGGGGGACAGGGCGCGCAGGCGGGCCAGGGTATGGGTGAGGTCGCCCTCGGCGCGGTGCAGGCGGTGGGTGAGGGCGCGGGCGGCGCGGTCACGCAGGGCGGTGACCTCGGTCGCCCGGGTCTCGATCATCTGGTACGGCTTCGCCAGCGCGGGCCTGCTGCGCAGGCTGTCGAGGCGCTGCTGCTCGCGCTCGACCCGATGGCGCACCGCTCGCGTCAGCCGCCCGCGCGCCTGCTCGATGAGGCGGATCTCGTCACCCAGATCGGGGACGACCCGCTTGGCCGCGTCGGTCGGCGTGGACGCGCGTACGTCGGCCACCCAGTCCACGAGCGGCGTATCCGGTTCGTGCCCGATCGCGGAGATCACCGGCGTACGGCAGGCGAACACCGCCCGGCACAGCGCCTCGTCGCTGAAGGGCAGCAGGTCCTCCACGGAGCCGCCGCCGCGGGCCATGATGATCACGTCGACGCTCTCGTCGGCGTCGAGCAGCTGCAGCGCGCCGATGATCGACGGCACCGCGGTCGGCCCCTGGACGGTCACCGGGATCACCCGGAAGTCCACGGACGGCCAGCGGCGGCGCGCGTTGGTGAGCACGTCGCGCTCGGCGGCGCTGGCCCGCGCCGTGATCAGCCCGATGCGCTGCGGCAGGAACGGCAGCCGCCGCTTGCGGCGCGGGTCGAACAGGCCCTCGGCCTGCAGCAGCTTCTTCAGCTGCTCCAGGCGGGCGAGCAGCTCGCCCAGGCCGACCTGGCGGATCTCGTCGGCGCGCAGGCTGAGCGTGCCGCGCTGGGCGAACCACTCCGGCTTGGCGTGCACGATCACGCGGGCGCCCTCGGACAGCTCCGGCGCGCCCCGGTCCAGCACCTCGCGGCCCGTGGTGACGGTCAGGCTGAGGTCGGCGGACGGGTCACGCAGGGTGAGGAACACCGTCTGCGAGCCGGGTCGCCGGGAGAGCTGCGCCACCTGTCCGTCGACCCAGATCCACCCGAGTCGCCCGATCCAGGCACTGATCTTCTGGCTGACCACTCTTACGGGCCACGGCTGCTCCGCCGAGCTCTGCTCCGTCACAGGGCTCACCATAGGCCGCCGGTACGATGGTCTGGTGGTTGAGACTCCTCGCAAGCGTGTTCTGCTCGCCAAGCCCCGTGGTTACTGCGCCGGCGTCGACCGCGCCGTGCAGACCGTCGAAGAGGCGCTGAAGCTCTACGGCGCCCCGATCTACGTGCGCAAGGAGATCGTGCACAACAAGCACGTGGTGAGCACGCTGCAGGCCAAGGGCGCGATCTTCGTCGAGGAGAACGAGGAGGTCCCCGAGGGCTCGACCGTGATCTTCTCGGCGCACGGCGTCGCCCCGGTGGTGCACGACCAGGCCCGCGAGCGCAACCTCAAGGCGATCGACGCCACCTGCCCGCTGGTGACCAAGGTGCACCAGGAGGCCCGCCGCTTCGCCGCCGACGACTACGACATCCTGCTCATCGGCCACGAGGGCCACGAGGAGGTCATCGGCACCTCCGGCGAGGCCCCCGAGCACATCCAGCTCGTCGACGGCCCGGAGGGCGTGGCCAACGTCACCGTCCGCGACCCGAACAAGGTCGTCTGGCTGTCCCAGACCACGCTCAGCGTGGACGAGACCATGGAGACCGTGGCCCGGCTCAAGGAGAAGCTCCCGCTGCTCCAGTCGCCGCCCAGCGACGACATCTGCTACGCCACGCAGAACCGCCAGCAGGTCATGAAGCAGATCGCCCCCGACTGCGACGTGATCCTGGTCGTCGGCTCCCGCAACTCGTCGAACTCGGTCCGCATGGTCGAGGTCGCCGTGAACGCCGGCGCCCGCCAGGGCCACCTGATCGACTTCGCCCACGAGATCGACCCCGCCTGGCTGGAGGACGCCACCACGGTCGGCCTCTCCTCCGGCGCGAGCGTCCCCGAGGAGCTGGTCACCCAGGTGCTGGCCCGCCTCGCCGAGCTCGGCTTCGCCGACGTCGAGGAGGTCGTCACGGTCCAGGAGCGCCTGACCTTCTCCCTCCCCCAGGAACTCAAGCGCGACATGAAAGCCGCCCGCTAGAAAAGGAAGGGCACCTTCTTATCGTTTTCCGTAGAGGAAGGTGCCCTTCTTAACGTCTCCTGGTCGGCGCTTGCCGCTCAGGAGCAGCGCTCCGGCTCGTCCTCCCACTTGTGGCCGATCGCGCGGTGGAACGCGCGGCCGCCGGGCGGGACGGTCTTCGGGATCGCCGCGTCGGTGGCCACGATGTACCACGACACCTTGCAGTCGGGCTGGTCCGTGACCAGCTTCATCGCCAGCGTCGGCTGCGCCTCGGTCAGGTAGCCCACCTTCGAGGCGAACAGCTTCGCCGAACCGTCCGGCTGGTACACGTAGCTGGCCCAGAGCACCCGCCTGCGCTGTCCCGGGCACCACTTCACCGGCTTCTCCTCCAGCCCGCTCACCCGGAAGGTGAAGGAGCCGTCGGGCTTCGGCACGTTCGCCGAGACGGTGCCGAATGGCGTACAGGCCGGCTTCGGCGCGGGGGACGGGCTGCGTGGCGGGCGGGGCGGTGCCTTCGTGCTGGGCTTGGCGGGCGGCGTGGCGGCCGGGCTCGGCGGGACGGTCGCGACGCCGCTCGGGATGGCCGCCAGCTGCGCCGCCGCCGAGAGGTCCGCTTCGGCGGCGCCTGCGCTCGGCGCGGCCGCCGCCGGGGCGGTCGCCGGAGCGCCGTCCGAGGTCCGCATCAGCACCCCACCGAGCAGCACGCTCGCGACCGCGGCCACGGCGGACCAGGCGACCAGGTTGCGGTACAGGTGGCGCGGGCGGGCGACCGGGCCGGTCTCGCTCATCGGCTCTCCACATCGGGCTCAGGCGACTCCTGGAGCCTAGGCCGCGGCGCTTTTCCGCAGATCGCCTGTCCGGCCGAACCCGTGAGCGTTAAGAAGGGCACCTTCTACTACGGAAAACGATAAGAAGGTGCCCTTCCTTTCATAGGAGTTCGGGGGCTTGGGGCTGGCGGGGGGCGATGTCGAGGGGCTTCTGTTCGGGGAGGTCGTCGCCGGTGACGCCGAGTTCGGTCATGCGGCGGGCGGTGACCAGGACGCGCTGTTCGAGGGAGCCGATGGCGGCGTTGTACGCCGTGACCGACCCGCTTAGCGACGAGCCGAGCTTGGTGAGGTGGCCGCTGACCGTGCCCAGCCGGGCGTAGAGCTGCTTGGCGAGTTCGTGGATCTGCAGGGCGTTGCGCGACAGCGCCTCCTGGCGCCAGGTGTAGGCGACCGTACGCAGCAGCGCCACCAGCGTCGACGGCGTGGCCAGCACGACGTTGCGGGCGAACGCGTGCTCCAGCAGCGCCGGGTCGCGCTGCAGCGCCGCGTCCAGGAACGGGTCGGCGGGCACGAACAGCACCACGAACTCGGGCGTCGCCTCGAACGCCTGCCAGTACGCCCGCCCGGCCAGGATGTCCACATGTGACTTGAGGGCACGCGCGTGCGCGTCGAGGTACGTGTCGCGCTGGCGCTCGTCGCGGGACTCCAGCGCGGTCAGGTACGCGTCGAGCGGCACCTTCGCGTCGACCACCACGCTGCGCCCGCCGTGCAGGCGTACCACCAGGTCGGGGCGGACCACGGCGATGTCGGCGCTCACGTCGCGCAGCGCGGTGACCTGCTCGTCGAAGTCGCAGTGGCGCAGCATGCCGGCCGCCTCGACGATGCGGCGCAGCTGGTGCTCGCCCCACCGGCCGCGGACGTGCGAGGTGCGCAGCGCCGCGACCAGCTGGCTCGTCTCCATCCGCAGCGACGCGGACACCTCGGCCGAGGCCCGGACCTGCTCGCGCAGCTGGGCGTACGCGTCGACGCGGTCGTGCTCCATCTCGTTGACGCGCTGCTCGTAGCGCCGCAGCGTGTCGTGCAGGGGCGCCACGGCGCGGGCCACGGCCTCCTGCGACTGCGCGGTCGCCTCGAACGACAGCACGCGCATCGCCTGCTCCAGCCGCGCCTCCCCGGCCTGGGTGGCGTCGAGGGTCGCCTGCAGCCGGGCCGTCTCGGTCGCGGTGCTCGCGCGGGCGGCGAGCCAGCCCAGCCCACCGCCCGCGAGAAGGCACACGACCACGATCGCGAGAGTCTCCACGGCTCCAATGTGCCATCCGCGATCACCCTCGCCGTGGCGACACCACGCCCGATGTCAAGCCGTGACGAAGTCCGCCAGGTGCTGCGACTGCGCCAGCCGGCTCGGCTCGTGCACGTACATCATGTGCCCGGCCTCGTAGTACTTGAACTCGACGTTGCCGCGCAGCTCGGCGGGGATCTCCAGGTGCGCGAACGTGTGCTCGGAGGCGTAGTACGGCGTCGCGCCGTCGTGGTAGCCGCAGGCCACCTGGACCCGCAGGTGCGGGTTGGCGCGCATCGCGGCGGCCAGCTTGTCGGCCACGTTGATGTGCTGCCCCTCGAACTCCTTGAACGACCACGGGTGCACGTCGCTGCTGATCGCCCGGTACGGCAGGTCGTTGTGGAAGCCCAGCTCGCCGCGCAGGTAGTGGTTGATCGCCGCGGTGTACGGGCCCATGATCGCGTCGAAGGACGGGTCGCTGGTCCAGTGCTCCCGGCCGTAGTCGGCGTCCCAGCCGGTGAACCGCCCGTCCAGCCGCCCGACCGTGCGCCGCCGCGAACGCAGCAGCTCGGTGAAGTAGCGCACGTGCTCCGGGCGCAGGTTCACCCGGTCCACGTAGTCGGGGTCGAGGCCGCTGAGGCGGGCCAGGGTGCCGATCGCGGCGGTGCGCTCGGCCTCGGTCAGCCGCGCGCCCCGCTCCAGCGCCCACGGGTAGGTGCGCTGGGCGAACTCCTCCGCCTCGGCCAGCACCTCGGGCAGCGGGCGGTCGCCGTGCAGGCCGTGGTAGTGCGCGATGGCCGCATACGTCGGCAGGAACAGCGGGTACGCCAGATCCAGGTGCGGGTGGAACTCCAGGGTGCCGATGTTGAGCACGCTGGACACGAGCATCAGGCCGTTGAGCCACATGCCGTGCCGGTCCTGCAGGTGGTGGGCCAGCGCCGCGGCGCGCAGCGTGCCGTAGGACTCGCCGCACAGGAACTTCGGCGAGGTCCAGCGCCCGTGCCGGGACGTCCAGAGCCGGATCAGCTCGCCGACGCTCTCCACGTCGCCGGTGAAGCCGTGGTAGTCCTTGCTCTTGCCGCCCTTGACCGCCCGGGAGTAGCCGGTCGACACCGGGTCGATGAAGACCAGGTCGGAGTGGCGCAGCAGGGTCTCGGTGTTGTCGGTCAGCCCGTACGGCGGGCCGGTGAGCGCCCCCGCGTCGCCCATCACCACCCGGCGCGGGCCGAGCAGGCCCAGGTGGAGCCATACGCTGGACGAGCCGGGGCCCCCGTTGAAGGCGAACGTCACCGGCCGCGTCCCCGGGTCGGCCCCGTCCAGCGTGTACGCGACCACGAACATCTCGGCCTTGGCCTGGTGCCCGTCGAACGCGTCCTCGGTGTGCGACTCCCCGCGCAGCACGATCCGGCCCGCGGTGGCGGTGTAGCGCAGGCCGGCGACCTGGTGATGGGTGACGCTGAGGTCGTCGGCCGGCTCGGTGTCGGGGGTCGGCGCACCGTTCTTGCTCTGCTCGTCTGCCATGGCGACAGACCCTACTGCGCAGGCCGCTAGGCTGCCGCTCCCCGGCGCAGGCCGATGCTGCCCCCGGTCTCCAGCCGGTAGCCGAAGCCGTGCACGGTCGACAGTGCCGCGCCGTGCGCGCCGAGCTTGGCCCGCACCCGGCGCACGTGCACGTCGACGGTGCGCTCGCCGCTGAACTCGTGCCCCCACACCGCCCGCATCAGCTGCAGCCGGGTGAACGCCGCCCCGGCGTGCCGGACCAGGAAGAACAGCAGCTCGAACTCGCGGCGGGTGAAGCGCACCGCAGCGCCGTCGACGTCGACGGTGCGGCTGACCGTGTCGATGACCACCGGGGTCACCGTCGACACGGCGGCGGGCGCGGGCGCCGGGGTGGCGATCTCGCCGTCCCAGATCGTGTCGCGCAGCGGCTCGGCATCGGCCAGCGCGTGCACCAGCCGGGTGGCGGCGCTCGCCGCGTCCGGGCCGGTCAGCTTGAGGGTGAGCGTGACGGTGAGCGGCTCGTCCGCGCCGTCCGGGATGTGGGCGGGGGACTGGCCGAGCAGGGTGGGGAGCGCCGCGCCGGTGTACGCGGACTCGGGCAGCAGGGTCGTCGTCATGTCGAAACTCCTGGTCGTTGCGGGATCGCGGGTGGGCTGCGGTGCGAGCGACCGGCGACATCGGAATGTGCGCTGCACGTGACCCTCCACGAGCGACTCAGCAAGTACCCGGCCAGCTTAACTCCTCAATTCCTATCGGTCTAGTAGGAAATTAAATCCTCTCGACCCGGTCGACGACGCGCCGCCGCCCTCATGCGCGAGGCTCCCACCCCGCCGAGAGAACAGCCGGGTGGGAGCCCTGATCACCGGGTGGCGCTCAGGCGCGGTGAGCGGCCTCGTGGGCGAGCAGCCAGCGCTTCACGTCCAGTCCCCAGCGATAGCCGCCCAGCGAGCCGTCGGTACGCAGCACCCGGTGGCACGGCACGATCAGCGCGACCTGGTTACGGGCGCAGCCCTGCGCCGCCGCGCGCACCGCCGCCGGGCGTCCGGTCAGCTCGGCCAGCCGGGTGTACGTGATCGGCCCGTCCAGCGTGCGCAGCATGTCCCAGCACTGCTCCAGGTACGCCGTGCCGTGCTGGGCGACCGGGACGGCGTCCAGCGCCGCCAGGTCGCCGCCGAAGTAGGCGCGTACCGCGTCCACGGCCTTCTCCGGCACCTCGCCCGGGGCGGCCCAGCCCGCGGGCAGCTCGGTGCCGAAGACCGCGGCGGTGACGGCGGTGCCGTCGCCGGTCATGGTGAAGGGGCCGGCGGGAGTCTCTATCGTGATCATGCTGCTCTCCAGAGTCGGATCTGTGCGTACGAGCGCCACGGCCGCCAGCGTTCGGCATGCCGGGCGAGCGCCGCGGGGTCGTCGGGCAGGCCGAGCGCCTTCGCGCCGCGCCGGGTGCCCAGGTCGGTGGTCAGCAGGACGTCCGGGTCGCCGAGCGCGCGCAGCGCGACGTAGTCGGCGGTCCACGGGCCCACTCCCGGCAGCGCCAGCAGCGCCTCCCGGGTCGCTGCCCGGTCGCTGCCCGCGTCCAGCCGCAGCCCGTCCCGCACCGCCTCGGCCAGCGCCCGCAGCGTCCGCCGCCGCGCGACCGGCATCGCGAACACCTCATCCGGCAGCACCAGCACCTGCTCCGGCGTCGGAAACCCGGGCATCGTGCCCTGACCTGGCTGCAGTTTCGGGGAAACTGCAGCCAGGCGGGCTGACATTCCCGCAGTTTCCCCGAAACTGCCGCTCCGTTCGGCGGCCGTGCGGGTTCCCGGACGGTCGTCCAGGCCGGTGGCGGGGTGCCGGGTTGGTGCGGGCCGCCCGAGCTCGGCGTCGTCGAGGGCGGCTGCGGCGGCGCAGAGGCGGGCGAGGACGGTGCGGGCGCCGGAGACGCTGATCTGCTGGCCGACGACGGCGCGTACGGCCATCTCGAAGCCGTCCACGCTGCGCGGCAGGCGTACCCCCGGCTCGGCGGCGACCGCCGCGCTCAGCGCGGGGTCGGCGCCCAGCACCGTGTCGACCGCCGCCGGGTCGGCGTCCAGGTCCAGCAGCCGCCGGCAGCGCGCCACCGCCGGGGTCAGGTCGCGCACGTCGCTCAGGTGCAGCAGCGCTGCGACGTGCCCGTCCTCGGGCCACAGGGTGGCCGTCGCCGGACCGTGCGGCAGGCGCAGCGCCCGCGTGTAACGCCCGTCGCGGTACTCGTCCACGCCCGCGATCGTGCGCATGGCGAGGAACCCGAACAGCGACTGCGCGTGCAGCGGCGCGCGGTAGCTCAGCTTCAGCGCCACCGTGCCGTCCACCGGCGCGTCCTCGCGCCGCAGCGCCGACGGCGCACACCCGTACACCTCGCGGAACGTGTCGTTGAACTGCCGGATGCTGCCGAACCCCGCCGCGAACGCGATCTCCGACAGGCTCAGCCCCGTCTTGCCGATCAGCGTCTTGGCCGTCTGCGCCCGCTGGGTCCGGGCCAGCGCCAGCGGCCCCGCCCCCAGCTCCTCGGCCAGCAGCCGGTGCAGATGCCGCTCGGTGTACCCGAGCCGCGACGCCAGCTCCGGCACCCCGCCCCGGTCCACCACCCCGTCCCCGATCAGCCGCACGGCCCGCGCCGTCACATCGGCCCGGCTGTCCCACTGCGCCGACCCCGGCACCGCATCCGGCGCACACCGCTTGCACGCCCGGAACCCGCTCCGCGCCGCCGCCGCCGCACTCGGAAAGAACCGGCAGTTCTCCACCTTCGGCGTCTTCGCCGGACACGACGGCCGACAGTAAATCCCCGTCGACGTCACCCCGGTCCAAAACACCCCGTCAAACCGCGAATCCCGACTGCTAACCGCCCGGTAATACCTATCCACGCCCCCCACCCTCCCCCGCCCCCGCCCTCGCTGCTAGCGGAAATCGGACCTCACCCCTCTCCCGCGCCGATCTTGCGTGAACTGTGGGTACGACACGCGCTAACCGGGCAAAAGGGCAACAGTTCGCGCAAGATCGACGCGATCTTGAGGGGCTGGTCACGTGGGGGTGGGCGGGAGGGCGGGGATAGACGGGGTGGGACGTAAGCTGTTCTGTCGTGAGCCTCAGCATCGGGATCGTCGGCCTGCCCAACGTCGGCAAGAGCACCCTGTTCAACGCGTTGACCCGCAACAACGTGCTCGCGGCGAACTACCCGTTCGCCACCATCGAGCCCAACGTGGGCGTGGTCGGGCTGCCCGACGCGCGGCTGGACAAGCTCGCCGAGATCTTCGGCTCGCAGCGCATCCTGCCCGCGCCGGTGAGCTTCACCGACATCGCGGGCCTGGTCAAGGGCGCCTCGAAGGGGCAGGGCAAGGGCAACGCGTTCCTCGCGAACATCCGCGACGTGGATGCGATCTGCCAGGTCGTCCGCGCCTTCAGCGACCCGAACGTGGTGCACGTCGACGGCAAGGTCTCGCCGAAGGACGACATCGAGACCATCAACACCGAGCTGATGCTCGCCGACCTGCAGACCGTCGAGAAGGCGCTGCCCCGGCTGGAGAAGGAGGCCAAGCTCCGCAAGGACCGCGCCGGCATCCTCGCCGCCGCGAAGGCCGCCCGCGACCTGCTCGACAGCGGCACCACCCTGTTCGCCGGCGCGGCCAAGGCCGGCATCGACCTCGCCGAGCTGCGCGAGCTGCACCTGATGACCGCGAAGCCGTTCCTGTACGTCTTCAACGTCGACGAGGCCGAGCTGGGCAACGAGGAGTTCCTCAACGAGCTGCGCGCGCTGGTCGCCCCGGCCGAGGCCGTGTTCATGGACGCGAAGATCGAGTCCGAGCTGATCGACCTGTCGCCGGAGGAGGCGGCCGAGATGCTGGAGGCCATCGGCCAGTCCGAGCCCGGCCTCAACCAGCTGATCCGGGTCGGTTTCGGCACGCTCGGCCTGCAGACCTACCTCACCGCGGGCCCGAAGGAGGCGCGCGCCTGGACCATCCCGGTCGGCGCGACCGCCCCCGAGGCCGCCGGCGTCATCCACAGCGACTTCCAGCGCGGCTTCATCAAGGCCGAGATCGTGGCGTACGACGACCTCGTCGCGGCGGGCTCCATGGCGGCTGCCAAGGCCGCCGGGCGGGTCCGCATGGAGGGCAAGGAGTACGTCATGGCCGACGGCGACGTGGTGGAGTTCCGCTTCAACGTCTGAGCTTCGGAGACGAGCGCCTCCTGCGGGATCCGGCTGGATCCGGGGACCGGGCCTGACGTGAAGCCCGGGTCATTGGATCCAGCCTGCCCCCGTTCCCGCTGGAAGGTCATCCGCGCCGGTCGGCCCGGCGCAGCATCTCGTCAGTCTCGGGGTCGGGCAGGAGCTCCCGGACCTCCTGCGCGCAGCGGCAGGCGACGGCCATCTTGGCGGCCCACTCCAGCGCTTCCTCGCGGGTGGCCACCTCGACCACGGAGAACCCGCCGACGACCTCCTTGGTCTCCGGGTAGGGGCCGTCCGTGACCATCCCGTCCGTGGCCACGATGCTCGCCCGCTGCCGCTCCAGCCCCGCGCCGTACACCCACACCCCGGCGTTCACGGCCTCCTGGACCACCGCGTGCGAGGCCTTGCCCACGTCGGCCATCTCCTCGGCGGGGATGTGGTCCATCGCGCCGTCATTGAACGAGATCAAGTATCGCGTCATCGCATGACTCCCTGGTCCGGGCGGCTTCCACCGGCCGCCGCTCACCTCTGCTACGAACGGCTCGCCTGAGATCCGACGCTATACCCGGAGAATTTTTGAAGGTCCGCCATACACGAAAGGAGCCGGCCGCACCAGCGGCCGGCTCCTCGCGTTCCAACCGGTCTACTGCTGGTTCACGTAGAAGTAGAAGTACGCCAGGTCGGACACGGTGCCGTCGGCGCTGGTGCTGCGCACCTGCAGCAGGTAGCCGCCGGTGGACGCGGGCGTCCAGGCGATCGCCGCCTTGCCGTCGGCGCCCGCCGGCACGGTGACCTCGTCCTCGCTGCCGATGCGGTACGTGTACGACACGACGTTCTGCGCCCGGGGGCTGAACCCGAAGCTGATCGGCTCGCCGACTTGCCCGGCGGTCTGGCCCCACTGGACACCGTGGGAGTCGATGACGGGCGAGACCGAGTCGACGATGAAGTCGTAGTACGCCGCCTCGGACTCGGTGCCCCCGGCGGTGCGGGAGTACACGATGACGCTGTGCCAGCCGGAGGTGGTCGCCGTCCAGGACACGGTCGCCACGCCGTCGGCGTTCGCGGCCACGGTCTGCGGCTCCTGACCGTCGACGGACCAGACGTACTCCGTCACGCCCGCCGTGTGCGGGCGGAAGGTGAAGGTGCCGGTGCTGCCCATCGGCTTGCCGGTCTCGGCGTAGGGCCAGTCCGGCGAGGAGACGTACGGCGTGGTGGCGGCGATGAGATACGTCCAGCCCTCGCTGGAGCGCAGCCCGGCCGCGGTGACGCTGCGGACCCGGATCTCGGTGTAGCCGTCCTGCGGCGTCACCTCGACCTGCGCGGTGCCGTCCGCCGCGGCGGTGACGGTCTGCTCGGGGCCGTAGTTCACGGTGTACACGTACGACACCACGTCGCTCATGTTCGGGCGGAACACGATGCGCCGGGCCTGGCCGAGCCACCCCTGCGGGTCGAGGTCCTCGATGGTGGGCGAGGTGGGCCGGACGTAGAAGTCGTAGGTCGTGCTCTCCGACGGGTTGCGGGCCTTGTCGTAGGCGCGCACGTGGAGCTGGAGCGGGCCGTCCTCGGTCGGGGTGATGGTCACCGTGGCGTTGCCGTTCGCGTCGGCCGCGACGTACGACGAACCCTGCCAGCCGACGGTGTAGGAGAAGCCGTCCAGGTCGGCGACGCCGGGCATGCTGAACGTGAACTGCCCGGGGACGCCGCCGCCACCGGCCCACTCGTCGCTCGGATAGTCGGTCGAGGTCACCGTGGGGGCGCCGGCCGGGCGGACCGTGTCGACGGTGAAGCGGCACTCCTCGGACCAGCCGGTCTCCGCCTCGTTGTCGGTGGCCTTGACCTGGAACGCGTACGTGCCGTCGGTCAGCGAGTCGTAGGGCAGCTGGAGCTGGATCCGGGACTCCGGCGAGGTGGAGATGCCCACGTTGGCGTACTCCCGGCGGGCCGACGGGTCGGCGACCGGCCAGATGGCGAACGTGGCGTAGACGAAGTCGGTGCCGCCGGTCTCGTTGACGTCCGGGTCACCGGTCTGCGCGCTGAGCACCGGGGACCGGCTGCTGATCAGCAGCGGTTCCGGTCCGGCGCACGACGAGTAGTCGACCTTGAGCGACGTCGGCGTGTGCGGCGTGGTGTTGGCGTTGATCGAGATGCCCAGGCCGCGGTCGAAGGTCCGGCCGAGGTGCACGTTGCCCTCGTTGTCCTCCGGGATGCGCAGCTCGACGGTGAGCGTCGCGTCCGCGCGGGTGATGGCGTCCCGCACCGCCTCCAGCGCGTCGAACTCCAGGTAGCCCGAGGGGCAGCCGTAGTAGCTGAGGGTCAGCTCGCCCAGCTTCGCGATCGGCGCGGGCGGGTTGTTCCAGGTGGTCTGCGCGGTGACGGGTGCGGTGCGCCATACCTCCACGCGCCGCTGCTTGTCGCAGTCGGCGACCTCGACCTCGCGCGCCACGCCGTAGGCGGTCTTGATGGTCTTGCCGCGGTAGGCGGCCAGGTCGAAGGTGAAGTACGAGCGCGAGACGTGCTTCTTGTGGTCGTCGTCGCGCCAGGCGCCGACCGGCGCGTGGCCGGGCACGCCGACGTGCGCGGTGTCGGGCGTGAACGAGTCGGTGTAGGCGAGCGAGTCCGCCCGCTTGAACGTGATCAGTGATGCGCCCGCAGGTGCGGCGCCCACGAGCACCGTCGCGGCGGCGGTCGCCGCCGACAGCGCGGCGGCCATGGCGAACCGCCATCCCCCGTGTCGGTTGTGCACGAAATACCTCCCCAGGAATGTCAGGTCACGGCGCGATGCCGGACGGCGAAAGTGTAGGAGGATCCGCCACGCCGGACGGACCCGTTTTCACCGGGCCTCCACATCGTGGGGTCGGCCGTCCGGGTAGGTTGCCCGCGTGGATGCCTGCCTGCGCCTGGCCCTGCTCGAAGCCGCCTACACCGACGATTTCGTGGGACGGGTGCGGGACCGCCCGGTCGCGGAGCTCAGAGCCCGACACGTCACGGTGAGCGAGTGGCCGGGATGACGGCGTCCGGTGCCGCCCGGACGTGGGGCCGGGCGATCGTCACGCCGGCCGCCGTCCCGGCGGGGACGCTGTCCGCGGCGCCGCAGCCGGTGCTGTCCGCCCCGGGCGGCCTGGTCCTGCGGCCGTGGGAGGCGGCCGACGCGCCGGTCTTCCTGGCCGCGTATCAGGATCCGGCGATCCGGCGCTGGCACACCCGGCAGCCGTCGTGCGAGGAGCAGGTGCTCGCCTGGTTCGCGCAGTACGGCCTCGCCTGGGCGCAGGAGACCGGGGCGAGCTGGGCGGTGACCCGCGACGGCGGCGAGGTGCTGGGCCGCCTCGCGCTGGGCGGGATGAACCTCGACGACGGCGTCGCCGGGTGCGCGTACTGGATGCTCCCGGCCGCCCGCGGCGCCGGGGTGGCCTCCCGGGCGCTGGCCGCGCTGAGCGGCTGGGCGCTGGGCGAGGCGGGCTTTTACCGCCTGCACCTGGACCACTCGACCCGCAACCCGGCCTCCTGCCGGGTCGCCGTCAAGGCGGGCTTCCTCCTGGAGGGCACCAAGCGCAGCGACGCCGTACACGCCGACGGCCGCCACGACATGCACCTGCACGCCCGCATCAGGAGCGATGTCGTGGACATGCCACAGACGAGCGGCGATGTCATAGGCTGCGAAGCCCCTCGGCGAGAAGAGACGACGTGACCCACCACCCGGCGCAGACCTTGCGGTTCCTGGTCCCCGCGATCCTGCTCACGGCGGCGGGACTGTTCTGCACGGCCCTCGCCCTCGACGATCCCCAGTCCACCGAGTCCGCGTTCTACTCGGTGCTCGCCAACGTGCTGCTCGTGCTCGGCGTGATCAACTTCGCGGTGCACTCGGTCGCGGTGCTGCTGCGCCGCCACGAGATGTGGCGCAACAGCCATTTCACCGAGGTCATCGAGACCGAGGAGTGAGTGCCGGAGCTGCTCACGGGAGCGGCGCAGCGTGCGGCAGAGATGGATCACGGCCACGGTGACGGACTGGACCGCCCGCCTGCCGGCGGTGCCGGGCTCACCGCGTCAGGCGGCGTCCGGGTTGCTCAGGACGTAGCGCAGGAAGCCGCTGTGCGGGGTGTAGCGGTCGTAGAGGGCGCGGGCCCGGTAGTTGTTCTCCCGGGTCTGCCAATAGAGCCGGGACCAGCCGTTGGCGCGCGTCAGCTCCCACAGCCGGTCGATCAGCAGGCCGCCGACGCCCCGGGTACGCGCCGCCGGGTCGACGAAGAGGTCCTGCAGGTAGCAGACCGGGGCGAGGGCGGACGTGCTCTCGTGCAGCAGGTAGTTCGCGATGCCGACGACCTCCCCGCCGCTCTCCGCGACGATCGCGTACACCGGCGCGTGCTCGTCCATGATCCGCGCCCAGGTGTGCCGGGTGACTTCCTCGACGGGTTCGCGCTCGTAGAAGCGGGTGTAGGCGTCCCACAGCTCGCGCCAGCGGGGCTCGTCGAGTGCGGTCACCGGCCGGATCGCTACTTTGATCATGGATGCGGATGGTACGCGCCTCCGGTCAGCGCCGGTTTGCCCCGAGCCTTGTGGCGAGCGCGACCAGCCCCGCGTCGGCGGCGCGGCCCGCGTACCCCAGGACCGTGGCGGACGCGAGCATGACGACCCAGGACGGCGTGCCGGGCTGGGTGTCGCTCCAGGCGAGGTACAGCGCGACAGCGGGGCAGCAGAGCAGGAAGGTGATGATCTCGGAGGCGATGCGCCACGGCCGCGGCAGCCCGTAGACGCCCTGCGGCTGCTCGTCCGGCGCGACCGGGACGCCGGTGATCCGCGCCTGCCGGCGAGCGAGGAAGCGCTCCTCGAGGTCGATCGCGAACAGTGCCGCGAACTGCGCCGCGCATACGGCCGCCGCCGTGGCGAGCCACCACGGGGTGTCCGGGTAGCCGCTGCGGACCAGCACGAGCAGCGGCAGACCGAGCAGCACCAGGGCGGCCGTATGCCGGGCGAGCCGGCCGGGCGTGGTCTGCGGCGAGCGGAGCGCGCTCATGGAACCTCCGGTCGGGGATGACCGGATCATGGTGAGGGATGGCGCGGGCTTCCGCTACCCTGCCGACGGGGGACGGTTCACTCGCTGAGGGACCGGTAGGCGGCTTCGACGCGGGCGGCCATGCCGATCTCGGCGTCGGTGAGGGCGCCGTTGTCCCCGGCGCAGAGCTGGATCTGGGTGCGGCCGTCGAGGCGGCGGATGTGGGGGCGGATCCCGAAGGTGTCCGCGGCGACCGAGATGCGCTCGGTCATCACCGCGTGCTGGGTGTCATCGAGGGGGAGGGTGCGCTTGAGGCAGTCGCCCTCGTGGACCCATCCCTTGAGCTGCGAAAGTGCGTCGCTGATGTAGTCGCGTCGCTGGCCCCGTCTCCAGACCGCGCCCATCCGCACCTCCGATACCTCCCAGGCGACTGATACCGGCTTGTGGCCGAATCTTGTCCGCGCCGACACTTCGGTGAGACCTATCCTGCCTGCAATCTCGGCGCGTGTCCACGCGCACAAAACCGACTTCCTGCACTTCACGGGACGGTGTGTGCAGCGCGGACTCGTCCGGTGACACCGTGTTCACCATGACGGCCGTTTGTCTGGCACGCTGTCCGCCGTGCCTAACTTCTCCTCCGAGATCCGAATCATCGTCGGTGCTGCCATCATCTCCGACGGGCGCGTGCTGGCCTGTGAGCGTTCCGAACCGGCCGAGGTGGCCGGTCGGTGGGAGTTTCCTGGCGGAAAGGTGGAGCCGGGTGAGACCGAGCACGACGCGCTGGTCCGCGAGTGCGAGGAGGAGCTGGGCGTCCTCGTCGAGGTGGGCGAGCGCGTAGGCGACGACGTCCTCCTCGGCCACGGCCGCGCCGTCCTCAAGGTCTACACCGCCACCCTGCTCAAAGGCGTCCCGCAGCTCATCGAACACGCCCAGCTCCGCTGGCTGTCCGCCGACGAACTCCACACCGTCCCCTGGCTCCCCGCCGACGCCCCCATAGTCGCCGCCCTCCCCAAATTCCTCCCCTGACCCACCCACCCCACCCCCACCCCACCCCTCTCCCGCGCCGATCTTGCGTGGGTTGTGGGTGCGACACGCGCGAAACGGGCATATCCCTAACACTTCGCGCAAGATCGATGTGATCTTCGGTCAGTGCCATGGGCTGAGGAGTGGGCGGAGCGTCGTGATGATGCGGTGGGGGTGGGCGTAGAGGTCGCGGTCGGTGAAGTGGCGCATGCGCCAACCCTGGGCGGCCAGCCAGTTGCCGCGGAACCGGTCATGGCGCATGCGGTCGTGAGTCAGGTGGGTCTGGCCGTCGTACTCGACGCCGACCTTGAGTTCCTCGTAGCCGAGGTCGAGGCGGAAGCGGCCGACCTCGAACTGTGGCTCGGGACGCGGCAGGCCGCCGTCGACGATGACCAGCCTGAGCTGGCTCTCCTGGCGGCACTCGGCGCGGCCGTCGGCCAGGGGCACCAGTTCGCGGGCCTGGCACACGCCGCGCAGGCCGCCGTG
The DNA here is from genome assembly GCF_018326265.1 of Catellatospora sp. IY07-71. Classification (GTDB taxonomy): domain Bacteria; phylum Actinomycetota; class Actinomycetes; order Mycobacteriales; family Micromonosporaceae; genus Catellatospora. The sequence continues at coordinate 2,138,474 of NZ_AP023360.1, forward strand.
GGTGACGAGTTCCGCCGCCAGCAGGTCGGGAGTGACCGCGTCGGCGCGCAGCGCGGCGTCGAGGATGGGCAGGGCGTCGATGCGGCGGACCGTGCGGGCCAGGGTCACGGCGACACGCTCGGGCGGCAGCAGCGGGACGCCGTGCAGCCAGCTCGGCTCCGGGAGCGGGAGCACGGACTCGCCCGCTCGGACGCCGGTCAGCCTCGGGTGGGCGTACCCATGCGGGATCGTGACGTGGATCAGCGGGGAGGGTGACACGCCGAAGCCGTACCAGGTCGCGGCGGTGGGCCCGGACAGCCTGGCCTCTGCCGGCAGCAGCGCGAACAGCGCCTGCACCCGGCTGATCTCGTCGGTGTCGAGCGCGTAGACGCCGCGCCAGGGTCGGCGCAGGTGCCCACGGTGGTGCGCCGTCCTCAGGTTCTGAACCGAGATGCCCTCAGCGCTGAGCTGCCGGAACGTGGCGGGAACAGACATGAAGGAGAGGGTGCGGGCCGATGGAGCCAAGCTCCACCCGCACCGCACCCTCTCCTGTGGACAACCCCACCGTTGTGTACAACCCCCTGATCAAGCCGCCCCTGTGCTATGGGCTTGGTTCAAGATCGCATTGATCTTGCGCGAAGTGTTAGGGATATGACCGCTTTGTGCGTGTCGTACCCACAGTTCGCGCAAGATCGGCGCAACGAAGGGGTCAGCGGTCGGGGTGGTAGTAGTTGAGGGATTTGGGGTCTACGGGGAAGGTGATGTTGTCGCCGAAGGGGCTCGACGCCGCGGAGCGGTCGGAGAGCATTTCGTTGAGGTTCACGTGTCCCTGGTCGTTGACCTCGGGGCCCTGGGGGGCGCGGGTCTCGCGGCCGAAGTCGACGGGGGCCTTGTCGTCGGCCACGGTGACGGGGCCGGCGTGCACGGTCGGGCCGGCCGGCACGGTGGTGGCCAGCTGGTCACGGCGGAGAATCTTGCGTCCGAATACCACGAGCGGATCATAGCGGCGATCCACGACCCGTTCCTTCATGGGGATGATGGCGTTGTCGGTGATCTTGATGTGCTCGGGGCAGACCTCGGTGCAGCACTTGGTGATGTTGCAGTAGCCGAGGCCCTGGGACTGCTGCGCGATCTCCTTGCGGTCGGGCCGGGCGTCGAGCGGGTGCATGTCCAGCTCGGCGGCGCGGATGAACAGGCGCGGGCCGGAGAAGGGCGGCTTGTTCTCCTCGTGGTCGCGGACCACGTGGCAGGTGTTCTGGCACAGGAAGCACTCGATGCACTTGCGGAACTCCTGCGAGCGGTCGACGTCGACCTGCTGCATCCGGTACTCGCCCGGCTCGACGCCGGCCGGGGGCGCGAACGCCGGCATCTCGACGGCCTTCTGGTAGTTGAAGGACACGTCGGTGACCAGGTCGCGGATGACCGGGAAGGTGCGCAGCGGGGTGACCGTGATGGTCTCGTTCTCCTCGAAGGTCGACATCCGGGTCATGCACCCGAGCCGGGGCATACCGTTGATCTCCATCGAGCAGGAGCCGCACTTGCCCGCCTTGCAGTTCCAGCGGCAGGCCAGGTCGGGTTCCTGGGTGGCCTGCAGCCGGTGGATGATGTCGAGCACGACCTCACCCTCGTTGACCTCGACCTGGTAGTCGTTGAGCTGACCGCCGGACGCGTCGCCCCGCCAGACCTTGAATTGACGCAGGGTCACGACAGCTCCTCTTCCGTCATGTACTTGGCCAGCTCGGACTTCTCGAACAGGGCGAGCAGGTCGGGGGTCATCGTCGGGATCGGCTGGTGGGTCAGGTCCACGTCGCCGTCGGGGGTGAGCGAGCAGATCAGGTTGACCTGGCGCCACTTCGAGCTCATCTTCGGGAAGTCCTCGCGGGTGTGACCGCCGCGCGACTCCTCGCGCTCCAGCGCCGCCTTCGCGGTGCACTCCGAGACGACGAGCATGTTGCGCAGGTCCAGGGCCAGGTGCCAGCCCGGGTTGTAGCGGCGGCCGCCGGCCGCGCCGACCTTGCGGATGCGCTCGCGCAGCTCGGCGAGCCGGGCCAGCGACTCCTCCAGCTCGCCCTTGCGGCGGATGATGCCGACCAGGGTGCCCATCACGTCCTGCAGGTCACTCTGCAGCGTGTACGGGTTCTCGCCGCCGTCGCGGGCCAGCGGGGTGAGCGCCTCCTCGACCGCCGCGGCGACCTGGGTGTCGTCGACCTTGGGCCGCTTGCCGAGCTGGTCGGTGTACGCGGCGGCGTACTCGCCCGCGCGCTTGCCGAAGACCAGCAGGTCGGACAGCGAGTTGCCGCCGAGCCGGTTGGAGCCGTGCATGCCGCCGGAGACCTCGCCGGCCGCGTAGAGGCCGAGCACGCCCGGCGTGGCCGCGGTGTCCGGGTCGACCTCGACGCCGCCCATGACGTAGTGGCAGGTCGGGCCGACCTCCATCGGCTGCGTGGTGATGTCCACGTCCGCCAGCTCCTTGAACTGGTGGTACATGGAGGGCAGCTTCTTGAGGATCTCCGCGGCGGGGCGGCGCGAGGCGATGTCCAGGTAGACGCCGCCGGCCTTGGTGCCGCGACCGGCCTTGACCTCGGAGTTGATGGCGCGGGCCACCTCGTCGCGGGGCAGCAGCTCCGGGGGGCGCCGGTTGTTGTCGGGGTCGGTGTACCAGCGGTCGCCCTCCTCAGGCGTCTCCGCGTACTGCTTGCGGAAGACGTCGGGGACGTAGTCGAACATGAACCGCTTGCCCTCGGTGTTCTTGAGGACGCCGCCGTCGCCGCGCACCGACTCGGTGACCAGGATGCCCCGCACCGACGGCGGCCACACCATGCCGGTCGGGTGGAACTGCAGGAACTCCATGTTGATCAGCTTCGCCCCGGCGCGCAGCGCCAGCGCGTGACCGTCGCCGGTGTACTCCCACGAGTTCGAGGTGACCTTGTACGAGCGGCCCACGCCGCCCGTCGCGAGCACCACCGCGGGCGCCTCGAACAGGACGAACTCGCCGGACTCGCGGTGGTAGCCGAACGCGCCCGCGATGCGCTTCTCGCCGGTGGACGAGTCGAGCAGCAGCTCGGTGATGGTGCACTCGGCGAAGACGCGCAGCCGGGCCTGGTAGTCGCCGTACTTGGCCTTGTCCTCCTGCTGCAGCGAGACGATCTTCTGCTGCAGGGTGCGGATCAGCTCCAGGCCGGTGCGGTCGCCGACGTGGGCCAGGCGCGGGTACTCGTGGCCGCCGAAGTTGCGCTGCGAGATCTTGCCGTCTTTGGTCCGGTCGAACAGGGCGCCGTAGGTCTCCAGCTCCCAGATCCGGTCCGGTGCCTCCTTGGCGTGCAGCTCGGCCATCCGGTAGTTGTTCAGGAACTTGCCGCCGCGCATGGTGTCGCGGAAGTGGACCATCCAGTTGTCGTTCGAGTTCACGTTGCCCATGGCGGCGGCCGCGCCGCCCTCGGCCATGACCGTGTGCGCCTTGCCGAACAGCGACTTCGAGATGATGGCGACCTTCTTGCCGGCCAGCCGGGCCTCGATCGCGGCCCGCAGGCCGGCGCCACCGGCGCCGATCACGACGACGTCGTACCAGTGCTTCTCAATGTTGACCATCTGTGTCACCCCTCGCGGCTCAGCCGATGAACCGCAGGTCGGACCACCAGTTGGCGGCCAGGCCCATGATGTAGAAGTCGGTGATCGCCAGCGTCGCCAGCGTGATCCAGGCCAGGCCCATGTGGCGCGCGTTCAGCTTGGACACGAAGGTCCACGCCCGGTAGCGCACCGGGTGCTTGGAGAAGTGCTTGAGCCGACCGCCGATGATGTGGCGGCAGGAGTGGCACGAGATCGTGTACGCCCACAGCATGATCACGTTGATCCACAGGATCACGTTGCCCAGGCCGAACCCGAAGCCCGTCGGCGAGTGCATCGCCAGGACGGCGTCCCAGGTGTTGATGAGCGAGATCAGGGCCGCCGCGTAGAAGGCGTAGCGGTGCGCGTTCTGGAAGATCAGCGGGAAGCGGGTCTCGCCGGAGTACTTCGCGTGGCCGTCGGGCACGGCGCAGGCCGGCGGGGACAGCCAGAACGACCGGTAGTACGCCTTGCGGTAGTAGTAGCAGGTGAGCCGGAAGAGCAGCAGGAACGGCAGGGACAGGGCCGCGAACGGGATGAGCGGGTTGTCCGGGATGAACCGTCCGAACTCCGCTGCCGCCGGATAGCAGCCCTTGGAGACACAGGGGGAGTAGAACGGGGTCAGGTAGTGGTAGGCGTCGATCCAGTACCACTTCTGCATGAACACCCGGACAGTCGCGTACACCACCCAGGCGGTGAGCCCGATGACCGTGAGTACCGGCGCCAGCCACCAGCGGTCTGTGCGCAACGTCTTGGCGTCGATCGCGGCGCGCGGTTTCGCGCCGGTCGGCCTCGTTGCCGTCGTCGTCATCTCTTCGTCGCTCCCTGAGCTACCAGTGGGGAACACGTGCGTGGATCAATCACGGACACGTTACGCCGAAAGATGTCGATCATGTGACCGGGGACACTGTGACGTACGGCATCGCCACCCAGCCGTCCCCGGACACGGATCACGCGCCGACCCCCGCTTGATCACCTGTCTTGCCTGGCAAACGGGCGAATTGCGAGCGCGGATACGCCCATTTGCCAGGCAAGTCAGACGATCAAGAAGGCGCCCGTCAGCCGCTCGCGCCGCCGGTGAGGTTCCAGGAGGCCAGGTGGAGCGCCGGGGAGGCCCAGGCGCCGAGGAACATTCGCGACGGTTGCGGCACCGCCTCGGTGCCCACGGCTAGCACCGCGCCGGGGGCGAGCGCCTCCGGGTAGAGCTGGGTGAAGCGCATGTTGCGCACCGGACGGGTGACCTCGCCGTCCTCGATCAGCCAGACGCCGTTGCGGGTGAGGCCGGTCAGCGCGAGCGTGCGCGGGTCGAGCACCCGGGTGTACCAGAGGTCGGTGATGAGCAGGCCGCGGGCCACCCGCGACACCATCTCGGCCACCGTGGCCGAGCCGGGCGCGAAGCCCAGGTTCTGCGGGACCGGCCCGAACGCCGGGCCGAACGATCCGGCGTGGCCGGTGGACGCGCCGCCACCGGTCGCGGCGGTGCGCCGGTCCTGCGCGAGCGCCGCGGTCACCCCCTTGTCCACCAGCGCCAGGCGGGTGCGCGGGGTGCCCTCGGCGTCGTACGGCTCGCGCGGGTCGTCGTACAGCGTGATCGCCTCGTCGAACTGCTGCGTGCCGGGCTCGGCGAAGCAGCGGCGCTCCTGGTACGCCTTGGCGTTGAAGCCGAAGTAGGAGAAGTTGGTGAGCAGGTCGGACACGGCCTCGGGTTCGAGCACCACCTCGTACCGGCCGGGCGGCAGCTCGATCGGGTCGGCCTGGCCGCGGGCCTTCGCGGTGGCGCGCGCGCCGAGTGCCGCCCCGTCCAGCTCGGACAGCGCGATGCCGGAGCGGCGGGCGACGCCGTCGGCCCCGGCGTCGCGGGCGATGCCGTCCATGTCGGCGGTGGTCGCCGCGGCGGTCAGCGCCTGGCCGGCCGAGTTGCGGAACGCGCCGGTCCAGTAGCCGGTCTGGCAGTAGCCTGCCGTCTCCAGCCCGCCCGCCGCGTCGACGAAGTCACGCACCCGCGCGGCGCGGTCGTCGGGGGACGCGTCCCGGGTCGCCGCGTCCACCTCGCCGGCCAGCGCGAGCGGGGTGGGCGGGGCCAGGCCCGGCCAGCCCGGGTCGCGCGGCGCGGAGCGGACCGCCGCCGCGGTGCGCGACACCAGCGAGGTGAGCCCCTCCGCGCCGGTCAGCGTGGTCGTCGTGGAGATCGTGCGGCCGTCGAGGTGCGCCCGCAGCTTCACGCCCATCGTGTCCTCGGTGACGTTCTGGTGGATGCGCGAGTTGGCGAACCGGGTCAGCGCCCGGTGCACCGCGTCCACGCTCACCTCGATCTCGGCGCCGGGCAGCTCGCGTACCGCCAGGCCGAGCACCTGGTCGGCGATCTTGTCCACACTCATGCGCGCACCCCCACGCGGACGTTCTGGAAGCGGGCCGGGGCCGACGGGTGGCCGGTGTGCCCGGACTGGGCGGGCTGGCCCTTGCCGCAGTTCGGAGTGCCCCAGTACTCGATCTCGCGGGAGAGCATGTCCATGGACTGCCAGAACTTCGGGCCGATGCCGGTGTAGGTGGGGTTGCGCAGCATGCGGCCCCGCCTCCCGTTCTTCACCTCGTACGCGATCTCGCAGCCGAACTGGAAGTTGAGCCGCTTGTCGTCGATGGACCAGGAGCGGTTGTTCTCCATGAACACCCCGTCCTCGGTCTCGGCGATGATCTGCTCCAGCGTGTGCGGGCCGGGCTCCAGGCCCACGTTGGTCATCCGCACCATGGGCAGGCGGGCCCAGCCGTCGGACCGCACGCTGCCGCCGTAGTCGAGCCCCGCCAGCGCCGCCGAGTCACGCCCGGCCAGCACGCCGACCCAGATGCCGTCCTGCACGGCGTAGCGCTTCTGCGCCGGGGTGCCCTCGTCGTCGAAGCCGAAGCTGCCCAGCGCGCCGGGCAGGGTCGGGTCGATGGTGACGTTCATCAGCTCGGAGCCGTAGCGCAGGCTGCCGAGCTGGGCCAGATCGAGCCAGGAGGTGCCCGCGAACGCGGCCTCCCAGCCGAGGATGCGGTCCAGCTCGATGGCGTGCCCGACCGACTCGTGGATCTGCAGGAACAGCTGCTCGGGGCCGAGGATCAGGGTGGTCTCGCCGGCCGGGCACAGCGGCGCGGTGAGCAGCGCGCGGGACTCCTCGGCCAGCCGCGGCGCGTGCGCCAGCAGGTCGAGGCCCTGCACCAGCTCCCAGCCCTGCGTGCCGTACTGGCCGCGGGAGGCGGGGTAGGAGCGCACCTGCGTCTCGCCCTCGCCGATCGAGGTGGCCTGGATGCCCGCGCCGCACTCGCGCACGTGCTGGTCGATGCGGTGACCCTCGCTGGACACGAACCACTTGCGGGTGTCCCAGATCTGGTAGAGCGCGGTGGCCTGGTCCGCGCCGTGCTCGACCATGGTCTTGGTGGCGTGGGTGAGCAGGTCGCCCTTGTCCGACAGCGGCACCGCGAGCGGGTCGACGCGGCACTCGCTGGCCCAGGTGGCCTGGTTGACCGTGGTCGGCACCAGGTCGGCGGCGGGCCCGGCGACCCGGGCGCTGGCCTTGGCGATGGCCGTGGCGCGGGCCCCGGCCAGCCGGGCGGCGCTGTCCGACAGGTCCGGCACGGCGTAGAAACCCCAGCTCGAACCGACCAGCGCGCGTACGCCGATCCCGGCGGACTCGTCCGAGTTGAGGTCCTCGACCTCACCGTTGCGCGCGTCCATGGACTCGTAGCGCCGGTGCATCACCCGCGCGTCGGCGTAGCGCGCGCCCGCGTCCAGGGCCGCCGCCACCGCCGCCTCCGCGACGTCGAAGAAGCTCATGATCGCCACCCTAGTCCGATGGCTCCCGTCGCGTCGCCCGCGTGCCGTGATCGCCCCGCTCGCGGCACTCGCGTTGATCGTCCGACTTGCCTGCCGGAGCAACCGTCGCCGACACTCTTTCGGCTGCTCAGCCGCGGAATCTGTCCGATCGGCCGGGCGGCGTTAGCCAGTTGTTACGTACCGCGTCTGTTGCCGACACGCCGGGGTCCGTTACCTTTTGGCGCACGCGTATGAAAGTTTTCTTCATCGGCAGGGACGGGAGCGGCAATGACGCACGATGCTGCGGACCCGCCGTATCTGCAGGTCAACGACCTACGGGTGCGGTTCAGCACCGCGGACGGCGAGGTCCGCGCGGTGGACGGGGTGAGCTTCGGCCTCGGCAGAGGGCGAACGCTCGGCATCGTCGGCGAATCCGGCTCGGGCAAGAGCGTCACCAGTCTAGCGGTGATGGGCCTGCACGATCCGACCCGGACCACGATCACCGGTGACATCACGCTCGGCGGCCGGCAGCTGGTGGGGATGCCCGACGACCGGATGCAGAAGCTGCGCGGCCGCGACGTGGCGATGATCTTCCAGGACCCGCTGTCCGCCCTGCATCCCTTCTACACGGTGGGCCGCCAGCTCGTGGAGGCATACCGCACGCACCACCCCGGGGAGTCCAAGGCGCAGGCCCGCAAGCGCGCCGTCGACATGCTCGGCCGGGTCGGCATCCCGCAGCCCGACCGGCGGTTCAGCCAGTACCCGCACGAGTTCTCCGGCGGCATGCGGCAGCGCGTCATGATCGCGATGGCGTTGATGAACGACCCGGCGCTGCTCATCGCCGACGAGCCGACCACCGCCCTGGACGTGACGGTGCAGGCGCAGATCCTCGACCTGCTCGCCGACCTGCAGCGCGAGTTCCACTCCGCGGTCATCCTGATCACGCACGACCTGGGCGTGGTGAGCCAGGTCGCCGACGAGGTGCTGGTCATGTACGGCGGCCGCGCCGTCGAGCACGGCACCGTGGCGCAGGTGATGCGCGGCCCGCAGCACCCGTACACCTGGGGCCTGCTGGCCAGCATCCCGAGCCTGCACGGCGATCCCGACGTCGACCTCAAGCCGATCAAGGGCAACCCGCCGAGCCTGATCAACGTGCCGGCCGGCTGCGCTTTCCACCCGCGCTGCGCGTACGCGATGAAGCCCGAGCCCTGCGCGGCGGACGTGCCGCAGCTGCTGCCGGTGCTGGCCGACGGCCACCGCGTCGCCTGCCACCTGCCCGAGGACCGCCGGACCTCGATCTACACCGAGGAGATCGCGCACGTGGGGGTGGCACAGTGACGGAACCTCTGCTCAAGGTGCGCGGGCTGACCAAGCACTTCGCCGTGCGCCAGGGAGCGGCCGGCGGCAAGGCGCTGGTGCGCGCCGTCGACGGTCTCGACCTGGACGTGCGCCCGGGCGAGACGCTCGGCCTGGTCGGCGAGTCCGGCTGCGGCAAGACCACCACCGGCCGGATGCTGGTCCGGTTGCTGGACCCGACGGCCGGCTCGATCGAGTTCGAGGGCCGCGACATCACCCGGCTGGGCCGCTCGGCGATGCGCCCGCTGCGTCAGGACCTGCAGATCATCTTCCAGGACCCGTACTCGTCGCTGAACCCGCGGCACACGGTGGGCAAGATCGTGGCGATGCCGCTGGAGGTCAACGGCATCAAGCCGCCCGGCGGGATCAAGGCCCGGGTGCAGGAGCTGCTGGAGCTGGTCGGGCTCAACCCCGAGCACTACAACCGCTTCCCGCACGAGTTCTCCGGCGGCCAGCGCCAGCGCATCGGCATCGCCCGCGCGCTCGCGCTGCGCCCGAAGCTGATCGTCGCCGACGAGCCGGTGTCCGCGCTGGACGTGTCGATCCAGGCGCAGGTCGTCAACCTGCTGCGCGACCTGCAGCGGGAGCTGGACCTGGCGTTCGTGTTCATCGCGCACGACCTGGCCGTGGTGCGCCACTTCAGCCGCCGGGTCGCGGTGATGTACCTGGGGAAGGTCGTCGAGGTCGGCGACCGCGCCGACATCTACGAGCGGCCGCGGCACCCGTACACCAAGGCCCTGCTCTCGGCGGTGCCGGACGTGGCCGCGTTCGGCGAGCCCCGGCAGCGGATCCGGCTCACCGGCGACGTGCCGACCCCGCTCAACCCGCCGTCGGGCTGCCGCTTCCGCACCCGCTGCTGGAAGGCGCAGGACGTCTGCGCGACCGAGGAGCCCACCCTGATCGCCCGCGACGGCAGCGCCCAGGCGGTGGCCTGCCACTTCCCGGAGCCTGCGGAGGCGAGCAGCAGGCTCAGCCCCGAGGAGGTGGCGTCGGTGCCCATCCCGGCGCAGGCCGCGGCGCATGTTTCGGAGGTGACCGAGTGAGTCTGTCGCAGATCGAGACCGACCCGGCGGGCGTGGACGCCACGGCGGTGCCGGTCGCGCCGGAGCGCGGCATGGTCGGGCGCTCGCCCGGCCGGCTGGCCTGGGAGCGGCTGCGCCGCAACCGCACCGCGATGGTCAGCGGCTGGATCATGCTGTTCCTGGTGGTGCTGGGCGTGTCCGCGCCGCTGGTCGAGCTGCTCTACGGCATCGGGCCGTACGAGCAGTTCCAGGACAAGATCGCCAACAACAGCCTGCCGCTGGGCTACCTCGGCGGCATCTCCGGCGAGCACTGGTTCGGCCTGGAGCCGCGGCTGGGCCGCGACGTCTTCATCCGCCTGGTGTACGGCCTGCGTACCTCGCTGCTGATCGCGACCTCGGCCGCCGTGCTGACCACGGCGATGGGCATCGTGCTCGGCATCGTCGCGGGCTACCTGGGCGGCTGGATCGACGCGGTGATCAGCTGGGTCATCGACTTCGCACTGGCGCTGCCGTTCCTCGTCTTCGCGCTGGCCGTGATGCCGACGGTGACCGCGCGCTTCTACGGCCCACGGGACGACATCGACGTGCCGTTCCGGATCGTGGTGATGATCCTGCTGTTCGCCCTCTTCGGCTGGACGGGCACGGCCCGGCTGGTCCGCGGGCAGGTGGTCTCGCTGCGCGAGCGCGAGTTCGTCGAGGCGGCGCGGGCCAGCGGCGCGGGGCTGGGGCACATCCTGTTCCGGCAGCTGCTGCCGAACCTGTGGGCGCCGATCCTGGTCACCTTCTCGCTGGCGGTGCCGGGCTACATCACCGGCGAGGCGGCGCTGTCCTTCCTGGGCATCGGCATCGTCGACCCCACCCCCGACTTCGGCGTGATGATCAGCAAGAGCCTGGAGTTCATCGACGGCGATCCCATGTATCTGATCCTCTCCGGCACGGTGATCTTCCTGCTGGTGCTCACCTTCAACCTTTTCGGGGACGGCCTGCGCGACGCGCTCGACCCCAAGTCTTCGCGGTAGGAGGCGGGGCATGCTGCGTTTCCTGATCAAACGGATGCTGCTCGGCGCGCTGACCCTGTTCGCCGTCAGCCTGGTCGCGTTCGGCATGTTCTTCATGCTGCCCCGCGACGCGGTCGCGACCATGTGCGAGAAGAACTGCAACGCCGAACGGCTCGACCGGATGCGCGACGAGCTGGGCCTCAACGACCCGCTGCTCGACCAGTACACCGGCTACATGAAGGGCATCTTCGTGGGCCGCGACCTGGGCAGCGCGCAGGGCGGGCGGTGCGACGCGCCGTGCCTGGGCTACTCGTACACCAACGGCGAGGAGGTCACCGACATCTTCGCCCGGGTCATCCCGGTGACGCTGAGCATCGTCATCCCGGCCGCGATCCTGTGGCTGGGGCTCGGCATCGGGCTGGGCATGCTGTCGGCGCTGAAACGCGGCACCGTCTTCGACCGGCTGGCCATCGGCTTCTCGCTGGTCGGCGCCTCGATGCAGCTCTACTTCGTGGGCGGCATCCTGCTGATCGTGTTCGTGTACACGCTGAAGATCCTGCCGCCGCCGCGCTACGTGTCGCTGTGGGAGAGCCCGCTGGACTGGGCCGCCGGCCTGGTGCTGGCGTGGGTGGCCCTGGCCTTCCTGTTCTCCGCCGTCTACGCGCGGCTGTCCCGCGCGCAGATGCTGGAGACGCTGGCCGAGGACTACGTGCGCACCGCGCGGGCCAAGGGCCTGACCAAGTCGAGGGCGTACGGGCGGCACGCGCTGCGCGCGGCGATCACGCCGATCGTGACCATCGCCGGGCTCGACGTCGGCGGCGCGCTGGGCGGCACGGTGATCACCGAGACCACCTTCGGCATCCAGGGCCTGGGCCGCACCGCCGTGGAGGCGGTCCGGCTGGGCGACCTCTCGACGATCATGGCGACCGTGCTCATCTCCGCGGTCTTCATCGTCGTCGCCAACATCGTGGTCGATCTGCTCTACGCGGTCATCGACCCGCGGGTGCGGCTGAGTTAGCGGCCAACCTGTGATCGACGGGGTATGGCGAAATCCGTCGATCATTGCTACATAATTTGTAGGTTTCCTTCACATCTGGCACGAGTGACTGGAGTGGATATGAGAACGAGAGCGGCACTGGCCGCCGGCGGCGCGCTTGCGCTCGTCGTGGGCCTGAGCGCCTGCACGGAGAACACCGGCGGCAGCTCGGGTGTCGACCCCAACCGGCAGTCCAGCGGGGTCATCGCCACCGACCCCAAGGACTCGCTCGGCCCGGCGCCGGAGGTCCCGGGGGCCGTCAAGGGCGGCACCCTCACCATCCTGCGCGAGACGAAGATCTCGCACCTGGACCCGCAGCGCATCTACAACTTCGTGGGCCTCAACACCGCTCCGCTCTTCGCCCGCTTCCTGACCACCTGGAAGGACGACGGCAAGGGCAAGGTCACCCTGGTCGGCGACCTGGCCGAGACCCCCGGCGTGAACGTCAACAACGACTGCAAGGTCTGGGAATTCAAGATCAAGAGTGGGGTGAAGTTCGAGGACGGCAGCCCGATCACCTCCAAGGAGATCGCGTACGGCATCGCCCGCTCGTTCAACCCCGACCTCGCCGGCGGCCCCACCTACATCCAGGAGTGGCTCGCCGACACCGCGGCGTTCGACACCAAGTGGGACTTCAAGGCCAACAAGACGTCGCTGCCGCCGGGCCTGACCACGCCGGACGACAAGACGCTGCGCTTCGAGTTCGCCAAGCCGCACTGCGACCTGCCGTTCGCCGCGTCGCTGCCGTCGACCGCGCCGCTGCCGCCGGCCAAGGACACCGGTGTCGACCTGGACGGCGCGCCGTTCTCGTCCGGGCCGTACAAGCTGACCAAGAACACCGCCGGTGTCGAGCTGGTCTTCGAGAAGAACGAGCACTGGGACCCGGCCACCGACCCGGTGCGCCACCAGTACCCGGACAAGTTCGTCTGGCAGTTCGGCCCGGACGCCACCGCGCAGACCGACCGGATCATCGCCGACGGTGCCGACGCCGCGACGCTGGGCTGGAACGGCGTGGCCACCTCCCGGGTGGCGAAGGTGTCCGGTGACAGCGCGCTCAAGGGCCGCACGCTGCTGGAGCCGACGCCGAGCGCGAACCGGCTCACCATCAACACCCAGCGGGTCACCGACCTGGCCGTGCGCCAGGCGCTCAACTACGCGATCGACCGCGAGGGCCTGATCAAGGCGCTGGGCGGCGACTACGTCGCGTCCCCGATGACCACCCTGATGCCGCCGTCGACCCTGGGCTTCAAGTCGTTCGACGTGTACCCGGCGGGCAAGAACGGCGACGTCGAGAAGGCCAAGGCGACGCTGGCTGGCAAGACCCCGGAGCTGGTGCTGGTCATCAGTGACGGCTCGGGCGACCAGGAGATCGGCACCCAGCTGAAGAACAACCTGGAGAAGGCCGGCTTCAAGATCACGGTCCGCACCACCCCCTCGGACAGCAAGCTGGACGAGACCAAGAAGAAGGACAACGACTGGGACCTGTACCTGGACTCCTGGGCGGCGGACTGGCCGAGCGGCGCGGCGATCCTGCCGGTGCTCTTCGACGGCCGCAGCATCAAGCCGGAGGGCAACACCAACACGTCCTACATCAACAACGACGCGATCAACGCGGAGTTCGACCGCGTGCTGGCGCTCGACCCGGCCAAGCAGGCCGAGGAGTGGGCGAAGATCGACGAGCGGATCATGAAGGAGCTCGCCCCGGCGGTGCCCCTCTACGCCGACGTCGCCTTCTACATCCACGGCACCAAGGTGGGCGGTCTCTACATCGACAGCATCTTCGGCTACCCCGCCTTCACCCGCGCGTTCGTCAAGCAGTGAGGTGACCCCCTCACCCGGCGATCTTGCACGGACGGTGGGTACGACACGCCCCAAAAGGGCATAACGGCAACACTTCACGCAAGATCGCCAGAGCCGGGCTCCCGCGGAAACTTCCGAGGGGCCCGGCTCCTTCGTTACGGCCGTACCGTGACCTGCTGACCGTGGGTGCAGTTTCCCCGAAACTGCGGGGCCGGCGGGGTGGGCGGTGTCCGTCCCGGAGTCAGGACGGGATGGTGGTGGGGGCGGTTTCCTGGATGACGACGGTGGGTGGGAGGTCGTCCAGGGTGTGGCGGGCGTAGATCTCGCTGTCCAGCTCGCGCGGGCCCAGGTAGCGCTCGGCCAGCGGGGGCGGGAGCGCCGACCAGTCCCAGGGCTCCACCGCGACCGCCGCGCGCACCGTGTCCGGGCGGCGGGCCGCCAGCATCGCGGCCAGCCAGCCGCCGAAGCCGCTGCCGTACGCCGTGACGCGGGTGAGGTCCAGGTCCGAGTGCTTGTCGGCGATGATCCGCAGCGCCTCGGCGTGATCGGCGACGGCCAGGTCCGCGACCCGGCGGTGGGTCACCTTCTCGAAGCTCGGCGACACCCCGATCGTGCCCCGCCCGTCCACCAGCACCACCGCGAACCCGGCCTCGGCCCAGTGCCGGGCCTGCGTGAACGCCTCGTGATCGTTGCGCACCTGCTGCGCGGTGGGCGTGTCCGGCAGGCACAGCAGCACCGGCAGCCGCCGGCCGAAGACGTGTCCCGGCGGGTACAGCACGGCCGTCGGCAGCCGCCGGTCGGTGACCCGGTCCAGGGTCGGGCGGTTCGTGGTCGCGGGCACCGGGCGGCGCGGGGTCAGCTCGGTGACCATGTTGCCGGCGTGCCACACGGTGAGCTGCACGCCTTCGTCGTCCAGGCTGCGGAACCCGGTCACCACCGTGTCCCCGCCGCAGGCGGCGCTGTGCCAGCCCGGGGCACTGGTGAGCCGGTGCACCACCATGCCGCCGCTGGTGCTGCTGCGTACGCGGAACAGGTGCTGCTCGGCGGGCTCGCCCTCGCTCGCCTCGATGAGCAGGTCGCCCAGCTCGCCACCGGCCGAGCCGGGGCCGAGGCGGCCCACGACGCGCCGGACGTACAGGTTGGGCGGGGTGAGCAGGGTGCCGTCGGCGAACAGGCAGCGCGCGTCGTACCCGTCGTGGGAGATCTCGCCGCCGACCAGCACCCGGCCGTCGGCGAGGTGGCGCGGCGTACCGGCGATGGGGTTGACCCAGCGCGGGTCGGCCAGCTCGGCGTGCACCTGGGTCTCCCCGGTGCGCCGGTCGACCGCCAGCACCAGGCCGTGCCCCTGCGAGCGGCGCAGCGCGGTGATCAGGGGGCCGCCGTCGGCCCAGCGCACCGCGCCGAGGTACGGGTAGATCTCGCGGTCCCAGTGCACGTCGACCCAGCCGCCGTCGAGGTCGAGCAGGTGCAGTGACACCTGGTCGCCGCTGCGCCGGGTGGCCAGCACGCTCTCCCCGTCGGGGGACCACCACCAGCCCGAACCCCGGCCGAAGTACGCGGCGTAGGGGTCGGTCTCGCCCCAGCGGACCCCGTCCGGCTCCCCGGCCAGCAGGTCGTCGCCGTCGGCGGACACCACCCGCAGCGTGCCCTCGTACAGGTACGCGATGCGCCGCCCGGTCGGATCGGGCCGCGCCGCGCGCACCGGGCCGGGCGTGGTCAGGGCGGTGACGCCGTCGGTGTCGGCCCGGAACAGGCGGCCGGCCGAGGTCCAGGTCACCACGGTGCCCGTGCGGTCCAGGGCGAAGTCGTCCACGTCCTCGGCCACGGTCCGGGACCGGTGGCCGAGCGGCTCGTCGATGTCGAGTACGCGATCGTGCAGGTGCCCCACCCGAAGGCCGTCAGCACTGACGGCGATGCGGTGGCCAGGCCCCGGCCCGTCAGGCTGCTGCGCCTCCATGGCCGCGATGCTATCGACGCGGGAGGTCGGCGCGTGGCGGTTTGCCTGATGCGGGCTAGAGTGACCGGGTGGCTCGCAGCATTATGTTCGTGCACGCGCATCCCGACGACGAGTCGATCGGCACCGGCGCGACCATGGCCCACTACGCCGCGACGGGCGCGCACGTCACCCTGGTGACCTGCACCCTGGGCGAGGAGGGCGAGATCCACGTGCCGGACCTGGCCCAGCTGGAGGCGGCGCAGGCCGACCAGCTCGGCGGCTACCGGCTCACCGAGCTGCGGCAGGCGCTGGCGGCGCTCGGCCCGATCGACCACCGGATGCTCGGCGGCGCGGGCCGCTACCGCGACTCGGGCATGATGGGCACCCCGGCCAACGAGCACAAGCGCGCGTTCTGGGGCGCGGACCTCGACGAGGCCGCCGACCACCTGCTCAAGATCATGGACGAGGTGCGCCCGCAGGTCGTCGTCACGTACGACCCGAACGGCTTCTACGGCCACCCGGACCACATCCAGGCGCACCGGGTCGCCATGCGCGCGTCGGAGCTGGCCGCCGAGCGCGGCTTCGGCCCCGCCAAGATCTACTGGACCGCGATGCCGCTGAGCGTGCTCAAGGCGGGCGTCGAGGCGCTGCGCGACTCGACGGACAACCCGTTCGCGGCGGTCACCGACGTGTCCGAGTTCCCGTTCGGCACGCCGGACGACGAGGTCGCCGCCTGCATCGACGGCTCCGACTTCCACGACGCCAAGGTCGCGGCGCTGAGGGCACACGCCACCCAGATCCCGGACACGTCCTGGCTCTACTCCATCGCCGGCAACTTCGGCCAGGAGTTCATGGGCGTCGAGCACTACACGCTCGCGGTGGGCGAGCGCGGGCGCGGCGACGGCCCGTACGGCTGGGAGACGGATCTGTTCGCCGGACTGCCGGAGTGAAGCTGCTGGATCTCGCATTGCGCGGGATCGGGGCGCTGCTCGCGGTCTTCCTCGGGGGCATGACCGCGCTGCTGGAGGCCGTGTACACGCCGTACCGGATCGGCGGCTGGCCCGCGCTGTGGCTGCCGCCGCTGGCGTTCGGCGTCAGCCTGCTGCTGGGCTGGTTCGCGCGCACCGTGACCGGCACGGTCTGGGGCTGGTGGCTGGCCGCGGTGCCGTGGTTCCTGGTGATGGTGTTCGCGGTGGGCGGCACCCAGGAGGGCGACCAGATCGCCGCGACCTGGCTCGGCCTGCTGGTGCTGGCGGCCGGCGGCATCGGCTTCGTCGGCCCCGCCGCCTACCGGGCGGGCCGCGCGACGACCGCGCCCGCCGCCCGGCGGCCGGCCGTGCAGCCGCTGGGCGACGGGGCGCACCGCTAGCGGCTCAGCGCGTCGAGCCGCTCGGCCGCGTTCTGGTATGCCGTCGCGGGAACCCGTTCGGTGCTGGTGAACGGCCGCTCGATCTGGTGGATGGTGAACAGCAGCAACGTGATCATCCCGGCCACCGCGCTGGTCATCGCGAGCTGCGTTCCGATGTGGTCGAACCGGAAGAACAGGATCGGCATCCCCGCCAGCAGCGCCCCGAACAGCAGCGCGAACCAGGTCACCTCGCCGATCCGCTTGTCCGCCAGGGCGAGCCGGTCCTCCCGGGCCTGCATCACGGCGTGCACCGCCGCCCCCGCCGACTCACCCTCGTCAGTGGACACCGGCAGCTGCGCGGACACCGTACGCAGCTCGTTGAGCATGGTCCAGCCCTGGTCGCCGACGGGCCGTCCGTCGCGCAGCCGCGGCAGCTCCCGGTCGATGATCTCCTGAAGATAGGCGCGCGAGACGGTCTGGACGCGCGCCCGCACCTCCGGCGGCCCGGCGTCGGCTGCCCACGCCACCGACTGCACCGCCTGCGCCTCGCGGTATGTGGCGTCGCGCGCGTCGTTGCCGATCTGCCACACGTCGATGAACACGAACGCGGCGACGACGGCGTACAGCGTGCCGGTCATCGAGAAGACCACGCTGAGCACGTCGTGGGTGTCGGCACGGCGGTCCGGCGGCCAGGAGCGGCGGATCAGCGCGACCGCGAGCGCGGCGAGACCGCAGACCCCGAGAAACCACAACAAGCCGCTCGCGTACGCGCGCATCGCGCCTCCCGGAAGTCCAGTCTGCCCAAACGTGACGTTTGGGGCTATACAGGATGCTATGCGTGCGACGTCCAGATATCGACCCCTCGTTGCCGGGCTGCTCCTGGCCGCCGCAGTCGCCGTCCCGCCCGCGGTGGTCTGGCACGCCCGGCCCGTCGCCCACGCCGCCGTCGCCGCGGCGGGCGTCGTGCTGCAGGTGCGGTCGGTCG
This sequence comes from Catellatospora sp. IY07-71, assembly GCF_018326265.1. Classification (GTDB taxonomy): domain Bacteria; phylum Actinomycetota; class Actinomycetes; order Mycobacteriales; family Micromonosporaceae; genus Catellatospora. The sequence goes on from NZ_AP023360.1 coordinate 2,156,327, forward strand.
TGCCGAACGCGCCGTCTGCCCTGGTCACGCTCGATCCCGACACCGGCGCGGTGCTCCACCACCGCTGGCTCGAGCACACCGTCAACGCCATCGGGTACGACGCGGCGCAGGGCCTGCTCTACGGGGTGGCCACCCGGCTGCGGTTGGCACCGTTGAGCGGGGGCGGGCATCTGGTCGCGGTCAGTCCTGCGGGTGACGTCGTCGACCACGGGCCGGTGCTCGGCGGGTTCGCCGCCACCGCCTACGCGGGCGCCGTCGCGGGGGGAGAGCTGCTGCTGCGCGCCGGCAACCGGCTGCTCGGGGTGGACGTGCGACCCACGTCGCCGACGTTCCGGCACGTGGTACGGCAGGTGCGCCTGTCGGCGCCGGTGGACGTGGGGGACTGGGACTACGACCCGGTCCGGCAGGTGCTCGTCGGCGTCGACGGCACGGGTGGCTCCGTGCGCCTGGTCGAAGTCGATCCCGGCAGCGGGCAGGTGTCCACGCGGGCGCTGAGCGGGGCGCGGCGCGGCGGCTCGTACGGTTCCGCTGCGCTGGCCGGGGACGTCCTGTACACGGTGAACGACGGCATGGACCGGCCACTGCGGGCGTACCGCGTCATGGTCGGCACCGGCGTCGCGACCGAGCTGTCGGTGTCTCAGCCGGTGCACGCGACCGACGCCGCCTGGGTTCAGGCACCGCCCCCGAGCCCACCGCCCTCGCCGAGCCCGAGCCCTTCGCCCAGTCCCTCGCCCAGCCTGTCGCCCTCGCCCAGCCCCAGTCCGTCGCCGAGCCCGAGTCCTTCCCCTTCGCCGAGCCCCAGTCCTTCGGCCGGCCCCGGCCCTTTGCCGAGCCCGTCAGCACCGCCCAGCCCGAGCCCTTCGCCGAGTCCGAGCCCTTCGCCGGTGTTGCCGCCGCTGGTGGTGCCGGTGTTGCCGCCGCCTCCGGCGCCGGAGCCACCCAGCCCCTCCCCGGAGCCGGAGCCGTCGCCGGAGCCGCCCGCGCCGCAGCCGAGCGCGGCCCGGCGACCGGCGGTCTATCTGCCGGAACCGGTATACGACGACTACGACCCCGTGACGACGGGCCGCAACACGGTCGTGATCTTCATCCTGGGTCTGTCCGGGGCGCGCCTGCTGCTGGCGGCCCGCCGCCGTCGCCGCTGAGCCTGCGGGGCGATCGCCACAGCGGATGTGCACCGTCGCCCGCCGGGGCACACCACCTCCGCGCGCTACATCCCACAAGTTGTAGGTACAACACAGAAGTTGTGGAGCGCGGAGGGCACAGTCGGCTCGGATCGTTCGACGGGCAGCACCGTGGCTGGATCAGGCGGTGGCGGCGGCCTCGATCTGCGCGAGGTCCTCGGGCAGCAGTCCGGCCGCGCGGGCGCCCGCGAGGGTGAGCGCGAGCTGGCGGTCCAGCGCCTCGATGGTGCGTACCCGGTCGGGCGTCAGCGCACCGTGGTAGCCGGAGCGGCAGCCGTCGGCCAGCATGCGCAGCGTGCGCACCAGCGGAACGACCACGGCGACGTGCGCGGCGGCGTAGTGGCGTAGCTGGTTGAAGGCGTGGCCGACGTACTCGGCGTGGTCGAGGTCGCAGGGGGTGAGCAGGATCCGGCCCTCGGGGTCGCGCACGGACTGGGCGGGGCAGTCGGCCAGCAGCAGCGGGCGCATGACCGAGCCGATGCGCAGGATGACCTCGACGGCGGTGGTCGGGTCGTTGACCGCGGCCGACAGGGCGCGCAGCCCGATGTCGTTGAGCTGCCGGAGGCCGAAGTCGATGTCCTGCTGCATGGTGCGGGCCGGGCCCACGATGACGGCCTCGGCGATCAGCCGGGCGGTGACCGCCGGGTCGGGCGGCGGGGGCCAGATGGTCACCAGCGAGGTGCCCGCGGTGAGGTACGCGCCGACGCGGGTCTCCAGGCGCAGCACGGTGCCGGGCGGCGTGGCGGCGGCGACGGCGCGCCGGCTGAGCTGCTGCACCCAGCCGTCGGCGACCGCCGTGACCACCAGCGGGCGGCCGAGCGCGGTCAGGTCCGGTGGCTCGACCGGGTCGCCGACCTTGACGCCGATGTGCGGGCCGTAGGGCAGCTCGCGGATCAGGGCGTGGGTCTCCCGGGCCACCCGCTGCACGATCCGCCCGACGTACTGCTGGCGGCTGATGCGGTCCAGGTAGACCACGATCGCGATGACCGACAGCAGGGTGAGCAGCAGCGCCAGGCCGACGGTGAGCGGCGGGGCGTGGTCGGCGCCGGTGTCGATGCGCGACAGCGCCACGACGCAGAACGCGAACGTGCTCAGCAGCAGGCCGACCAGCACCTGCCCGTGGCGGTCACGCCAGAAGCCGCGCAGCACCCGGGGTGAGAACTGGCCGCTGGCCAGCTGGAGCGACACCACGAGCAGGGAGAAGACCACGCCCGCGGTGGTGATCATCGCACCGGCGATGGTGCCGAGCAGGGTCACCGCGATGTCAGGTGTGAAAGTGATCACCTTGCTGGGGTTGGTCATGAACCGCTCGTCGATCTCGCCGAGCGCGTAGCTCAGCCCGATCGACAGCACCAGCATCACCATCGGCAGGAAGAGCAGGCTCTCCGCCATGCGGTCCCGCAGGGCGCGCGAGCGCAGGCGGCGCAGGTGCGGGGCCACCTCGTGCTCGAGCTCGGCCGACCCGGCGTCGTGCGCGGAATCGCTCATTTCGGTCATAAGCCGCCATTTTCTCGAATGTGGGTGAGCTTCGTGTATCGCGCTACCCTTGGTCGCCGTACGTCTCCCACCAATGATGATGAGGTGCCGTCTTGTCCGTCGCCCCCGTTCCCCACCGACGCTGGCTGATAGCGGGTCTGGCTTCCGTCCTCGTGCTCACCGTGTCCGGCGCGTTCGCCGGCAACGCGTTCGGCGCCGACGTGCCGCGCGGCGCCGAGGTGCTCGGCATCGCCATCGGCGGCAGCCGGGCCGGCGCGCAGGACGCGCTGCGTACCGGCCTGGCCGCCAAGGCCGACCAGCTCAGTGCGCCGGTCACCGTGCGCGTGGGCTCGCAGACCGCGAGCGTGCAGCCGCAGGACGTCGGCCTCAACATCGACGTGGACAAGACCGTGGACGCGGCCATGGCGCGCGCCCGCAACCCGATCGCGACGGTGTTCGGCGGCGGCGCGGTGCCGCCTGTCGTCACCCTGGACGAGGCACGCCTGGCCACGGCGCTCGCGCCCGCCGTGCAGAAGGCGGCCGCCGCGATGACCCTGCCGGGTGTCACGTTCGACGGCACCACCCCGAAGCCCGTGTACCCCAAGGCGGGTCAGGCGCTGGACAGCGCCGGCGCGGCCGCGGCGGTCCGCGACGGCTGGCTGCGCGAGAGCGAGATCGAGGTGCCGCTCAAGGACAAGGCCCCGGCGGGCACGCAGGCCGACGTGGATCGGATGATCGCCGAGGTCGCCCGCCCGGCGACGGCCGCTCCGGTCACCGTGACCACGCCGCGCGGCAACCTGACCGTGTCGCCGAAGACGGTCGCGGCCAGCCTGGTGATCAGCTCGGATGCGCAGGGCAGGCTGTCCGCCCGGGTCGACGCGGCCAAGCTGCGTAAGGCGATGGGCGCGGAGCTGGCCAAGGTGGAGACCCAGCCGCGCAACGCCAGCATCGGCGGCGGCGACGGCACCACCGCGACCGTGGTCGCCTCCACCGGCGGCACCCTGGTCGACACCGCGAAGCTGGCGAACGACCTGCTGCCGGTGCTCAAGCAGACCGGCGTCCGGACCGTGCCCGCCGTGATCAAGGACGTGCAGCCGGCCACCACCACCGGCGAGCTGGCCGAGCTGGGCATCAAGGAGCAGATCTCCAGCTTCACGACGTACTTCACCGGCGGGCTGGAGAGCCCGCGGAGCAAGAACATCGTGCAGATCGCCAAGGAGGTCGACGGCGCCATCGTGCGGCCCGGCGAGACGTTCTCGCTGAACGGGCACACCGGCCCGCGCGGCTACGCCGAGGGTTACCACGACGCCCCGATCATCATGGACGGCAAGCTGATCCCGGGTGTCGGCGGCGGCGCGTCGCAGTTCACCACCACGATCTTCAACGCCTCGTACTACGCCGGCATGAAGGACGTCGAGCACAAGCCGCACTCGTACTACTTCTCGCGGTACCCGGCGGTCATCGAGTCCACGATCATGTACCCGTCGCTGGACCTGAAGTTCACCAACACCAGCCCGTACGGCGTGCTCATCGACACCTCGTACACCAATAAGTCAGTGACCGTGAGCATGTGGTCCACGAAGGTCTACGACAGCATCACGACCCAGTACGACCCGAAGCGCGACATCGTCGAGCCGGCAAAAACAGTGCTGGAGGACGGCCCCACCTGCATTGCTACTAACGGTAGTCAAGGGTTTACTCAGGACGCCTGGCGCATCTTCCGCAAGGACGGTAGAGAGATCAAGCGAGAGAAGTTCACCTGGCGGTATGACGCTGAGCCACAGTTCGTGTGCGAGGCGAAGACGCCGCCCCAGACTGCCAAGCCCTGAGGAGGGGTCCGATGAAGGAGCGCTGGCTGCCGGTCGGCGTGATCGCCGGTGTGCTGTTCGTGATCAACGTGGTCGCCAGGTGGGTGGCCAAGGGGATCGACGACGCGGACAAGCAGTCCGTGGCCGGGATGATCGCGCTGGGTGTGATCGGTCTCGTCTTCCTCGCGATGGCGGCCTACTGGGGGCGTACCCGGCCGATCTCGCGGGTGGTCGCCGACCTGGCCGCCGCGGGCGGCATGGCCTGCCTGCTGAGCATCTTCGTCGGACCGCTGCTGGCCGGTGAGAGCCCGTTCGCCAACGGCGCGGGCGCGTTCTTCGCCCAGATCTGGGTCTACGCCGCGGTCTTCGCCGTCGGCACCGGCCTGGGCCTGGCCGGCCTGGTCGCGTTCACCGCCGACTACCGCTCCAAGCAGCTCAAGTCCTACGCCGAACGCGCCAAGGCCAACCCCCGCCGCGTGTAAAGGCAAGGAAGGGCACCTTCTTAACGCTTTGCGTTGTAGAAGGTGCCCTTCTTGACGTCCGCTGACGGCACGGGTTAAGAAGGTGCCCTTCCTCTACGGAAAACGATAAGAAGGTGCCCTTCCTTTCAGCGGAGCTGGTAGCGGGTGTAGTGGTGGTGGCGGGTGAAGCCGAGGTCGGCGTAGAGGGCCAGGGCGGCGGTGTTGCGCGACTCGACCTGGAGGAACGCGTCGGTGGCGCCGCGCTCGGCGGCCCAGCGGGCGAGCACGCCCATGGCCTCGCGGGCCAGGCCCCGGCGGCGAGCTGCGGGTGACGTCTCCACGCCGAACACGCCCAGCCAGCGCCCCTCCCCGGTGATCGAGCCGCGGGCGCGGGCGAGCAGCGTGCCGTCGGAGTCGAAGCGCTGCGCGAAGACCAGGCCCGGCACGGCGGTCAGCACGTGCAGCGCGGCCTCCGGCAGCTGCCCCCACGTCCCCGCGATCATGGCCAGGAACTCCGGCGACGGCGCGTCGTTCAGGGTGAACCCGGCCCCGTCGGGTGTCGCGGCGATCAGCTCGGGCAGCGGGCAGACCTGCACCTCGACCGTGCACTCGGCGTGCCAGCCGTCCTTGAGCAGCTCCCGCTCGACCCCCGCGGCCAGCGGCAGCGGCACGTCGACCTGCGGCGGCAGGCCCTGGCGCCGGTAGAAGGCGATCACCGCGGCCAGCGCCTCCGGCAGCGGCAGGCCGGGGTCGCCGACGGGCAGCGCCGAGTTGGCCCGGCCGGTGTAGCCGCCCGCGGCGCGCAGCCGCCAGGTGCCCAGCATCTCGACCACCGGCGGCGGCCACGCGTCGGCGGCGGCCAGCTCCAGGGCCGCCGTCTCGCGGGCGGTGGGGCCGCGCCGGGCGGGCACCACCTTGGCCCGGTGCACCTCGGCCAGCGGTACGACGACCAGCCCGTGGGACGTGGCGACGGTCAGTGAGGTGTCCCCGAGCGCGGTGAGTTCGCCCAGTACATCGGTGAACAACACCCGGTCGCCGTGGGTTCCGGCGCGCCGGCGTACCACCACGCGGGACCCGAGATCGTTCTTAGCCAACACTGACTACCTACCTCCTCGCCCCGGATATTAGGCTTGCCGTTGGCCGCGTAACGCGGCGGAACGTGTTTGCTCATGTTCCGGGAGTGCGTGGAAGGACGACCCGTGACCTACATCATCGCCGAACCGTGCGTCGATGTGCTCGACAAGGCCTGCATCGAGGAGTGCCCTGTCGACTGCATCTACGAGGGCAACCGGATGCTCTACATCCACCCGGACGAGTGCGTTGACTGCGGCGCGTGCGAGCCGGTGTGCCCGGTCGAGGCGATCTTCTACGAGGACGACGTGCCGGAGCAGTGGCGCGACTACACGACCGCCAACTACGAGTTCTTCAACGAGCTCGGTTCGCCCGGCGGCGCCTCGAAGATCGGGAAGATCACCGCGGACGCGCCGTTCGTCGCCGCCCAGCCGGCGAAGGAAGGCGACCACTGAGCGCTCAGGCTCCCGGCTCCGGCCGGCGGAGGATCTCCGCCGGCCTGCCGGACTTCCCCTGGGACCTGCTCGAGCCGTCCAAGCGGCGCGCCGCGGCGCACCCGGACGGCATCGTGGACCTGTCCATCGGCACACCGGTCGACCCGGTGCCCGCGGTCGTGCGCAAGGCGCTGGCCGAGGCGTCGGACTGGCCGGGCTATCCGCTGACGGCGGGCACCGCCGAGCTCCGGCAGGAGATCACCGCCTGGACGGCGCGGAACTGCGCCGCCCCGGCCGGGTTCGGGGTGCTGCCCACCATCGGCTCCAAGGAGCTGGTCGCCTGGCTGCCGTCGCTGCTCGGCGTCGGCCCCGGCGACACGGTGGTCATCCCCGAGGTGTGCTACCCGACGTACGAGGTGGGCGTCCGGCTCGCCGGTGCCACCGTGGTCCGCGCGGACAGCCCGCCCGAGGGCGTCCGGCCCGCGCTGATCTGGATCAACTCGCCGGGCAATCCGACCGGCCGGGTGGCCGCCGAGGCCGAGCTGCGCGGCTGGATCGCGTACGCCCGCGCCACCGGCGCCGTGCTGGTCAGCGACGAGTGTTACCTGACCCTGCCGTGGACGGCGCAGCCGCTGTCCGTGCTGTCGGTATGTGACGGAGACCTCACCGGCCTGCTCGCCGTGCACTCGCTGTCGAAGCGGTCCAACCTGGCCGGCTACCGCGCCGGGTTCGTCGCGGGCGATCCGGAGCTGGTCGGCGAGCTGCTGGCGGTGCGCAAGCACGCCGGCATGATCGTGCCCGGCCCGGTGCAGGCCGCGATGATCGCCGCCCTGGCCGACGAGTCCCACGTGGACGAGCAGCGCGCCCGGTACGCCGCGCGCCGCGAGCTGCTGTCCGGGGCGCTGCGGGCGGCCGGGTTCACCATCGACCACTCGCAGGCAGGGCTCTACCTGTGGTCCACGCGCGGCGAGGACTGCTGGCAGACCGTCGACGCGCTCGCCGAGCTGGGCGTGCTGGTCGCACCGGGTGCGATCTACGGACCGGGGGGCGCGCAGCACGTGCGCGTCGCGCTCACCGCCACGGACGAGCGCGTACGCACCGCCGTCACCCGTCTCACCGCCGCCTGAGCCGCTCATCGCCCGTCGTGCTGCTCCGGCGGCACGGCGGGAGCGCTGCGCGCCAAGCGGTCAGGACATCGTGATCGGCACCTGCACCGCCCAGTAGATCTGTTGCTCAGGGCCGGTGAAGATGAGGGCTACCAGCAGATCGGACCGCTTGAGGCGGGACGGATCGGCGACGGTGCCGTGGAAGAGGATCGGGCCGGGTGCACCGGGCCGGCCGTCCACCGACAGCACGTCGCCGTGGCCGAGGACATGCGCCGAGGGCCTGCTGCGTACTGCCGACAGCCACGGGTAGCGGTCGGGCAGCCGGTCCAGGAAACCGTTCCAGCCCGCGCCGTTCTCGGCCCAGATCTGCACCGCGGTGTCGGTCCGAGTGTCGATGACGACCACGTAGTACCAGCTGTCACGCGGCGCGCCGGAGGGTGCGGTCACCTCGACCCGGCCGAGGAACGGCTGCTGTCCGGCGATCACCGCGCCGTTGGCCCAGGGCACCCCGAATGCGGCGGCTTCGGCCGCGAACGTCTCGGCCGTGGCCAGGCGCAGGTGCGCGGTGGCGACGACATCGGTGGGCCCGTAGGGCGGCCGGTCGCGCAGCACGCCCGCCCCGATCCAGAGCACGGAGGCGACCACCAGCCCCGCGCCGATGACGGCGGGTATCCGCGCCCGGCCGCCGGACGCGGCCGCCGACCAGACCGCATAGGCCAGGACGAAGCTGCCGACGAGCCACGCCACGCTGGTGCCCCGTACGGCGGTGAGCGTCACCGCCTCCAGCCCTTCGTACAGGTGAGGCAGCGGCCGCACCAGGCATTGCGACGACACCAGGAGGCCGACGGAGGCGACCGACGCGGCGGCGTGCAGCCGGGTGGCACGGTCCACGTCCAGCGGCGCGCCGGGCAGGACCTCCCGCCGCGCGAGGTGTCGCAGGACGAGCGCGACCAGCCCCGCCGCGAGCACCGCGAGGACGCCCCAGCGGGCGGCGCTCGCCGCGCCGGCCGTCTCGGGCATCGCCACCAGGTACAGCGGCGTGACCGCCACCGCGAGCCCGGTGAGGCAGGCGGGCACGGCCGGCAGCCAGCGCGGCAGCAGGCCGGGTTCGGCTGGAAACTGCCGGGCGGGCCGGCCCAGCGCGAACTCGGCCACCGCCCCGCCGACCAGCCAGCCGGCCAGCATGGCGGTGACGTCGACGTCGATCCGGCCCTCCTGCAGGTGCCACAGCAGCCAGAGCGCGCCCCCGGCGAGCGCGCCCCGGGCCTGGTGCCGCCGGGTGGTCGCCAGGTAGCCGGCGACGGCCGCCGCCCCCTCCGGGGTCAGCGCCAGCCGGTGCCGCTGCGCGAAGCGCTCGGCGCATGGCGCCGGGCTCCGGTTGGCGGTGACGGCGACCAGCACGATGACGCCGGTGATGAACAGGAGCAGCAGCAGAACGGATGGCACGCGCACCTCCCCGTACGTGTGCGCAGACTGTAACCGCGCGGCGCCAGCCGTGCCGGACCCGACGGGTCAGAGGACGGTGACCGGGACCCGGGTCGCCCAGTAGATCTGCTGCTGCGGTCCGGTGAAGATCAGCACGACCGCCAGGTCGGCGAGCCGGGGCGCGTCCGCGATGCCGAAGTCGTTATAGAAGGTGATCGCCTCGGGGTAGTCCGCTTCGGGGCGTATCAGCTTGGGTTCATCGTTCGGACCGGGGACGCGGTCTCGTGGCACCGCCGACAGCCACGAATAGCGGTTGGCGAGCCGATACAGTTCGTTTCCCCAAAGCGCGCCGGCCTCCCCGTAGGCGGTCACGGTGGTGTCGGCCCGGGTGTCGATGAGAAGCACGTTGTAGTGGCCGCCGGGTGGGCTGTGCGGCGGCACGGTCAGCTCGACCCGCCCGATCAGATGCCGGAACTCCTCGGCGAACGCGCCAGGAGACCTGCGCCCGGACCAGACCATGTCGAACGCGACCACGTCGGCCTCCCACGACTCCGGCGTGACGTAGCGCAGCCGGGCGGTGGCCTGCACGGCCTCCGGCCCGTAGGGCGGGACGTCGCGGGCGACGCCGGCCCCGACCCAGCCCGCGGTGCTGATCACCAGCGCGGCGCCGACCACGATGGGCACGAGTCCACGCCGGACCGGCGGGGTGGCCCACCACGTGCAGAGGGCCAGCAGCAGGCCGCCGAAGACCAACAGCCAGCCGGCCTCCTGCACCGCCTCCTGCGTCGCCCCCGCCAGCTGTTCGGCCACCCGGTCGGCCTGGCGCGACAGGCACTGCGCCACGACCAGCGCGCCGACCGCCGTCAACCCGGTGGCCGCCCGGTCACGTACAGCCCGGTCGACCTCCACGGTCACTCCGGGCAGCGCGGCTCGCCGGGTGACATGCCACACCGTCGCCGCGACGAGTGAGCTGGCCACCAGCCCACCCAGACCGAAGGCCGCCACGGCGAACGCAGCCGGCGGCCGAGTCCACAGGCACAGGCCGGTGAGCAGCACGGACAACCCGGCGAGCACCGCGGGGGTGGCACGCAGCCAGCGTGGCAGCGGATGCGGGGCCACCGGAACGGCACCCCTCCGGCCGAGGCGGAGTTCGAGGAGCACTCCGCCGATCAGCCAGCCCGCCGACGCGGCGAGAAAGTCGACGCCGATGCGCTGCTCCGCCACCTGCCAGGGGATCAGGACCACGGCTTCGGCCACCAGGCCCCAGATCCGGAACCGGCGGGCCGTGCGCAGATACCTGGTCACCGGCGCCGCCCACTCGTCAGGCAGGTTGAGCCGGTGCCACCGGACGAAGTTGTGCAGCCCGGCGCGGCCCACACCCATGACGGCGAGCGCCGGGATCGTGATGAGAAAGGCGATGGCCAGAGCCACCTTGGCGTCCACCGTGTACCTACTTCCCCGTTACAGTGCGCCAGACTGTAGCGGGGCGTCGCCATCGGGCGACGCGGCAGGTCAGCGGTGCGGCACGCGGTGCGCGGCGAGCCGCTCCAGGAAGGCGCGGTTGGCCTCCCAGCCGTCGACCTGCGGCGGGTCGGTGCCCAGCCATACCGGCTCGGCGGCCGGGTACGCGTGCAGCTGCTCCTCGACCCCGCCCCGGGTCACCACGACACACGCCTGCCGGTGCCGGGACGCGAGCACGCACAGCCGCCCCGCCTCCAGGTGGAAAGCGCTGGCGTCGCGCCGCCCGCTGAGCGGATGCCAGGCCAGCACGACCTCGTACTGCCGCCCCTGCAGCCGGTTCGCCGTGTCCACGGTGACCCCGGTGACGCCCCGCCGCTGCAGAGCCGCTTCGACGTGCGCCTTCTGGTCCCGGTGCACCACGCCCACGGCCACGTCCGCGTGGCTGAGCGGCCGCGCGCCGGACGGGTCCACGGTGGACGCCTCGGCGGTGACGAGCTGGTGTACCAGCTCGGCCAGGGTCGCGACCAGCGCGGGGTCGGTGCGGGGCACGTGCGCCTCGGGCAGCTCCAGCAGCGCCCAGCCGTGGTCGGCGGCGTGCGCGAGCGCCGGGTGGGTGAGGCTGCCCAGCTCCAGCCGCCGGTCCTGCGGCGCCGCCCCGGCGGTGAAGGCGCGGGTGTAGAACGCGTCGGAGATGACCGGTGCCGTGTGCGGGGCGAGCCGCCAGCTCACCGGCAGCGGCACGACCGGGGTCTGCGGGTGGTGGCGCAGCAGCGTCCCGGCGGCGGTGTCCAGCGGCCAGGTCGCCATGGAGCGTACGGAGTGCTCGTCGGCGACGGTGAACGGCGCGAGCTGCCCCGGGTCGCCCACCAGCAGCAGCCGGTCGAACAGGTGCCCGACGCGCACCAGCGCCGCCGCCGACATCTGGTACGCCTCGTCGATGATGCCCAGCGGCCACACCCGCTCGTCGGCCTTGACGTACGCCCACTTCGCGGCCGTGCCGACGATGACGTCGCTGCCGCCCAGCTCGCCGAGCTTGGTGCCGGTGCGCACCTTCGTCCTCGGCCAGCCGCGCGGCGGCGTCCACTCCTGACCGTGCAGGCGGCCCGTGTTCAGTCCTGCCCCGGCCAGCGCGATGACCAGGTCGTCGGCCTGGTCGTTGGTCTGCACCACGATCGGCACGTGCTCACCGGCCGCGACCAGCCGCCGCGTCAGCTCCCGGACCAGGGTCGACTTCCCCGCACCCGGCGGCGAGTCCACCACCACGGCCCGGTCCGTCCCGCGCACCCGGTCCCAGACCTCCTCGATCGCCGCCCCGTGCCGTGCCCCCGCCGTGCTCACTCCGCCGCCTCCATTCCGGACGCGACGGCACCGGTCTCGGCTGCCGGGGCGGTCCGCGCGGCCGGGACCGCGCCGCTCGTCCGGGGCTGCGGTGCGGCCGTCGCCGGGTCGGTGGTGGCGTCGGTGTCCAGTTCGTCGTCCTGCTCCGGTTCGGGGGCGGGCCGCCGGTGGCCGCGGGCGGGCCAGGGCAGCTCGTCGGGCAGGTTGTCGGGGAAGTGCTGCTGGGGGCCGAAGGGGGCCAGCACCACCTCGGCGTCGGCCTCGGGGAGCAGGTTCAGCTTGGGACGGGTGACGGCGCCGCTGACCACCATCAGCTCGACGGTGTCGTCGGTGACGGCGCGCACGGTCATGCCGAGCTTGCCCAGCCACAGCTCGGTGCCCGCGGGGCGGTCGAACGGGGCGTTCGGGCGTACCCACAGCAGGGGCCGCAGCACCGACCGGCCGCCGGCGTTGGTGATGGTGTGCTCCGGGTCGCGCTTGACCACGGTGCCCGCCACGGCCTCGCCGGTGGCGAGGTAGCGCGCCATCACCAGGGGGTCGTCCAGGGCCATCTGGCGGTCCAGGGCGGTGGTGCGGGTCTCCAGCTCGTGCAGGTAGCGGTAGGCCGGGACGTCGGCGAGCCGGGTGGTGAACGAGACGGTGCCGGCCAGCACCCGCTCGCGGTGCCGGGTCCACGACCAGCGGTCGGACTCCCAGCGCCGGGCCACGTGCTCGCCCGGCGGCAGCAGGCGCACCAGGTCCAGGGCGGCCCAGGTGTCGCGCCAGGCGCCGTCCAGCACCTCGGTCGCGGCGATCTTGAGGCGGCGTACGTCGCCCTGCTCCTTGGCGCGTTCCAGCGCGGGCCGCAGCACCACCTGGTCCCAGGCGGGATCGCTGGCCGGACCGGCGGGCGGGCGGGCCTCGGCGTCGCGGGCGGCCTGCCAGGCGTCGGACCCCGCGGGCGGCTCGATCCAGGCCAGCAGGCGGCCCAGGTGACCGTCCTCGGTGGGCAGCTGGCCGGTCCGCCAGTGCGTGGTGAGCAGGTCCGTGGCGGTGAGCAGCACGCTGGAGCCGGGCAGGTGGCGGCGCGACGCGATCCAGCCCAGGTGCGCCCCGGCCTGCTGCAGCACCGGGTCGTCGAGGGTGCGCAGATACTGCCCGAGCAGGCCCGTCCAGTGCGCGGTGGCCTCGTTGGGGACCACCAGCTGCGGCGCGTCCACGCAGCAGTGGTTCACGTCCAGCTCGCGGCCGTTGCCGGTGGCCCGCACGACCGGCTCGGTGACCGTGTACCGGCTGAGGTAGGTGGCCAGGTCCCGGGCGAGCGCGCCGAGCGCGGCGAAGCGCTGCTTCCGGTCGCGCGGCTCGGCGATGGTGAGCAGCTTGGGGGAGTCGCGGAACGAGCCGTAGCGGATCGCGACGGGCGCGGACGGCTCACCGGCCAGGTGGTAGCCGGACAGCACCCAGGGCCGCGGCGACAGATGCCGGTGGGCGCGGGACGCGGCCGGCACGGCCCGCGCCCGGGACAGCGCCAGCAGCCGCTGGTAGACGTCAAGGCTCACGGCAGGCTCCCGACGGCCCACCCGTACGCCTGCGCCGCGCGCGCCAGCTCGGCCGCGATCGCCTGCTCGGACTCGCCCTGCGGGGCGCGCTCGCCGTGGGCCAGCGCGAGCGCGTGCGCGGCCAGCCCGACCGGGCCGCACAGGTTGGCCGCCGCGGCGCCCGCGCGGGCCACCGAGCCGTCCTGCTCGGCGGCGGTCCGGCAGTGCGTGTACATGGGGCAGCTCGGGCAGCCGTCGCCGAACCGCGCCTCGACCTCGGCCAGCGCGCCGACGAGCGCGTCGCCCTGCAGCGCCGGGCCGCCGTCGGCCTGCCGACGCAGCCGTTCCGGCAGGTCGGTGCGCAGCCGCGCGAGCGCCCAGCCCAGCCGGCGCACCTGCGGCGCGACGTCGAGCGGGGTGGCCACGGGGGCGAGGCCGAAGTTACGTGGCAGCACCAGCAGCGCCCGGCTGCTGACGCGCTCCGGCACCGGCGCGGCCTGGCGCAGCGCGCCGACGATCACGGCCACCTCGCGCGCGGTGCCCGCGACCTTGGCCGGGTCGGCGTGACCGTCGATGACGGCGTACGACCTGATCTCGACGGGATGCAGCAGCGTGCCGTCGGAGGCCAGGATGACCTGGTCCGGGGTGACCGGGAGATCGCCCAGGCGCAGCCGGGGCTCGCGCCAGACCCAGAGCCCGGGGCCGCTGGGCAGCGTCTCGGTCTCGACCGCTGCCGTGCACTCGATGCCCAGGTGCCGGGTGACCAGCTCGGGCAGCCGGGCGGTGGCCAGGTGGGCGAAGGTGCCGTCCCGTTCCCGCGCGTACGGGCTCTGCCCGCTGGGCGGCGCGCCGATGGCCTCGGCGAGCACGCCGAGGTCGACCCGGGCGGCGTCGAGCGCGAGCCTGCGACGGCAGCCGGGCGCGTCGAGCAGCCCGGCCATCCGTCGCGGATCCAAGGTCAGCGCCTCCCGGTGTGGTGCCGCCGCCGGGAGGCCAGCCCCCCGGCGGCGGTGCGACGGTCAGTCGTTGGCGTGCAGCGCCGCGTTGAGCACGATGCCGGTCCCGGTACGCGGGCGGGCCTCGACGGCGCCGGTCACCGAGTTGCGCAGGAACAGCACGTTGGACGCGCCGGACAGGGTCGCCGCCTTGACCACCTCGCCGGTGGCGGTCAGCGTGACCTTGGTGCCCGCGGTGACGTAGCAGCCGGCCTCGACCACGCAGTCGTCGCCGAGCGAGATGCCGATGCCGGCGTTGGCGCCGACCAGGCTGCGCTCGCCGACGCTGATGATCTCCTTGCCGCCGCCGGACAGGGTGCCCATGATGGACGCGCCCGCGCCGATGTCGGAGCCCTCGCCCACGAGGACGCCGGCCGAGATGCTGCCCTCGACCATCGAGGTGCCCAGGGTGCCCGCGTTGAAGTTGACGAAGCCCTTCTGCATGACCGTGGTGCCCGACGACAGGTGCGCGCCCAGCCGGACCCGGTCGGCGTCGGCGATGCGCACGCCGGACGGGACCACGTAGTCGGTCATCCGCGGGAACTTGTCCACGCCGTAGACGGCCAGGTGGCGGCCGGCGGCGCGCTCGAACAGGCGCAGCTCGTCGACCCGGTCGGGCGGGCACACCCCGGCCGACGTCCACGCGTTGTTCGGCAGCAGGCCGAAGATGCCGTCCAGGTTCGCCTGGTGCGGCTTGATGATCCGGTGCGACAGCAGGTGCAGGCGCAGGTACGCGTCGGCGGTGTCGCGCGGTGCGCCGGCCAGGGTCGGGATGACTGTGTGCACCGGCACGACCCGCAGGCCGGGCAGGCAGGGCTCGGCGACCTTGAGGTCGGGCGCGTCCTGGCCGCAGAGGCCGATGCCGAGCTGGCCGGTCGGATACCACACCTCAAGGGTCTGCTCGCCGGTGACGGTGGCGAGACCGAAGCCCCAGGCGGGCTGGTCGAGACGTTCGCTGCTCACGGTGCCCTAGGCTACCCGTATGCCGAACCCGCTGACGCCGCAGGTGCTCGCCGATCCCGTGATGTTGACCCGCGCGCTGGTCGACATCGAGTCCGTCTCGGGCAACGAGAAGGAGATCGCCGACGCGGTGCAGGAGGCGCTGGAGGCGTGCGCGCACCTGCGGGTCGAGCGGATCGGCCACAACGTGATCGCACGCACCGAGCTGGGCCGCGCGCAGCGGGTCGTCCTCGCCGGACACCTGGACACGGTGCCGATCGCGGACAACTTCCCGTCCACCATGGACGAGAAGATCATGTGGGGCTGCGGCACCTCGGACATGAAGAGCGGGACCGCGCTCGCCCTGCACATGGCGGCGACGGTGCCGGCGCCCCGCTACGACGTCACGTACTTCTTCTACGAGTGCGAGGAGGTCGAGGCGGCGCGCAACGGCCTGAAGATCATCGGGGACCTGCGGCCGGAGCTGCTGGAGGCCGACTTCGCCGTGCTGCTGGAGCCGACGTACGGCGCGGTCGAGGCGGGCTGCCAGGGCACCATGCGGGCGGTGGTGCGCACCAGCGGGACGCGGGCGCACGCGGCCCGCTCATGGCTCGGGTCGAACGCCATCCACAAGGCCGGCGAGGTGCTGCGCCGGCTGGACGCGTACCAGGCGCGCTCGGTCGAGATCGACGGCTGCGCCTACCGGGAGGGCCTGAACGCGGTGCGCGTCACCGGCGGCGTGGCGGGCAACGTGATCCCCGACGCCTGCGAGGTCGAGGTGAACTTCCGCTTCGCCCCGGACCGCACGCCGGAGCAGGCCGAGGTGCACCTGCGCGAGGTGTTCGGCGGCTACGACGTGGAGATCACCGACTCGGCGCCCGGCGCGCTGCCCGGCCTGGGCGCGCCCCCGGCGGCGGAGTTCCTCGCGCTGACCGGCGCCCCGCCGACGGGCAAGCTGGGCTGGACGGACGTGGCGCGCTTCGCGGCGCTGGGCGTCCCGGCGCTCAACTTCGGGCCGGGCGACCCGAACCTGGCGCACAAGCGCGACGAGCACGTGGAGCTGGACAAGATCGTGGCGGGCGCGGAGCTGCTGCGCCGCTGGCTGGCGAGCTGACGGGCGCCGGTGCGGGGGGTCACCGGCCGGATCTCGTCAGCGGGCCGTGGCGGGCTCCTCCACCGGCTGGGTCTCCGGCGGGTCGGTCAGCACGGCGAGCCGGCGGGCGTGCACGGTGGCGCGGATCCGCTGGCGCATCGCCTGTTTCTGGCGGAGCACTACGGTGCGGGTCATCATGTTCATCGCCTCCCTCGTCGGCCAGTCCTGTCTATCCCTGCGGTATGACATCTTGACGCCACAGCATGGCGAAAAGTTGCGATGTTCGCTGGGAATTTGCTGCGACGTGGCGCGCAGCGTCGTCACGTAAACGATCGGGCGGGGATACGGTGATGGGCATGACGCAAAGCAATCGTCGGCCCGAGCGCCACCGGGGTCCGGTGACCCTGCGCCGCGACGCGGTCTCCACCGGCACGGCGGACCAGGCGCTGCTCGACTCCGCCGGACGTCCGGATTGGAAGGTCCGCGACTCGTGGCGCACGCTGCGCATCCTCAGCGAGTTCGTGGAGGGCTTCGACACGCTCAGTGACCTGCCCCCGGCGGTCAGCGTGTTCGGCTCCGCGCGCAGCGCCCCCGACTCGCCCGAGTGCGAGCTGGCCCAGCGGCTCGGCGCCGCCCTGGCCCGCGCCGGGTACGCCGTGATCACCGGCGGCGGGCCGGGGGTGATGGAGGCGGCCAACCGCGGCTGCACCGAGGCGGGCGGCCTGTCCGTTGGACTGGGCATCGAGCTGCCGTTCGAGCAGGGCATCAACGAGTGGGTGGACGTCGGCATCGACTTCCGCTACTTCTTCGTACGCAAGACCATGTTCGTGAAGTACGCCCAGGCGTTCGTGGTGCTGCCGGGCGGCATGGGCACCATGGACGAGCTGTTCGAGGCGCTCACCCTGGTGCAGACGGAGAAGGTCACCCGCTTCCCCGTGGTGATGATGGGCAAGGACTACTGGAGCGGCCTGATCGCCTGGATGCGCGACACCATGCTCGCCGACGGCAAGATCAACGTCGCGGACCTGGACCTGCTCATCTGCACCGACGACGTCGACGAGGCGATCAACCACATCGTCGACGCCGACAAGGTCCTCACCGCCGAGCAGCACGCCCTCCTCACCGGCGACCCCCTCGACTAAAGGAAGGGCACCTTCTTAACGCATTCCGTAGAGGAAGGGCACCTTCTTAACCCTCGTCTGGAGGGCCCGTTAAGAAGGGCACCTTCTACTACGGAAAACGATAAGAAGGTGCCCTTCCTTTCCTAGACGCGGTCGGAGAGGCGGTCGGCGGCGCGGTGCAGGCGGTGGTTGAGCTCCGCCTTGTGCTCCAGGATCTCCAGGTCGATCTCGGCGCGGCGTTTGCGCAGCTCGGCCTCGCGCTCGGCGTACTCGGCCTCGATCTCGTGGTTGAGGTCGCGTTCGGCGACGGCGAGCTGGGCGCTGACCAGGCGGTCGTACGTGGTGGAGCCGCCGACGAACTTGACCAGGATCGGCATGCAGTCGACCAGGATGAAGAAGATGCGCACGGCCCAGATGCCCACGGCGAGCACGCCGCTGGAGTCGGCCAGGTCGTGCAGCGCGCCGAGCCGCTCCAGCAGACCGATCGGGCCCTGGTGGCTGCGCTCCTCGGCGACCCGCGCCTCGATCTTCGTCTCGCGCTCGGCCTCGAAGGCGGCATGGCTGGTGCCCGCGGCCGTCTCCAGCTCTGAGATCCGGGTACGCAGGCCCGCCAGCTTCGTGTTGTTCGCGGGGATCTGGCGGGTGCGGTTGAACGCGTCGGCCTCGGCACGCAGCCTGCGGCAGTTCGGGCCGACACCGCGCTGCCCGGTCAGGCCCTCGCCCGAGTCGCCGACGCACTCGCGGCGGGCCAGGTCGTTGATGGCGCGCAGCTGGGCGGAGTCCGCGTCGACGATCTTCTGCAGCTCGGCCGCGTCGGCCCGCCGGGTCTGCAGCTCGCGCAGGATCGCGACCGGGGACTGGTCGAAGTTGAAGACCTCCGTGGCCCGGCAGTCGGCGGGCGCGGCGGGCTCGGTGGAGCCGGGCACGGGGTTGCAGGCCTTGAGCCGTCCGGCCAGCTGCGCCAGCGCCTCGGTGCGCTGGTCGGCCACGTGCTGGACCACGGCGGTCTCGAAGATGCGCAGCACCAGCGGCTCAGCGATGATCACGCCGAAGAAGACCGCCATCAGCACCCGCATGAGCAGCACCGGCACCCGCCGGAACCAGCCCTCGCCGAGCCGGCTGGACACCAGCCAGCGGTCCACGTTGAGGATGAACAGGAACCAGACCAGCACCGGGAAGACCGCGAGCCAGCTCGCCGCGCCCATGGCCTGGGTGACCGCGAAGTACATGGAGATCGCCGCGATGGTGGCGGTGCCGAGCACCACCCCGCCGAGCGAGGTGTACCAGGCCCGCTCCTGGGGCACCCGGTCCAGCAGGCGCTCGTCCACCCCGGCGAGCACCCGCAGGCGGCGGCCGAGCTGAAGGCGCGGCAGGGGGCGGCGCGGCCGGGCGGGCGGCGGGGTCGGCTCGGGATCGGATGCCGCATGCCGGCCGGCCGGCTCGGGGTCGGGCTGGGGCAGTGGTTCGGTGGGGTGCACGCCGAGCTCCTTAGCGCCGGGTGGGATGCCGTCCATCCTCCGGTCAACACACGCGGTCTGTCTGTCCGTGGGTTGTCGGGGTTGGCCCCTACGTGGCCCTGTCGGCCACCTCGCATCGCCCGGTGCTGATGCAACGAATTGCAACTGGGACGCAACAACCTAATGGTCAGTTGTATGTGGCGCATGGTCGTTACGAAAAGATTACGCAGAACCTTGTGCGCGCCGTCACCACGAATCTAAAGTCACCTACACCTCCTGGCGTCCGCTCCGCCTCGAGCGTCTCAGGCGATCCTCTGTCCCTCCAGAAACGAGTCTGTCGATGACACGGAGCATCACAGGAGCTGCAACGAGGTCCCGCCGCTGGGCCCCGGCGGTGGTCGCCTCGGCGACCGTCGCGGCCGTCGGCCTGACCCTCGTCGGCAGCGCCGGCGTCGCCAACGCCGGAACCAGCGCCACCGGACCCGTGGTGACGCGCGCCGCCCTCGATCCCGCGCTGGTCGCGGGCCGGGGCGCCGACGTCGCCTTCCTTGAGCAGGAGGCCGAGAACGCGGCCACCGACGGCACGCTCATCGGGCCGGACCGCACCGCGTACACGCTGCCCGCCGAGGCCTCCGGCCGGAAGGCGGTCAAGCTCGTCCCCGGCCAGTACGTCGAGTTCACGCTGCCCGCCGCCGCGAACGCGATCACGGTGCGCTACAGCATCCCCGACGCGCCGAACGGCGGCGGCATCACCGCGCCGCTGAACGTCACCGTCAACGGCAAGAACAAGAAGGTCATGACGCTGACCTCCGAGTTCTCCTGGCTGTACAACCAGTACCCGTTCACCAACGACCCCAACGCCGGCCTGCTGCACGAGGACTGGTGGATCACCGAGTGCGCGTGCGTGCCGGCGTTCACCGAGCCGAAGCCGGTGATCAGCAAGCCGTTCCGCCCGATGCACTTCTACGACGAGCAGCGGCTGCTGCTCGGCAAGACGTACCAGGCGGGCGACAAGGTCCGGCTCACCGTGCCGGGCGGCAGCAACGCCGCCTGGACCGTGATCGACCTGCTCGACTCCGAGCTGGTCGGCGCGCCGCACGGGCGGCTGTTCGCGGCCAACGTGCTCGCGTTCGGCGCGGACCCGACGGGCCGCCGGGAGTCGTCGGACGCGTTCGACAAGGCGATCGCGTTCGCGAAGAAGTGGAAGCTCAAGGTCTACGTCCCGCCGGGCGTGTTCCAGGTCAACCGGCACATCATCGTCGACGACGTGACGATCGAGGGCGCCGGCAACTGGTACACGATCATCAAGGGCAAGGAGGTCGCGCTCAGCGAGCCGGCCGAGGACGGCTCGGTGCACACCGGCGTGGGCTTCTACGGGAAGTACGCCGAGGACGGCGGCAGCCGCAACGTGCACCTGTCCGGCTTCACCATCGAGGGCGACGTGCGCGAGCGCATCGACACCGACCAGGTGAACGGCATCGGCGGCGCGATGAGCGACTCCACCATCGACGGCCTCTACATCCGGCACACCAAGGTGGGCCTGTGGTTCGACGGCCCGATGGACAACATCAAGGTCACGAACAACATCATCGTGGACCAGATGGCCGACGCCCTGAACTTCCGCAAGGGCGTCACGAACTCGCAGGTGTTGAACAACTTCATCCGCAACACCGGTGACGACGGCCTGGCCATGTGGTCCGACGGCGTCGCGGACGCGAACAACGTCTACGACCACAACACGGTGCAGAGCCCGTCGCTGGCCAACGGCATCGCGATCTACGGCGGCACGGACAACACGGTGTCGCACAACCTGGTCGCCGACCCGGTCCGCGAGGGCTCGGGCCTGCACGCCGGCTCGCGCTTCGGGGCGACCCCGTTCGCGGGGCAGCTGAAGTTCACGAACAACACGGCGGTCCGGTCCGGCACGTACGAGCTGAACTGGAACATCGGCCTGGGCGCCATCTGGATCTACGCGCTGGACAAGACGATCGACGCGGACATCCAGGTGACCGGGGACCACTACCTCGACAGCACCTACAACGCGATCATGATGGTCAGCGAGTGGAGTGTGAAGGACCTGTACCAGATCCGCGGCGTCAAGTTCAAGGATCTGCGGATCGACGGCACCGGCACCTCGGTGCTCAGCGCCCGGGTCGAGGGCGGCGCGTCGTTCGAGAACGTCGACGCCCGCAACGTCGGCGCGGTCGGCATCAACAACTGCGGCTCGTTCCACTTCACCCCGGCCGGTTCCGAGTTCGTCGTGACCGACCTGGGCGGCAACGACGGCGGGGGCACCACGGGTCCGTGGATGGCGTCGTGGGAGCTGCCGAACACGATCACCTGCGACGACCGGCCGCCGGTCGTCGTGCCCCCGGCCCCGTCCGCGTGGTGACGGGCCGGTCGTCAGGCCATACCGGATAAGGGAAGCGGGCGGGCGTTCGAGTGCACGGCACCGGGCGCTCGCCCGCGGCATGTCCGCACTCTTTTGACAAGTTCCCGACGATCCCTCCGGGGGACCCCGGCCGTCTCTTTTGGTCCGTGCGTTCGGTGAGGTCAGGGCACGTCGAGCCGACGCGCATGCGACCGGATGACCTCACCTATCGGCTCATCGGGCAATAGAGCCCGCTCGTTACCGCGTGTTTAGGTGAGGGCCGGCCACGACGAGGGGGATCCATGTCACTGAGCAAGAGGCGTTGGCTGCGCTCTGTCGTAAGACTGGGCGTGGCGGGCGCGCTGGTGGCCACCGGTCTGATCGTGGGCGCCTCGCCGGCGCACGCGGTCGCCACCAGAACGGTCGCGTTCTGGAGCATGGACGAGCCGGACGGCGCGTCGGTGCTCGTGGACAGCAGCGGCAACGGGCGGCACGGCACCATCGGGTCCGATGTGACCCCGGGGACGCTGTACGCCGGTGCGACCGGGCACCGTTTCGCGACGGTGCTGCCCAGCGAGAACGCCCACCGTCCGGGACACGTCGATCTGGTGCCCGCGCACAGCGACTTCAACCCGGACGCCGGCGACTTCTCGTTCACCGTCCGCCTGCGCACGACCTACTCCTTCGGCAACATCATGCAGAAGGGGCAGGGCGCGACCGCGGGCGGCTACTGGAAGTTCGAGGCCCCGGGCGGCAGCCCGAAGTGCCTGTTCCGCGGCGGCAACGGCGCGTCGCGCACCGGGTACTTCGACGGCACGATCAACGACGGCCAGTGGCACACCATCACGTGCAACCGCACCTCGACCTACGTCGAGATGTACGTCGACGGGGTGCGCACCAGCCGGCTGACCGGCCCGACCGGCACCATCTCGAACAACTGGCAGCTGTCGATCGCGGGCAAGAGCGCCTGCGACGGCGTCGAGGTCACCTGCGACTACTTCGTCGGCGACATCGACTACATCAAGCTCATGAAGGGCTCGGGCGGCACGTCGAACGCGGCCCCGGTCGCGGACGTCGCGGCGTCGTGCACCGGCCTGGTCTGCGCGCTGTCCGGCGCGGGCTCGACCGACGCCGACGGCGCCGTCCAGAACCACGCCTGGAACTTCGGCGACGGCACCACCGCCGACACCGACAGCGTGCCGACCACGTCGCACACGTTCCCGGCGGCGGGCACGTACAACGTCACGCTGACCGTCACCGACGACGACGGAGCGACCGACACCGACACGCAGCAGGTCACCGTCGCGCCGATCCCGGAGAAGATCTCCTTCGTCGGGCAGGCCACGTCGAACGCGAACACCACCACCCACTCGGTGACGGTGCCGTCCGGCGTGCAGGCGGGCGACCAGCTGCTGCTGTTCCTGAGCCAGAACACCCACGCCACCACGGGCACGCCGACCGGCGGCGGCTGGACCCAGCTCGACCGGCTCGACGGCGGCTACGCCACCACGACGGTGTGGCGCAAGACCGCCACGGCCGGGATGGCGGGCAGCACCGTGCAGGTGACGCTGGGGGCGCAGTCGAAGGGCAACTTCGTGCTCGCCGCCTATCGCGGCGTGGACACGTCGGCGCCGGTCGTCTTCGCGAACGCCACCGACGCGGCCAGCGCGGCCAGCCGCATCACGCCGAACGCCGCGGTCACCGCGGCGCAGAGCTGGGGCGTGTCGTACTGGATGCACGGCGACGCCGCGTCCACCTCGCTGACGGCCCCGGCCGGGGTGCAGGTGCGCAGCAACGGCTCGCAGACCGGCGGCGGCCGGGTCACCGGCCTGCTGGCCGACTCCGGCAGCTCCCTGCCGACCGGCACGTACGGCGGTCTGACCGCCACGGCCGCCGCGGCCAGCACCACGACCACCACGTGGACCGTGATCCTGCAGCCCGCGTAACCCGTCACACGGCGAAGCTCCCGCCATGCTGTCGACACAGCGTGGCGGGAGCTTCGTTCATCGGGGGGTACAGCTCAGGAACAGCGCCAGAGCACCGCCTGCTGGAGGCCGTCGCGGGTGCCGTCGTCGACGTTGCCGACCACGGTGCGGCCGTCGTCGCTGACCGCCTGCGCGAAGTTCATGCCGTGCTCCGGGAACGGGAAGACGTCGGGCAGCCGCACGGTGCGGGTGCCGTCGGTGAGCACCGCGTGCTGGTCCCGGCCCATCCCGGCGACCCAGCCGTGCGCGTTGACGCCGTTGCTCCACTCCAGCTCGGGCAGCACCTCCGCCTTGCCGGTGACCAGGTCCCAGCGCACGCCGACGGGCGTACCGGCGGCCTTCGGCGACGATGCGTAGCCGACCACCCAGCCGTTGCTGATCCCGCGGGCGTCGTAGTAGTCGGCCGGTACGCCGCCGGGCAGCACCGGGCGCTCCAGCACCCGGCCCGGCCCCTTGACGGGCCACAGGTAGGCCACGCGCTCGGCGCGCACCCCGGCCGCCTTCATGTCGTCGGTGGCCTCGCCGGGCAGCTCGACGTAGCCGACGACGGTGCCGTCCGAGTCGACGTCATAGGCATGTCCGCGCTTGACGTCCTTGGGCAGCGGCAGCTTCGTCGGCTGCGAGGTCGGCGAGTCCCAGCGCACCGGGGCGTCCTCGTACGCGCTGCCGCCGACGATGACGCCGAACTCGTTGATGGCGCGGGCGTCGCGGCCCTTGCCGCCAGGCAGCACCGTCGAGCGGTCGCCGACCGCGACCACCGCGGTGGGGCCGCCGTTCTTCCACACCTGCCCGACCGCGACGCCGTTGGAGTTGATACTGCCCAGGCTGTCGTCGTCGCCCGGCTTGCCGACCTTCGTCACCACGCCCTCGTGCCAGATGATCGGCTGCCGGCCCGCCGAGTAGGTGCGGTACGTGGCGTACCGGCCGGTGGGGTCCAGCGCGCTGGCGTGGCTCTGCCCGCCCCCGGGCACCGGCAGCGCCTCGCCCGTGCAGGACGTGGGGAACGCCACGCTGACCGTGCGGTCGTACTTCGGTTTCGGTGACGGGCTGGGCTTGGCCGACGCGCTCGGCCGCCCGGCGGTGTCCGGCGCCACCTCGGCGGCCTGGCTGAGCACCACCGGGATGCTCGCGGCGGCCAGCCCGACGGCCGCCGCGGCGGCGGTGACGGCCAGCCGCTGCCGGCGCCGGCGGCGGGTGCCCGCGACGACGGCCGCGGTGACGTCCACCCGGGACGGCGCATCCGGCTCCTCGTCGAGCGGCCGCAGGATGCGGCGCCCGTACTCCTCGTCGTTCATATTCAGTGACTCCTGGCTGCTGTCGTCAGGGGAAAGTCGGCCGCGCCGCCGAGGTGGCGGCGCAGCGCGGCCAGACCGTGCGAGGTCTGGCTCTTGACCGTGCCGGGGGAGCACCCCAGCAGTTGGGCCACCTCGTCCACGGGCAGGTCGCACAGGAAGCGCAGGACCAGGACGGCCCGCTGGCGGCGGGGGACCTGTTCCAGCGCGGCCCGGAGCACCAGCCGCAGCTCGGTGTTGGGCTCGGGCTGGCGGCGCTCGTCGGGCGTGTGCCCGAACAGCCGCACCCTCGCCCAGGACAGGCGTCGCTCGTCCAGGAACTCGCGGACGAGCATGGTGCGCACGTACCGGTCGAGGTGGACCACGTCGCGGGTGCGGTGCCAGCGCACGTAGAGCTTCGTGATCGCCTGCTGGACCAGGTCGTCGGCCCGGTGCGCGTCGCCGCAGAGCAGGAAGGCCGTCCGGCGCAGCGACGTCAGCTGCGCCGACACGAACTCGGTGTACTCCGCGTCCCGTTGCTCGTTCTTCGATGCCATCGCCCGCCCCGTGATAGGTGTTTGCCCTTGGACGGGCCCGGCCGCGCGCGGGGTTGTACCGCGCGCGTCCGATTTTCAACGGCCGTGTTGGCGTACATTGTGCGTACAATCAGGGTCATGAGTGCCAAAGGTGAGCGGCTGCATCTGCGGGTCGACGCGGAGCAGAAGGCGTTGTTGGAGGCCGCCAGTGCGGCGACGGGCGCGAGCGTGTCAACGTTCGTGCTGGCCGCCGCAACCGAGGCAGCGGCCGACGTGCTCGCGGACCGCCGTGTGTTCGTGCTGGACGAGCAGGACTGGCTTGCCTTCGACGAGGCGATGAACAGGCCGGCGACAGACGTCTCCGGACTGCGGGAGTTGTTGTCCGGTCCGACAGTGCTCGACGCTCCGCAGACCGGAGGGCAACGGTGAGCGCACCCTTCAGCGCGGTCGAGCCGCTGACGGCTGAGCATGTGGTGGAAAATTTCGACTGCGGCTCGGTCGCCCAGTCCGAATGGCTGATCCGGCACGCGCTGCAGGCGCATCGAGCCGGTCTGTCTCGCGTTTATGTGGTGCGCGGCCTCGAACAGCCCGAGAGCAGGGTCGTCGGCTACTACGCCCTCGCGGCCGGCAGCGTCGCGCCCGCCGACGCATCGCGTCGCATGATGCAGGGAGCCGGTGGCTATCACCAGCCCGTGGTCATCCTGACCCGGCTCGGTGTGGACCAGTCTGTCCAGGGCGCCGGGCTGGGACGTGCGCTGGTGGTTGACGCGCTTCGGCGTATCGCCGGTGCGTCCGACGTCATCGGGGTCAGGGCACTCCTGATCCACTGCGAATCGGAGGCGGCCCGCGACTTCTACCTGCGGCTGGCGAAGTTCGATCCCAGTCCGACGGATCCGATGCACCTGCTGTTGATGATGAAGGACCTGCGTCGCGCCCTCATCGCATGATCACTTGTACGGGCGCGGATATGGCGAGAACGCCTCGGACGCGGACGCCGGTCACACAGAGTCGATGGCTGCGGCCGCGGTGTCGCCCCGGCGTGCTGGAATGTTCGGCGTGAGCAGCGGCGCGCAGCGGAACTGGCGGCTGGTCCGGGCCGGCGGCCCCGACCGGCCCCCGCTGCATGCCGATCCGGCCCAGCTGCGGGCCATCGAGCACGAGGCCGGTGCGCTGCTGGTGCGCGGCGGGCCCGGCACCGGCAAGACGACCACCCTGGTCGAGGCGGTCGCCCGGCGGGTGGCCGAGGGCACCGACCCGCAGCGCATCCTGGTGCTGACCTTCGGCCGGCGCGGTTCGCAGTCGCTGCGCCGCCGCATCGAGTCCCGCATCGCGCGCGGTGTCGGCCACGAGCCGCTGGTCAGGACCTTTCCGGCGTACGCCTTCGGCCTGCTGCGCCGCTCGGCCGCGCTGCTGGGCGACCCCTCCCCGCGCCTGCTCTCCGGACCGGAGCAGGACCTCGTCATCCGCGAGCTGCTGCCCGGCGAGGACGCCGCCTGGCCCGCGCGGCTGCTGCCCGCGCTGGGCACCCGCGCCTTCGCCGAGCAGCTGCGCGACCTGCTGCTGCGGGCCGCCGAGCGCGGCATCGGCCCGGAGGACCCGCTCTGGCAGCGGCGGGACGACTGGCAGGCCGCCGCGCGTTTCCTGCACGAGTACGAGCAGACGATGGCGCTGCGCGACGCGAGCACCCGCGGCTCGGCCGGCTACGACCACGCCGAGCTGGTCCGGGCCGCCACCGCGACGCTGCGCCGCGACCCGGAGCTGCTGGCCGCCGAGCGCTCGCGGCTGTCGGCGGTGTACGTCGACGAGCTGGCCGACACCGACCCCGCGCAGGTGGAGCTGCTGCAGCTGATCGCGCAGGGGCTGCCGCTGGTCGCCTTCGCGGACCCGGACTCGTCGACCTACGCGTTCCGGGGCGCCGACCCGGAGATCGTGCGCACCTTCGGCGAGCTGTTCCCCGGCGCCGGGCAGGTGCTGCTGGCCACCGCCCACCGGGCCGCGCCCGCCATCCGGAAGGCCACCGCACGCGTCGCCCGGCGGCTGCCGAGCCACCTGCCGCTCGTGCCCGCGCCCCGCGAGCCGGATCCCGACACGGTTCCGCTGCTCGCCACGGCCGTGCTCGACGCGGCGGTCGCGGCCGAGGAGGTCGACGATCCCGACGTCGGGGTCGAGGTGGTGGCGCTGCGCAGCCGGGTCAGCGAGGCGGCGTTCGTGGCGCACCGGCTGCGCCGGTCGCACCTGGTGGACGGGGTGCCCTGGTCGCGCATGGCGGTCATCATGCGCTCCACGAACGCGCAGCTCCCGGCGTACGAGCGGGCGCTGCGCCAGGCGGGCGTGCCGACCAAGGTGCTGGCCGAGGATCTGCCGCTGCACCAGCAGCCCGCGGTGAAACCCCTGCTCCTGCTGCTGCGCTGTGCGCTGCGGCCGGACCAGCTCACCGAGGAGGCGGCGGTCGCGCTGCTGCACTCGCCGCTGGGCGGGGCCGACCCGATGACCGAGCGGCGGCTGCGCCAGGGTCTGCGTGCGCTGGCGATGGCCGGTGGCGACCCGCGCGGCTCGGGCGAGCTGCTGGTCGAGGCGCTGCGCGACCCGAACGAGCTGGCCGCGCTGGACCGGCGCTGGGCCGAGCCCGCGACCCGGATCGCGCGGCTGCTGGCCACCGGCCGGGAGGCCGCGGCGCGCCCCCGAGCCACCGCCGAGGAGGTGCTGTGGGCCGTGTGGCGGGCCAGCGGCCTGGCCGAGCGCTGGGCGGGGCTGGCCACCGCGCCCGCGCTGGGGCTGGACCAGCAGCGCCGCGCCGAGACCGCCGACCGTGACCTGGACGCGATCATGGTGTTGTTCGACGCGGCCGCCCGGTTCACCGACCGGCTGCCCGGCGCGCGGATCGACACGTTCCTGGAGCACGTGGCCGACCAGCAGCTGCCCGCCGACTCGCTGGCCGCCAGCGGCGACCGGGGCGAGGCGGTGCGCCTGCTCACCGCGCACGCGGCCAAGGGCCTGGAGTGGGACGTGGTCGTGGTGGCCGGGGTGCAGGAGGGCGTCTGGCCCGACCTGCGGCTGCGCGGCAGCCTGCTCGGCTCGGAGCAGCTCGTCGACGAGGTGGCGCAGCGCGCGTTCACCGGGGACCGGGCGCAGCGGGTGGCGCAGACCGCGGCGCTGCTGCACGAGGAGCGGCGGCTGTTCTACGTGGCGGCGACCCGGGCCCGGCGGCGGCTGGTGGTCACCGCCGTCGACTCGGGCGCGGTCGGCGGCGCGGACGGCGAGGACCGGCCCAGCCGCTTCCTGTTCGAGCTGGCGCCGCCGGTCAAGGTGGACGAGGACGAGGTCGCCGAGCTGGAGCTGGCCCGGCCGCCCCGGGCGCTGACGCTGCCCGCGCTGGTCGCGGAGCTGCGCAGCGCGGTCGCGGGCCCGGACCCGGCGCGACGGCACGCGGCGGCCCGGGAGCTGGCCCGGCTGGCCGCCGCCGGGGTGCCGGGCGCGCACCCGGACACCTGGTGGGGGCTGCCTGAGCTGTCCGACGACGGCCCGCTGCACGGCCCGGACGAGCCGGTGCGGGTCACCCCGTCCACCATGGAGAGCGCCCTGCGCTGCGGCCTGCGCTGGCTGCTGGAGCGGCACGGCGGCGCGCCCGCCTCGTCCAGCGCGCAGGGCGTGGGCAACCTGGTGCACGCCGCGGCGATGCTGGCCGACGAGGCGATGACCGACCCGTCGGTGCTGATGGACTACGTCGCCGCGCGGTTCGACGCGATCGAGCTGGCCGCCGCCTGGCTGGCGGGCCGGGAGCGGGACCGCTCGCAGGAGATGCTGGGCAAGCTGACCCGCTGGCTGGCGGAGAACCCGCGGCGCCTGGTCGCGATCGAGCGCGAGTTCACCGTACGGCTGGCCGCCGAGCCGCCGATCGACCTGGTGGGCCGGGTGGACCGGCTGGAGGTCGACGAGCAGGGCCGGCTCGTGGTGATCGACCTGAAGACCGGCAAGACCACCACCGCCACCCGCGAGGAGCTGCCCGAGCATCCGCAGCTCGGGGCCTACCAGGTGGCCGTGGAGGCGGGCGCGTTCCCGGAGGGCGACGAGTCCGGCGGGGCGGCGCTGGTGCAGCTGGGGACGACCCACAAGGACGCCAAGGAGCAGGTGCAGGAGGCGATCGGCGGCGCGGAGGATCCGCAGTGGGCGCACGCGATGGTGCACCGCACCGCGGCGACCATGGCGGCGTCCACGTTCGTCGCGAAGATCAACGACAAGTGCCGGATGTGCCCGGTGAAGAGCAGCTGCCCCGTTTCCGGCAAGGGGCGCCAGGTGGTCGAACCGTGACGCTCGTTTCCAAGCCGCGCGTCGCGGACGGTCCGCGGTGGACGCCGGAGGAGCTGGCCGCGCGGCTGGAGCTGAAGGAGCCGACGGCCGAGCAGTCCGCCGTGATCAGCGCGCCGGTCGCGCCGCTGCTGGTCGTCGCGGGTGCGGGGTCCGGCAAGACCGAGACCATGGCCGCGCGGGTGCTGTGGCTGGTCGCCAACCAGCACGTACGCCCCGAGCACGTGCTGGGGCTGACGTTCACCCGCAAGGCGGCGGGCGAGCTGGCGCACCGGGTGCGGGTGCGCCTCGGGCAGCTGCGCAGGCACGCGGGCGACCGGATCCCGGGCGGGCTGGACGGCGAGCCGACCATCGCGACCTACCACTCCTTCGCCGCGCGCATCGTCACCGAGCACGGCCTGCGCGCCGGGTACGAGCCCAGCACCCGGCTGCTCACCGAGGCGTCCTGCTGGCAGCTCGCCGACGAGGTGGTGCGCTCCTACACCGGGGACATGACGGCGGTGGAGGCCGCGCCGAGCACGGTCGTGTCGGCGGTGCTGGCGCTGGCCGGGGAGCTGGCCGAGCACCTGGTCACCCCGGACGGCCTGGCCGCCTGGACCGGCCGCTTCCACGCCACGCTCAGCGGCAAGCCGGGACGGGTCACCGCCGACGTGCGCGACCTGCTCGCCCGCCAGCGCGCCCGCCTGCAGCTGCTGCCGCTGGTGCGCGCGTACGACCAGCGCAAGCAGGTGCTGGAGGCGATGGACTTCGGCGACCAGATGTCGCGCGCGGCCCGGGTCGCCCGCGACCATCCCGAGGTCGGCGCGGCCGAGCGGGACCGCTTCCGGGTGGTCCTGCTCGACGAGTACCAGGACACCAGCCACGCGCAGGTGACGCTGCTGCGGGCGCTGTTCGCCGGGGACGTGGCCGTGGTCGAGGGCGGCGCGACCGGGCGCGGGCATCCGGTGACCGCCGTGGGCGACCCGTGCCAGTCCATCTACGGCTGGCGCGGGGCCAGCGCGGGCACCCTGGACCGGTTCCCGGCCGAGTTCCCCGACGTGAACGGCGAGCCCGCGGCGACCGCGCAGCTCGGCCGCAGCTTCCGCAACCGGTCGGAGATCCTGTCGGTGGCGAACAAGATCTCGGCGCCGCTGCGCGACCGGGGCGCCCGGGTGGTGTCGCTGACCTCGGGCAGCGACGCGCCCGGCATCGTGCAGTGCGCGCTGCTGGAGTCGCACCTGGACGAGGCGGACTGGATCGCCGACCAGATCGTGACCGCCTGGCGCACCGAGGCCAAGGTCGCCGACGACCAGAACCCGGCGCACATCCCGGTCGAGCGGCGGCCCACCTCGGCGGTGCTGGTGCGGGTGCGCTCGCAGATCGCGCCGATCGAGGCCGCGCTGCGCGCCCGCGGGCTGCCGGTCGAGGTGGTCGGCCTGGGCGGCCTGCTGGACACGCCCGAGGTGCGCGACGTGGTGTGCACGCTGCGCGTGCTCAACGATCCGACGGACGGGGCGAGCCTGCTGCGGCTGCTCACCGGCGCGCGCTGGCGGATCGGCCCGCGCGACCTGGTGGCGCTGCACCGGCGCTCCCGCGCGCTGGCGCACGAGCGGCGGGTGGCCGCCGGGGACGACGCGGAGATCGTCAGCGACCGGCTGGACGACGCGGCGCTGTCCGAGGCGCTGGACGACCTCGGCCCGGCCGAGCAGTACTCGGCCGCGGCGTACGCCCGGCTGTCGGCGTACGCGCAGGAGCTGGCCGCCCTGCGGGCGCGGCTGGACCAGCCGGTGAGCGACCTGATCGCCGACATCGAGCGCACCACGGGCCTGGACGTCGAGGTCGCGGTGCGGGCCGGTGAGGTCGGCCTGGCCCGCGCCCACCTGGACACCCTCGGCGAGGTCGCGGCCCGGTTCGCGATCGAGACCGACGGGGCGCCGCTGGGCGCGTTCCTGGCCTACCTGGCCGCGGCCGAGGACGAGGAGCGCGGGCTGGCCCCGGGCGAGATCGACGTGGCCGAGGGCGCGGTGCAGATCCTCACCGCGCACGCGGCCAAGGGCCTGGAGTGGGACGTCGTCGCGGTGGCCGGGCTGACCAAGGACGTGTGGCCGGGGCCGAGCAAGGCCGGCGACCACTACCTCAAGGGCCTGGGCGTGCTGCCGTTCCCGCTGCGCGGCGACCGCGACGGCCTGCCCGCCCTGCACGTGCAGCGGGCGGGGGACCAGAAGGAGCTGGGCAGGGCCGTCGCCGAGTTCGAGCAGGAGTGGAAGGAGCACGACGCCCGCGAGGAGCGCCGCCTGGCGTACGTCGCCGTCACCCGCCCCCGGACCTGGCTGTTCGCCTCCGGGTACTGGTGGGGCGACAAGGTGCGCAAGCCGCGCGGGCCGTCGCCGTTGCTGGAGGAGATAGTCGCGGTGTGCCGGGCCGGGGAGGGCCACGTCGACGTGTGGGCGCCGGAGCCGGAGCCCGACGCGGTCAACCCGACCAGCGGCGAGGTCGTGTCCACCTGGCCCAGCGATCCGCTCGGCGCGCGCCGCGCCCACGTGGAGGCCGCCGCGGACCTGGTCCGGGCCATGCTGGACGACCCGGACGGCGGGGTCGCGCTGGCCGAGCACGACGAGGTGACCCGGCGCTGGCGGCAGGAGGCCGACCTGCTGCTGGTCGAGCGCACCGAGCAGGCGCGCCGGGCGCAGCGGGCCGATGTGGTGCTGCCCGCCCACCTGTCGGTGTCGCAGCTGGTGGCGCTGCGCAAGGACCCGGTGGCGCTGGCCCGGCGGCTGCGCCGGCCGCTGCCCGCCGCACCCGACCCGTACGCGCGCCGCGGCACCGCCTTCCACCACTGGCTGGAGCAGCGCTACGGCGCCGACCAGCTGCTCGACCTGGACGACCTGCCCGGCGCCGCGGACGAGGACGCCGCCCCCGACGAGGAGCTGGCGGTGCTGAAGGAGCGCTTCGAGCAGAGCGTCTGGGCGGACCGGGTGCCGGTCGAGGTGGAGACGCCGTTCGTGGTCGAGCTGGGCGGGACCGTCGTGCGTGGACGGATGGACGCGGTGTTCCGGTCCGGCGACGGCTACGAGGTGGTCGACTGGAAGACCGGCCGGGTGCCCACCGGCGCGGCGGCCACCGCGGCCGCCGTGCAGCTCGCGGCGTACCGGCTGGCCTGGGCGGCCCTGGCCGGGGTGCCGGTGTCCCAGGTCAGCGCCGCGTTCCACTACGTACGCGACAACCACACCGTGCGCCCGGCGGACCTGCTGGACGCGGCGGGGCTGGCCGCGTTGCTGACGGCACTGCCCACCCAGGACGCCGACTGACGGTCCGTGCCATCGGAGATCGGCCGAACGCCGGACGGAACGAGTCGTCGAACCGACAGCGTGATGTCGTACGCGGCGGGCATTGTGGATGCGGAAACACGCATCCGCTGGGAGGCGCGCCGTGGAGTCGTCGGTCCGGGAACTGCTCCTGGTGATGCTGCTCGCGCTCACCGGGCTGGGCATCGCCGGGGCCGTGGTGCTCGCGCCGTGGCACGCGGCGCAGGCCGGTATCGTCGTCGAGGTGCATCCGCCGGCGCTGCCGTGAACCGGATGGAGCTGAGACCGTGAACGCCTCGGAACCCGGCCCGTTCCCCCTGGACCGGCGGTTCCTCGATATCTGCCGGAGTGGCGCGATGTTCAAGCGGACTTCCCTGGTGACGGCGGCCCTCCTGGCCGCCGTGCTGGTCACGGGCGTGGGCCCGGCCGTGGCGGCCGAGCCTGATCTCGTCCGCAGCTCCCAGTGGCAGCTCACCGACCTGGACCTCGCCGCCGTGCACCAGCGCGCCACCGGCGAGGGCATCATCGTCGCCGTGATCGATTCCGGGGTGGACGCCGCCCACCCGGACCTGACCGGCCAGGTGCTGCCGGGCGCGGACGCGGCCTCGGGCACCGATGTGGACGGACGCGGCACCGGGCTCGCCGGTCTCATCGCAGGTCACGGCCATGTTCCGCCGATCGTGCCGGCGGTGCCGGGCGCGTCGCCGTCCCCGTCCCCGTCGGCCGCGGGCCTGGCGTCGCCCGAACCGTCCCCGTCGGCCGTGGCGAATCCGCGTACGGCCGGGGTGCTGGGCGTGGCGCCGGGTGCCAAGATCCTGCCGGTGGCGTTCGCGCCGGAGCCGGGTGCGACCGGCGACCCGGACCTGCTGGCCGCGGCCGTGGACCGGGCCGTGGCCGGGGGCGCGAAGATCATCTGTGTGGCCCGGGGCGTGGCGCCGAGCGCCCGGCTGGAGTCGTCGATCGAGGCGGCCGTCGCGGCCGGGGTGCTGGTCATCGCGGCCGACGCGGACCGGTCCGGATCGCCGTTCACGCCCTGGCCCGCGTCGTACCCGGGCGTGCTCAACGCCATCCCGGCCGACCGCTCGGGCCAGGTGCCGGTCGCCCCGCTGAGCGGGCGCACCACCGGTCTCACCGCGCCCGGCGTGGACCTGGTCACCACCGGGCCCGGCGCGGGCTACCGCATCGACGGCGGAGCCGGTGCCGCGGCGGTGCTCGCCGGTGCCGCCGCCGTGGTCTGGTCGGCGTACCCGAAGGCGACCGCCCTGCAGGTGGTGCAGCGGCTGCGGCTGTCCGCGCAGGATCTCGGCGCGCCCGGTCCCGACAGCCGATACGGCACCGGCCTGCTGAACCTGTCCGCCGCGCTGACCGTGGCGCTGCCCGAGGACACTCCGGCGAGCCCGGCCCCGTCCCCGGCGGCGCCCAGCCCCAGCGTCGCGCCGAGCGCCTCCCCGCTGCCGGTCGCCCTGGCCGACAGCCGTGACTGGCGGCGCTGGCTGGTGGTGCTCCCGCTGCTGCTGTTCTTCACCGGCCTGGGCGTGTGGGCCGGCCGCGCCTCGCGCACTCCGGCTGCCGCCCGCTGACCGCTGCTTCGGGTCAGGGCTTCCCTCATGCCGCCTCGGCGGCCTGGCGGGAGCCCTGACTGCGCGTGGGGGTGGCAAGTGCCGCTCGCATCTCCTATCGTGTCGGTAGGTTATGTAGGTTTTGGGTCGGGCTGGTCGGCCGGTCCGGCCGGCTGCGCCTTAACTTGATCAGCGATACGAGGAGGTACGGCCATGGGCATCGCGGTGGTGGTCGGCGGCGGTTGCAGTGGCGTGCTGGCCACTCGTGAGCTGCTGCGGACCGGCTGGCAGGTGGTCATGGTCGACCCGGGCGCGCGGCCGGGCCGGGGGCTGGCCTACGGCACCGCCGCCCCGTGGCACCTGCTCAACTCGCCCGCCGCGGCGATGAGCGCCGACCCCGATCAGCCCGAGGACTTCCTGCGCTGGTGCCGGGTCCGCGACCCGCGGACCGCGCCGGGCGCGTTCGTGCCCCGTACCTGGTACGGCGACTACCTCACCGAGGTGCTGCGGGAGGCCGACCGCACCGCGCAGGGCCGGCTCACCATGCAGCGCGGCCGGGTGGCCCGGGTGTTCGAGCCGTCCGCCGCGGGCGGCCCGCTCACCGTGCTGCTCGGCGACGACGTGGTGATCCCGGCCGACCGGGTGGTGCTGGCGCTGGGCCACCCGGCCCCGTCCGCGCCCGCCCGGCTCGACCCGGCGCTGACCCGCTCGGGCGGCTACGTCGCCGACCCGTGGCGGCCCGGCGCGCTGGAGAACCTGCCCGACGGGCCGATCCTGCTCATCGGCACCGGCCTGACCGCCGTCGACGTGGCGCTGAGCCTGTCCCGCGCGGGCCGCCGCGAACTGACCGCCGTCTCCCGGCACGGACTGCTCCCGCAGCCGCACCGGCCTGCCCCGGTGCCGGGTGCCGACGCGTCGTCGGCATCGGGCACGCAGGCTGCGGCGTCGGCGGTGCCCGGCCCCGGGGCGGTGGCGGCGGCTCAGGCCGCGACCCTGGCGGCGCTCGGCGAGCTGACGGCCGCCGGTTCGCTCGCGACGATGGTCCGGACCCTGCGCGCGCTCGCCGAGCGGACCGGCGACTGGCGGGCGGTGCTGGACGCGCTGCGCCCGCACTGGGACGCGCTGTGGCGGAGCCTGCCCGAGCCGGAGCAGCGCCGCTTCCTGCGGCACCTGGCCCGCTACTGGGAGGTGCACCGGCACCGCATGGCCCCGGCCGTGGCCGATGAGATCGACGGACTGCGCGAGCGCGGCGAGCTGCGCATCCAGGCCGCCGAGCTGTGCGGGCTGCTGCCCGGTGCGGAGGGCGTACGCGTGGTGCTGCGCGAGCGGCACGGCGGCGCGATCACCACGACCGGCTACGCGGCGGTGGTGAACTGTACCGGGCCGGGCCGGCTGGTCGAGTCCGATCCGCTGGTCCGGGCGCTGGTGGCCGAGGGCATGGCCCGGCCGGGCCCGTACGGCCTGGGCCTGGACACCGACCCGCACGGCGCGCTGCTGCGCCGCGACGGCTCGGCGCACCCGGCGCTGTGGACACTCGGGCCCACCCGCCGCGGCGTGCTGTGGGAGACCACCGCCGCGCCGGAGATCCGCGCGCAGGCGAGGGCGCTGGCGCAGGCGCCGGCTGGCGCGGTCGGCCGTGACCTGGCGCCGGTCGCCGAGTGCGTGGAGTCGTAGAGATTCCCGGCGGGCACCCGCGCGCATGTCACACCCCGCGGGTGCGGACGCGCACTCGGACAGCTTGCTAGGGTCGGTTTTGTGTCCACCGAGACCAGCATTCAGATCCCGCGCACGGCATACGAGGTGGAGCGGTTCACGCTTCCCAACGGCCTGCGCGTCGTGCTCAGCCCGGACCGCAGCGCACCGGTGATCGGTGTCGCGGTCGTCTACGACGTGGGCATCCGGTCCGAGCCCGAGGGCCGCACCGGCTTCGCGCACCTTTTCGAGCACCTGATGTTCCAGGGCTCGGCCAACCTGGAGAAGCTCGCCCACTTCCGGCACGTGCAGGGCGCGGGCGGCACCTTCAACGGCTCGACCCACCTGGACTACACCGACTACTTCGAGACGGTGCCGAGCAACGCGCTGGAGCGGATGCTCTTCCTGGAGGCCGACCGCATGCGCGGGCCGCGCCTGACCGAGGAGAACCTCAAGAACCAGATCGACGTGGTCAAGGAGGAGATCCGGGTCAACGTGCTGAACCGGCCGTACGGCGGGTTCCCGTGGCTGAAGCTCCCGCCGGTCATGTTCGACACGTTCCCGAACGCGCACGACGGCTACGGCTCGTTCAGCGACCTGGAGGCCGCGACCGTGGCCGACGCGGCCGAGTTCTTCGACCGCTACTACGCCTGCGGCAACGCGACGCTCAGCGTCTCCGGCGACTTCGACTCGGCGTACGCCCGGACCCTGATCGAGCGGCACTTCGGCGACGTGCCCGCCCGGCCCGCGCCGCAGCTCGCCGACTTCGACGAGCCCGACCTGACCGCCGAGCGCCGCGAGTCCTACGTGGACCGGCTCGCGCCGCTGCCCGCGGTGGCCTCGGCGTGGCGGGTGCCGAACCCGGTCACCGACTTCGCCGGCTACCTGCCGTACGTGGTGCTGGCCGAGGTGCTCACCGACGGCGACGCGTCCCGCCTGGTGGAGCGCCTGGTGCTGAAGGACCGCACGGTCACCAGCGTCGGCGGCTACCTCGGCTTCATGGGCGAGCCGTTCGAGGTGCGCGACCCCACCGCGCTGCTGCTCCAGTCGCACCTGCCGCCCGGCGGCAGCGTGGACAAGGTGCTGGTCACCATCGACGAGGAGCTGGACCGGCTGGCCACCGACGGCCTCACCCCGGGCGAGCTGGCCCGCACCCAGGCCCGCATGGCCACGCACCTGCTCCGCGAGACGGACGCCGTGCTGGGCCGCGCGCTGCGGATGGCCGTGCTGGAGCTGCAGCGGGGCAACCCCGGCCTGCTCAACGACCTGCCGCACCTGATCGCGGAGGTGACCGAGGAGCAGATCCGGTCGGCCGCCGCCGCCCTGCGCCCGCACCGCCGGGCTTCCATCGAGGTCGTGCCCGGAGGCAACCAGTGACGCTGCTCGCTCTGCCCGAACTGGACGAGACCCGGCCGCTGTCGCTGCCGCTGCAGGCCGAGCGGACGCTGCCCAACGGGCTGACCGTGCTGGCCATCCGCCGGCCGAGCGTGCCGCTGGCCGAGGTGCGGCTGCGGGTGCCGTTCGCCCGCACCGAGCTGGCCGAGGCCGCGGTGCTGGCGCAGACGCTGTTCTCCGGCACCAGCACCAAGACCACCGTCCAGATAGCCGCGGACCTGCAGTCGGTCGGCGGCGGCCTGGGCGCCGGGATTGACCCGGACCGGCTGCTGATCAGCGGCAACTCGCTGGTGTCCGGGCTGGACCGGCTGCTGGAGCTGCTCGCCGAGGTGCTCGACGACGCCGCCTACCCGGAGGGTGAGGTGGCCACCGAGTCCGAGCGCCTGGCCGACCGGATCCAGGTGGCCCAGAGCCAGCCCGCCCACCTGGCCCGCGTCGCGCTGCTCAAGCGCATCTACCCGGGCCACCCGTACGCGGTGCAGACGCCGTCGGTGGAGGAGGTGCGCGCGGTGACCCCGGCGGGCCTGCGCGCGCTGCACGCCCGCCGCCTGCACCCGGCCGGGGCGACCCTGGTGCTGGTCGGCGACCTGGACCCGGAGCAGGCGGTCGACGTGGCCGCCAAGCGGCTGGGCGGCTGGGACGGCCGGGGCGAGACCGCCGAGCTGCCGCCGATCCCGGCGCTGACGCCGGGGCCGCTGCTGCTGGTGGACCGGCCCGGCGCGGTGCAGTCGTCGCTGCGCATCGCGCTGCCCGCGGTGCCGCGTACGCACCCGGACCACGCGGCGCTGCAGCTGGCCAACATGATCTTCGGGGGCTACTTCTCGTCCCGCTGGGTGGAGAACATCCGCGAGGACAAGGGGTACACCTACGGCCCGCACTCGGTGATCGAGCACTCGGTGGCCGGCTCCACGCTGACCGTCTCCGCCGAGGTGGCCACCGAGGTCACCGCCCCGGCGCTGGTCGAGACGCTGTACGAGCTGGGCCGCATCGCGGCGCTGCCGGTGGCCGAGACCGAGCTGGAGCAGGCGCGCCAGTACACGCTGGGCACGCTGCAGCTGGGCATGTCCACGCAGGCCGGGCTGGCCGGGCTGGCCAGCTCGTACGCCGGGTTCGGGCTGCGCCTGAACTACCTGGCCGACTACTCGGAGCGGCTGGTCGCGGCCACGCTGGAGGACGTGCACCGCGCCGCGGCGACGTACCTGGCGCCCGCCGTGGCGGCCCCGGTGATCCTCGGCGACGCGGAGCGGATCCAGGCCGCGGTCGCGGCGATCGTGCCGGTCGAGGTCGAGTCGAAGCCGTGACCGAGCATGAGGCGGCCCGGTCGGATCTCGACCGGGCCGCGTTCCGCCGCGCCGACCCGCAGTGGCTCGCCGACGCCTGGCAGCGCGGCCGCGTGGTCGTGGTCGGCGACGACGGCAAGGCGCTGATCCGTGACGACCGGCTGGTGCTGTTCACCTCGGCCGAGGTGGGCCCCGGCGACGCGGCGGGCGAGCCGCTGTTCCTCGCGGTGGACGCCGACGGTATGCCGTACTTCGCGGTCAACCGCACGCTGCCGGAGGTGCCCGGCGCGACGCCGCGGCACCTGTGGGAGGTGGGCGCCGACCTGCCGCCCCGGGAGACCGCGCTGCTGACCCAGGCGCTGGCGCTGGTGCGCTGGCACCGCGACCACCTGTACGCACCGCGCACCGGCCGCCCCACCACGGTGGAGCAGGGCGGCTGGGTGCGCCGGGACAGCGAGGGCGAGCTCCACTTCCCGCGCACCGACCCGGCCGTCATCATGCTGGTGCACGACGGGGTGGCCGGTCCGGACGGCCGCGCGCTGCTCGGCTCCAACGTCATCTGGGCCAACGCCGACAAGCGTCGTTACTCGACGCTGGCCGGTTTCGTGGAGGCGGGGGAGACCGCCGAGGACGCGGTCGCCCGCGAGGTGTACGAGGAGTCCGGCGTCCGCGTCCACGAGGTGCGCTACCTGGCCAGCCAGGCGTTCCCGTACCCCCGCTCGCTGATGCTGGGCTTCACCGCGACCGCCGACCCGGCCGCGAACCCGATCCGCACCGACCCCGAGGAGCTCATCGACGCTCGCTGGTTCACCCGCACCGAGATCGCCGCGGTCGCCGACGGCGCCGACACCTCCTTCACCCTCCCCAACCGCTCCTCCATCGCGTACCGCCTGGTGGTGCACTGGCTCCACGGCGGCTGACCCCCCTCTCCCGCGTTGATCATGAACTTGGGGACGTGATGGACGGCGTGTCGCGACCCTGGGACCGTGATCAACCTGGGAAAAGGGTGTGTCGGAGCGCGGGAGGGGCGGGGGTGGCGGCTTAGCCTGGGAGTCGGTCGCCCCGACGGAGGTCCCCCTTGCCGCGAGGATCCAGCCCGATCGTCCGCCGCCAGCGCCTCGGCGTGGAGCTGCGCCGCCTGCGTGAGGTCGCCGGGCTCACCGGGGAGCAGGTCGTCGAGCGGGTCGGCTGGGCGGCGAAGTCCAAGCTGTCCCGGCTGGAGAACGGCCGGAGCCGCCCCGACCTGGCCGATGTCCTGGACCTGCTGGACCTTTACCGGGTGCGCGGCCGCGACCGCGAGCAGCTGGTCGCGATCGCCCGCGACGCCGGCAACACCCGGGCCTGGCTGCGGGCCTACCCGGTGATGACCCAGCGGCAGCGGGGGTACGCCGAATTGGAGGCGGGCAGCGCCCGGATCCGGGAGTACGGCCTCGGGGTGGTGCCCGGCCTGCTGCAGACGCCCGACTACGCGCGGGTGCGCATCCTGTCCTCGTGGTCGCTGTCGGCGGGGGCGTCCGCGCCGGTGCCCGCCCAGCGGCCCGCGATCGGGCCGGTGGCCGAGCCGCCCGCCCCGCAGGAGCCGGAGACCGAGGTGGCCGCGCGGCTGGCCCGCCAGGCGATCCTCACCCGTGCGCCCGATCCGCCGCGCTACGAGGCGATCCTCGACGAGCAGGCGCTGACCGGCCGCGGTGCACCGGACGAGGTGCGCGACGCGCAGCTGGTCCACCTGGCCGGGCTCGCGTTGTTACCGAACGTGACGATCAGAGTACTGCCGCGCACCGCCACGGTCGGCCGCCACTTCGTACCGTATACGGGATTTTCTATCTATCACTTTCCCGACCCGGAGGACCCGGAGACCGTCGCGGTGGAAACACTGGCCCGTGAGCTGGTTCTCACCGACCGCAACAGCGTCGACCGGTACGCCACGGTGTTCGGCTGGCTCAGCGACGCCGCGCTCGACCCGATCCGATCCCGATCCTGGATCAGCGCCCGCATCGAAGATTCACGCCGGAAGTAAACTACGCTCCGTCACCCGTTCGGGCGGTGCTGCTCGACGATCGTCGCGTCTTGCTTGATTCCAGCTCGGGAAATGCACAAGCATGACATCAGCCGAATGTGGAACTTCCACCCATGGACCCACATTCGACCTCCGCCCGGCAGGCAGTGACGGAGCAGCGCATGCGGTACCTGATCGTTCGCACCGAGGTACGACCCTTCGCACCCGAGGAAGTGGTCGCGTCGTTCCTCGACGAATCGCCGCTGCGCGATGAAACCAGCAGCCCCGAGCAGCGACGACAGGTCGCCGAGGCGGACACCCTCGACGCCGCGCTCCAGCTCGCCCGCGCCCTGGCCTCCGTGGGCGCCGTGCGCTCCGGCCGCCAGCGCGTCAAGGTCGTCCGCCTCGACGCGCCCCGCTGGCCGAGCTGAGCCCGGCCCGCGGGGCAGGCGCTCAGGCGGGCTCGGCGGCGGTGTCCGCGATCGCCGCCAGGCGCTCCTTGACCTGGATGATGCTGGGGTTGGTGAGGGCGGAGCCGTCGGCGAAGCGGACCGTCGGGACGGTCTGGTTGCCGCCGTTCACGCTCATCACGAAGTCGGCCGCGTTCGGGTCCTGCTCGATGTCGATCACGGTGTAGTCGATGCCCTCCCGGTCGAGCTGAGAGCGCAGCCGGTGGCAGTAACCACACCACGTGGTCGAGTACATGGTCAGCATGGACGATCCTCGGGTCGGGGGAGCGGGGGCTCCGGGGGACTCTACGCAACTCAACATCCACAACACCTGGGATGATTCCTTGTTGTGACCCGATTCGCCGACGCCGACACGGCCGCGCAGGTGCTCGCCGGCCTGGACGAGGAGCAGCGGGCGGCGGTCGTCGCGCCCGCCGGCCCGGTCTGCATCCTGGCCGGCGCGGGCACCGGCAAGACCCGGGCGATCACCAGCCGGATCGCGCACCGCGTGGTCACCGGGCAGGTCCAGCCGAAGCACGTGCTCGCGGTCACGTTCACCGCGCGGGCCGCGGCGCAGCTGCGGGAGCGGCTGATCGGGCTGGGCGCGCACGGCGTACAGGCCCGCACCTTCCACGCCGCCGCCCTGCGCCAGCTGCGCTACTTCGCGCCGCGGCTGCTGCGCGGCCGGGACATGCCGCCGCTGGAGGAGAGCAAGGCGAAGCTGGTCACCCTGGCCACGGCGCGCGCCGGGGTGCGGGTCGACCGCACCGGCACCCGCGACCTCGCCGCCGAGATCGAGTGGGCCAAGGCCTGCCTGGTCGAGCCGAACGAGTACGTCGTCGCGGCGGCCAAGGCGGGCCGGGAGACCCCGCTCGACGCGGCCCAGGTCGCCGCCGTCTACACCGCCTACGAGCAGGTCAAGCGGCAGCAAAGCGTGATCGATTTCGAGGACCTGCTGCGCGCCATGTGCTGGGGCATCGAGGAGCATCCCGACGTCGCCGAGCAGGTCCGCGCGCAGTACCGGCACTTCGTCGTCGACGAGTACCAGGACGTGAACCCGCTGCAGCAGCGGCTGCTGGAGGCATGGCTGGGCGGCCGGCGCGACCTCACCGTGGTCGGCGACGCGGCGCAAACCATCTACTCGTTCACCGGGGCGACCTCGGCCTACCTGGTGGACTTCCCGCGGACCCACCGCGACGCCACCGTGGTCCGGCTGGTCCGCGACTACCGGTCCACGCCGCAGGTGGTGGGCCTGGCCAACGCCGTCATCCGGCAGGCGAAGGGCAGCGAGGCCCGGCTGCGGCTGGACCTGGTCGGCCAGCGCCCGGCCGGGCCGGAGCCGGACGCCCGGGTCTTCGCCGACGAGCACACCGAGGCGACCGCGGTGGCCCGCCGCTGCGCCGAGCTGATCGCCGCGGGCACTCCCGCGGCCGGGATCGCCGTGCTGTTCCGGGCCAACGCCCAGTCGGAGACGTACGAGGAGGCGCTGGCCGAGGCCGGGGTGCCGTACGTGCTGCGCGGCGGCGAGCGCTTCTTCGAGCGGGCCGAGATCCGCCGGGCGATGGTGACCCTGCGCGGCGCGTCGCGCACCGACGACGGCCTGGACGACCTGCCCGGCACGGTCAGCGCCGTGCTGACAGGGCTGGGCTGGCAGCCCGAACGCCAGCCGGCCGGCGGTGCGGCGCGCGAGCAGTGGGAGGCGCTGGCCGCGCTGGTGCGGCTGGCCGCCGAGTTCCGCCCGGAGCCGGGCGGCGAGGACGGGCTGGCCGGGTTCAACGCCGAGCTGGCCCGGCGCGCTCAGGCGCAGCACGCCCCGGCCGTGGACGGGGTCACCCTGGCCAGCCTGCACTCGGCCAAGGGCCTGGAGTGGGACGCGGTGTTCCTGGTCGGGCTCGCCGAGGGCACCCTGCCCACGGCGTACGCCCGCAGCCCCGAGGCGCTGGAGGAGGAGCGGCGCCTGCTGTACGTCGGGGTCACCCGCGCCCGGCGCCTGCTCTGGCTGAGCTACGGCGAGGCCCGCTCGCCGGGCGGGCGGCCCCGGCGCCCGTGCCGCTTCCTCCAGGGCGTGCTGTCCGGTTTCGGTGGGCACAGCACCGCGCCGCGCGCCGAGCGGGCGGAGCGGCCGGCCCAGCGCCTGCCCCGCAAGACGGTGATCGTGAGCTGCCGGGTGTGCGGGGCGACCCTGTTCGGCGGGGCGGAACGCAAGCTCGGCCGGTGCGCCGGGTGTCCGTCCTCGCTGGACGAGGAGCTGCTGGAACGGCTGACCGACTGGCGGGCGCGGGCCGCGAAGGCGGAGAGCGTGCCGGCGTACGTCGTCTTCACCGATGCGACGCTGACCGCGCTGGCCGAACGTCAGCCTTCCGACAACGCGGGCCTGGTCCAGATCGCGGGCATCGGCCCGCGCAAACTGGAGAAGTACGGCCAGGCTGTGCTGGCCCTGCTCAACGGCGCGGCGCCCGATGATCTGCTGCCCGCGGAACCCGGCTCAGAAGATCTTCAAAAAGATTTGGCAACAGAGCCGTAAAACCGTTTGCGCGCTCCCGCCCGGGAGGAATAACCTTCGGTCACACCTTCAAGAGCGCGCATCAGTGCTGCTCCTGAGCGGTGATTCACGTTCTGTTCGATTCTAGGGTGCGTTGGAGAGGAGGCGAGTCCCATGGAGATCACGTTCATGACCCCGAACGCTGTGTCGCCGTCGCTCGCCGCTGCCTGCGCGCCGTCGGTCACCGTCTCGCCGAGGAACCGTGCCGTCATCGGTGGCCACGCCACCCGTGGCTTCGCGGCCCCGGCCGTCGCCGGCCTGCTGCCGGTGGCCCAGCTGCCCGCCCTGCGACAGCTGGCCTGGACCCCGATCGAGATCAAGGCGGCCGCCCCGGCGGGCGCCATGACCCTGAAGAGCACCACCCCCAGCACCACCAGCACCACCCTGGCCTACC
Organism: Catellatospora sp. IY07-71; assembly: GCF_018326265.1. Classification (GTDB taxonomy): domain Bacteria; phylum Actinomycetota; class Actinomycetes; order Mycobacteriales; family Micromonosporaceae; genus Catellatospora. The sequence continues at coordinate 2,200,269 of NZ_AP023360.1, forward strand.
GGGTCCAGGAGTCCACGGGCGTCAAGCTCGATGGATTCGGCGGTGTTCCACCTCGAGGTAAACCAAAGGTCTGACCAGACCACCGGCTCACCTCGAGGCCGCGGAACCCGTACACCGGGATCCGCGGCCTTAGTTATTTCCACCCCCCATGGAAAGCCGATCCACGAGATCGCGATGAAAGGAAGGTGACCGGAAGATGAGTCTGGCGTTGGCCCCAGCCCTCGACTTCAGCGTCGAGCTGGGTGCGGAGCTGCCCTGCCGGAAGTTCGACCCGGACCTCTGGTTCTCCGACGCTCCTGCGGAGCTTGAGCTGGCGAAGTCGCTCTGCGGCGAGTGCCCGCTCAAGGTCGAGTGCCTCTCCGGGGCGCTGGAGCGCGAGGAGCCCTGGGGCGTCTGGGGCGGCGAGATCTTCGAGCGTGGTGCGGTCGTGGCGCGCAAGCGTCCGCGTGGCCGTCCGCGTAAGGACGACCTCGCTCGCGAGGCGGCCCTGGTGGCCGAGACCGAGGCGCGCGTCGCCGCGGTCACCGCTCGCGAGGCGGTCCGGCTCGCTGCCTGAGCAGCAACTCCGCAACACCCAATCCAGCCGCCTGCCGGCTACGCAACTACTCGAGAAACGGAACGAAGAAATGAGAAGCGAGATGAGCGACATCTATATGATCCACGAAGTCATGAGCCGGGCCCGAATGCTTGAGCCTCAGACCATCCCCTCTGAGGCTTCCCGTTCCGCCCGTCAGATCATGGTCCGTGCGCGTAAGCGCGCTCGTGATCTGTCGCAGCGCTAAGCAAGTGATGACCGAAGCTCCCGCCGGGCTGTTCAGCCGGGCGGGAGCTTCGCTCGTATAAGGGCGCTTGATCGCGACTTCGTGTCCAAACCTGCGGCTCAGCCCCACATTCCGACACCAAGCCGCGATCATGGCGCAGCAAGGGCAGGGCTCACTCCGGGTCGGCGAAGCCGGGGAGCCAGCGCTCCAGGATGGCCCGGTACTGCGCCTTGGCCTCCAGCTGGCAGAGCACGCCGATGGAGCCCAGCGTCACCCGGTGGATCATCAGGTACGACGGGGGCAGGTTGAGCTGCCGCCCGAGCTGGTACGCGGGGCTGCGCGGGCTCGCCAGCCGGGCCGCCTCCTCGCGCAGCCAGGCCCGGCTGAACCGGAACTCCTCGTCGGCCAGCGGATCCAGCATCGGGCGCACGTAGTCGAGCACCGCCTGCGCGTCGATGTCGGAGTCCTTGCGCAGGAAACCCTCGCCGCGCAGCCCGGCCAGCACCTCGTCGGCCCGGCCCGCCAGCGCCAGCCGGGTGATCCGGCCGACCGGCTCGGGCAGCCCCTGCGGCAGCCGGGCCACGGCCCCGAAGTCGATCACGGCGAGCCGCCCGTCGGGCAGCAGCCGGTAGTTGCCGGGGTGCGGGTCGGCGTGCAGCAGCCCGGCCCGCTCCGGCGCGGAGAAGTGCAGCGTGGCCATCAGCGCCCCGGCCCGGTCGCGCTGCGCCACGGTGCCCGAGCCGATGATCTTCGAGAGCGGGATGCCCTCCACCCACTCGGTGACGATGACCCGGGGCGCCGCGGCCATCACCCGGGGCACCAGGAAGTCCTCGTCACCGGCGTACGCCTCGGCGAACGCGCGCTGGCTGGCCGCCTCCAGCTGGTAGTCCAGCTCCTCCACGACGCGCTCGCGCAGCTCGGTCACCAGCGGCTTCACGTCCAGGCCGGGCTGGATCACCTTGAACAGGCCCGCCAGCCGGGACAGCTGGGTCAGGTCCGCGATGAGCGCGTCCCCCGCCCCGGGGTACTGCACCTTCACCGCGACCGGGACGCCCGCCCGCTTGCGCGGCAGCTTCCACTCGGCCCGGTGCACCTGGCCGATGCTGGCGGCCGCGGCCGGGGCGTCGTCGAACTCGCGGAACAGGGCCCGCCAGTCCGCGCCCAGCTGCTCGGCCAGCACCTTGTGCACGGTCGCCGCGGGCAGCGGCGGGGCCGCCTCCTGCAGCTTGGTCAGCGCCTCCCGGTACGGCTCGGCCAGCGCGTCCGGCAGCGCCGCCTCGAACACGCTCAGCGCCTGGCCGAGCTTCATCGCGCCGCCCTTGAGCTGGCCGAGCACGCTGAACAGCTGCTCGGCCGTGCGCTCCTGGATCTCCGCCGAGATCACGTCGGAGGCCAGCCCGGTGACCCGCTTGCCGAAGCCGAGCACGGTGCGCCCGGCGAAACCCAGGGGCAGCGAGGCCAGCTTGGCGGTACGGGACACGGCGCGGCGCGGGATGTCGGTCACCGTGCCATTGTGGCCGACTCGCCGCGTTTCGGCCGCTCCTGAGCGGTGAAGACCGTGTGGAGATGTCGAGGTCACCGGCGCCGGGTGCAGTCGCACGCGGGATGCGGCGTCCAGGTGCGCCGCCGCCAGGGGCGTACCCCGTTGATCTCCACGGTGGTGCCGACGGTGGTCGGCTCGGCGCCGTCGAGGTAGGCCAGCACCTCGGCCGCGGCGAAACCGGCCGCGGTGAGCCGGGTCGCCGCGGCGCACGGATCCCGGCCCGGCCCGGCGGCGAGCTGGGCGGCGAGCGCGGGCCAGTCCGGGTCGCGGTCGGTGCGGTGCAGGTCCAGGCAGCGCAGGCAGGGCCCGCCGGAGGCGGGCACCAGCGGCCCGACCACCGCGATCCCGTCGCGTACGGCGAGCGCCAGGTGCGGCACCCGGCGGCGCGTGCCGCGGCTGGACACCGCGTACCCGACCTGCACCCGGAAGGTGGCGTCGGTGGCCCGCAGCGTGCCCGGGGGCCGGTCGGCCGGGGCGGGCGCCTCCGGCCGGCCGGCGGCCACCGCCGCCGACTCGCCCGCGGCGGCCACCACGCCGACCTTGCCCACCCCGGCGTCCGACAGCGTCGTGGCGACCAGCCGGGCGAGCGGTCCGGTGCCCGCCACGATCACCCGCGCCCGGGCACGGCGCTGCAGCACGCGGGCGGGGGTGCCCGCCGTCTCGGCCTGGCGCAGCGCCAGCGCGGCGGCCTCGTCGCCCAGCCGTTCCCGCCGGGACGCGGGCAGCGCGGCGGGCATCAGCGCCTGCGCGGGCACCACCAGACCGCGCTCGGCGAGGGCGGCCAGCACCGCGAACACGTCGTCGGGACGCATGCCCAGGCGGCTCATCTCGGCCAGCAGCGCGCGCTCCGTCCGGGACCCGTCGAGCAGCTCCAGCAGCCGGGCGGCGGAGCGGTGCGGCAGTTCGAGCACGACCGCGTACTCGGGGTCGGTGCCCAGCTGGACGGTGAGCGGGTCGCGCCACATCGGGCGCAGGCCCGGCAGCAGCGCCGGGCGGGTCATCGGCGGGCGGTTCACAGCCGGTCACGGTGCCAGCCGCGACCCCGGCCGATCCCGTTTTCCACAGGCTGTTCCCTGTGATCATCAGGTTTTCCACAGGCCTGACCTGCGTTGTCCACAGATCTTGGGGAAAACTGTCGGGTAGACGACAGGGGCCCGCGGTTACCGCGGGCTCCTGTCTGCCGTTGTTCCTCAGGCCTTGCCGAGAATGCGGTTCACGGTCGTGCCGCAGACGGGGCAGGGCCCCTTGGCCATCCGCATGCCAGTCTTGGAGATCTCCACCTTGCCGGTGAAATCACGCTTTTCCTTGCACTTCACGCAGTAGCCGTTGTACTTCTCTTCGGCCACGATTCCTCCTCATGATCCACGGTGACTCGTCCGGCGCTCGCGCTGTGACGGTGGAAGTCTGCCTGCCCTGATCGATCAGATAAGTCAGGTTACGCGGGACACGCCGGAGTCATCACGCTTGTAGAAAATGAGGCATTTTCTGGAAGTCGCCTGTGCATTGAGCAATGTCCCCTTATGCGGACTGGTCAGGGCCGTACCAGCCGGAAGAATTTTCTTGGCGAATTCGGCAAATCCCAGCAATTCTGGCGATGATCACAAGATTGACCCTTGCGGAACCCTGGCATCGGGCCGCTAGCGTCCATGCCGTGAGCAACACCCCCCTGGTCGCCCCCGGGTGCCCCCTGGCCTGCGCCGGTCACTAGATGGCCGCCGCACGCAAACCCGTGGTTGAGGTCCGGCGCAGCGAGCGCCGGCGGCGGACGGTGTCCGCCTACCGGGAGGGCGAGCGGGTCGTGGTGCTCATCCCCAGCCAGTTCTCCCGCGCGGAGGAGAGCGAGTGGGTCGGCAAGATGCTCGCCCGGCTCGCCGCCCGCGACCTGCGCAGCCAGCGCAGCGACGCCGACCTGGCGGTGCGGGCCCGGCAGCTGGCCGGCCGCTACCTGACCGAGTTCGGCGCGATCGCGGTGCCCGCCAGCGTGCGCTGGGTGTCCAATCAGCACGGCCGCTGGGGCTCCTGCACGCCCGCCGACCGCACCATCCGGCTGTCCGAGCGGGTCCGCGACATGCCGTCCTGGGTCAGCGACTACGTGCTGCTACACGAACTGGTGCACCTGATCGTGCCCAGCCACAACGCCCGGTTCTGGGAGCTGGTCGGCCGCTACCCCCGCACCGAGCGCGCCCGCGGCTACCTCGAAGGCATCGCCGCCGCCGACGCCCGCGCGGAGTAAACGGCGGCCTGCCACCTCGGGTGAGAGGTGACAGGCCGATGTCGGCGACGGTCAGGGCTGCTTGGGGCCGTCCTGCGGGGTGGGGCCCTCCTCGGTGGGCGGGAGGTCGAGGTCGTCCAGGGCGCTGAGGTCGAAGACGGCGCTGTCGGCGCCGCCGGCGTAGCCGACGGGATCGGCGAACGCCTCCTCGTCGGGCAGCAGGTCGGGGTGGGCCCAGAGGGCGTCCCGGCCGTCCACGCCCCGGTGCTCGGTGAGCGCGGCCCACAGCGCGGCGGCCTCGCGCAGCCGCCGGGGCCGCAGCTCCAGGCCGACCAGCGCGGCGAACGTCTGCTCGGCCGGCCCGCCCGCGGCGCGGCGGCGGCGGAACGTCTCGGACAGGCGCACCACGTTGGGCAGGCGACCCTCGGCGGCGCCCTCGACGACGTTGGTCACCCAGCCCTCGACCAGGGCGAGCGCCGTCTCCAGGCGGCGCAGGGCGGCCTGCTGCTGCGGGCTGTCGTCGGGGGTGAAGATGCCTTCGAGCTGGAGCTCGCTCATCGACTCGGGGTCGGCGGGGTTGACCCGGGACAGCGCCTCCTCGATGGCCTCCCGGTCGACCCGGATGCCGTTGGCGTACGTCTCGACGGCGGTGAGCACGTGCCCGCGCAGCCACGGCACGTGGCCGAAGAGGCGCTGGTGGGCGGTCTCCCGCAGGGAGACGAACAGGCGCAGCTCGCCGGGGTCGAGTTCGAGGCCGGCGCCGTACGCCTTGATGTTGGCGGGCACCAGCGCCGCGGTGCCCCGGGGGCCGAGCGGCAGGCCGATGTCGCCGGCCGACAGCACCTCGACGGCGAGCTTTGCCAGCGCGGCGCCGAACTGGCCGCCGAACAGGGCGCCGCCCAGGCTGCTGATCATCGAGGCCATCGGGCCGAGCTGGGCGCGGGCCTCCGGCGGGACCAGATCGCCCATGGCGGCGACCATGCGCTCGGCGACGGGGTCGGCGAGCTTGCGCCACACGTCCAGCGTGTTGAAGATCCACTCGTTGCGGTTCCAGGCGGCGGTGGTGACCAGGCCGCTGGGCAGCGCGGTGGCGGGGTTGAGCCACAGGTCGGCCAGCCGCAGCGCCTCGTCCACCTCGGCGCGGTCGGCGGCGGACACGGCGGGATCGCCCTCGCTGTTGAGCGAGGTGGTGGCGACCTGGCGGGCCAGGTCCCAGTTGACGGGGCCGCCGCCGGACTGGGACATGGCCATGAGCTGCTGCAACCCGGCGAGGAACTGCTGCATCTGCTGCGGGTCGTTGGGATCTGGCGGTTGGCCGCCCGGAAGGGCGAACCCGAACGGGGTGTCAGGCACGCTCTCCACCGTACGCGCACTTGAGTCCAACTGACTCATAGCGGGGGCAGGATCGGGGACGAGTCAGGGTCCGGCGGGTCGGGCAGGGGCCCGGCTAGGCTGGCCGCCATGAGACGTCGCGGGTTGACTGTGGTGCTGGGCGCCGCCTTTGCCGTGCTGCTGCTGCTGGGCATCGGCCAGGTGCGGGTGCCGTACGTCGTGGAGAGCGCCGGCCCCACCGTGGACACGCTGACCGCCGTCGACGAGAACGGCGAGCTGTGCGACCCGGCCGCGAAGGACGCGGCGAAGGGCTGCCACGAGGTCATCTCGGTCACCGGCGACGGCGGCCCCGCGGTCTCGAAGTCCGACGGGCAGCTGCGCCTGGTCACGGTCAACGTGCAGTCGTCGACCGATCTGCTGTCGGTGATCCGCGGCTGGTGGTCCGACGAGGAGGCGGTCGTGCCGTACGAGCTGCTCTACCCGCCGGACCAGACCCGCGAGGAGATCGACCAGCAGGGCCAGGAGGCGTTCCAGAACTCGCAGACCAGCGCGGAGACCGCGGCGCTGCGCGAGCTGGGCTACCCGGTGCGGGTGACCGTGAGCAAGGTGGTCGAGGGCGGCCCGTCCGACGGGAAGCTGAAGGTGAACGACGTCATCGACACGGTCGACGGCACCGCGGTCACCTCGAACGGCAAGCTGCTGGAGCTGATCCAGGCCAAGCCGGCCGGCACCGCGCTGAAGCTCGGCGTGACCCGCGACGGCGCGCCGGCCACCGTGGAGGTCACCACGAAGGCCGCCTCGGACACCGACAGCACCCCGCGGGTCGGCATCGAGGTGGACACCAAGCAGCCGCACCCGTTCACGCTGAACATCAAGCTGGACGACATCGCCGGGCCGAGCGCGGGCCTGATGTTCGCGCTGGGCATCATCGACAAGCTGACGCCGGAGGACCTCACCGGCGGCAAGGTCATCGCGGGCACCGGCACCATCGACGACGAGGGCAACGTCGGCCCGATCGGCGGCATCCCGCAGAAGCTGTACGGCGCCAGGGACGCGGGCGCGAAGTGGTTCCTCACCCCGGTCGACAACTGCGCAGAGGCCAAGGCGAACGCGCTGCCGGACCTGCCCCTGGTGAAGGTCGCCACGCTGGACGACGCGCTGGCCGCGCTGAAGACCATCAACGCGGGCGGTACGCCGCCTTCCTGTTAAGAAGCTGAGAACGCCCCGGTGGGAGGCCTTCCTCCCTGCCGCGCTCTTGCACGGCAACGTAGGCTTCCACCGTGGTCAACCGATCAAGTCAACTGCCGCACATGAGCCGGCGCGGTCGCGCGTGGCTCATCGTGCTGACCGGCCTGCTGATCTTCTTCGCCGTCCTGGGCTGGGTGGTGGAGGCCTGGACCGAGTGGCTCTGGTTCGACGAACTGGGCGCGACCCAGGTCTTCTCCGGGCAGCTCGGCACCCGGATAGGGCTGTTCGCGGTGTTCGGCCTGATCATCGGGGCGTTCATCTTCGGCAACCTCTACCTGGCGTACCGGCTGCGCCCGTTCCTGCCGCCCACCGGGGTGGAGCAGCAGGCCCTGGAGCGTTACCGCTATGTGCTGGGGCCGCACCTGATCCGCTGGTTCGCGCTGGCCTCGGGCGCGGTGGCCTTCTTCGCCGGCCTGGCCGCGCAGGGCCACTGGCAGCAGTGGCTGCTGTTCGAGCACGCCAAGCCGTTCGGCCAGAAGGACCCGCAGTTCGGCATCGACGTGGGCTTCTACGTGTTCAAGCTGCCGTTCTGGCAGTACCTGCTCAACACCGGCTTCACGGTGACCGTGCTGGCGCTGATCGGCGCGCTGGGCGTGCACTACCTCTACGGCGGGGTGCGGCTGTCCGGCCCCGGCGACCGGATGACCACCGGCGCCCGTGCCCACCTGACCGGGCTGGTCGCGCTGTTCGTCAGCCTCAAGGCGGTCGCGTACGTGCTGGACCGCCGGGCGCTGCTGCTGGACACCATCGCCGGCACCGACCTGACCGGCGCCGGGTACACCGACATCCAGGCGCTGCTGCCGGCCAAGGAGATGCTCACCTACATCTCGGTGATCGTCGTGATCGCGATCCTGGTCTTCTCGAACGCGGTGATGCGCAACCTGGTGTGGCCGGGCGTGGCGCTGGGCCTGCTGGCCATCTCGGCGGTCGCCATCGGCGGCATCTACCCGTGGGGCGTGCAGACGTTCCAGGTCGACCCGAGCCGCAACGTGAAGGAAGCGCAGTACATCGACCGCACCATCGCGGCGACCCGCGCGGCGTACGGCCTGGACACGGCCAAGAACACGCCCTACGCGTCGGACACGGTGGTGCCGCCGGCCGCGCTCGCGCAGGACAAGACGATCGTGCCGAACATCCGCCTGCTCGACCCGTCCGTGGTCGCCGACAGCTACACGCAGCTGTCGCAGGTGCGCAGCTTCTACCAGTTCGGCGACAAGCTGGACATCGACCGGTACACCATCGACGGCAAGACCGCCGACTACGTGGTGGGCCTGCGCGAGATCGAGTACGGCAAGCTGACCTCGGCGCAGAGCAACTGGATCAACAAGCACACGGTCTACACGCACGGCTACGGCCTGGTCGCGGCGCCCGCCAACACCACCGTCTGCGCCGGGCAGCCGTACTTCGTCTCCGGCTTCTTCACCGGCCAGGCGCAGGGCAGCGAGCAGGGCTGCTCGTCGGCGACCGACAAGCTGCCGGTCGAGCAGCCGCGCATCTACTACGGCGAGCGGATGGGCGAGGAGTACGCCATCGTCGGCAAGCCGGACGGCGGGCAGAGCGCCGAGTACGACCGGCCCACCGGTGAGGCGAGCGACGCTCGCTACACCTACACCGGCCAGGGCGGCGTGGAGATCGGCTCGACCTGGCGCCGGCTGCTCTATGCGATCAAGTACGCGGAGTCGAACTTCCTGCTCGCCGACGCGGTCAACGACAACTCGAAGATCCTCTACGAGCGTGACCCGCGCACCCGCGTGCAGAAGGTGGCCCCGTTCCTGACGCTGGACGGCGACCCCTACCCGGCCGCCGTGAACGGGCGCATCGTGTGGATCGTCGACGGTTACACCACCAGCGCGAACTTCCCGTACGCGCAGCGGGTGGACCTGCAGGACGCGACCAGCGACTCGCTGACCGGCGACGGCACCTTCCGGCTCGCCCGGCAGGAGATCAACTACATCCGCAACTCGGTCAAGGCGACGGTCGACGCGTACGACGGCACGGTCACCCTCTACCAGTTCGACGAGACCGACCCGATCCTGCGGGCGTGGAACGACGCCTTCGGCGGCGACCTGGTCAAGCCGAAGGCGGAGATCCCGGCGGAGCTGGCCAGCCACTTCCGCTACCCCGCGGACATGTTCAAGGTGCAGCGCGACCTGCTCACCCGGTTCCACGTCAACAACGCCAACGACTTCTTCAACGCGCCGGACTTCTGGGCCGTGCCGAACGACCCCGCGGGTCGCGCGGACGCCAAGCAGCCGCCGTACTACCTGCTCACCCAGCTGCCCGGGCAGACCGAGCCGCGCTTCCAGCTGACCGCCGCGGTGACCCCGCGGGAGAAGCAGAACCTGGCCGCGCTGATCTCCGGGTCGTACGTCGACGGCAAACCGCACCTGGAGGTGCTGGAGCTGAACAAGGACGGCCGGATCCCCGGACCCGGCCAGGCACAGCAGCTCATGGAGAACTTCGACGCGGCACGCACCCAGCTCAACATCTGGGGCACCAACGTGGTCAAGGGCAACCTGCTGTCCCTGCCGTACGGCGGCGGCATGCTCTACGTCGAGCCGATCTACCTGAAGTCCAGCAACGAGAACCCGTACCCGCTGATGAAGAAGGTGCTGGTCAGCTACGGCGACAAGATCGCCTTCGAGGACACGTTGCAGCAGGGCATCCAGAAGCTGGTCGCGGGCACCACGGGCACGCCGCCGGTGGCCACGCCGGAGCAGCCGCCGCCGCCGACCACCGGGTCGCCCACCCTGGCCGCCGCCGCGGCCAAGGTGAAACAGGCCATCGCCGACCTGCGCGCGGCCCAGCAGTCGGGCAACTTCGAGGCGTACGGCAAGGCGCTGGCGGCGCTGGAGGCGGCGATCAAGGAGTTCGAGGCGGCCGGCGGCAACCAGCCGCAGACCCCGGCGAGCCCGGCACCGCCCACGCCGACGCCGACACCGGCCACGACGGGCTGATCGAGCACGGGGTGAGCGCTGAGACGGCGCTCACCCCGTGTCGATTTGCGGCAGGTGCGATCAACGCGCTAGTGTTTAGGAACCGACGCGGGGTGGAGCAGCTCGGTAGCTCGCTGGGCTCATAACCCAGAGGTCGCAGGTTCAAATCCTGTCCCCGCTACGAACAGAAGACCCGGTTCCCCTGGAGCCGGGTCTTCTTCTTTCTCCAGCTGGGGGTGACCGCTGTGACGAGGGAGGACCTGATCCGGCTGCGCCGGGCGCGCGACCGGATGGACCGCGACTACGCCCAGCCGCTGGACGTGCCCGCGCTGGCCCGCACCGCGCTCATGTCGCCCGGCCACTTCTCGCGCAGCTTCCGGGCCGCCTTCGGCGAGACGCCGTACAGCTACCTGATGACCCGCCGGATCGAGCGGGCCAAGGCGCTGCTGCGCCGCGGCGACCTCAGCGTGACCGACGTGTGCATGGCGGTCGGGTTCACCTCGCTCGGCTCGTTCAGCAGCAGGTTCACCGAGCTGGTGGGGCAGAGCCCGAGCGCGTACCGGGCCCGGGACGACCACGCCTGGCTGGCCGGGGTCCCGGCCTGCGTCGCCAAGATTTTCACCCGACCCGTCAGGAACGGAGAAGCCACGACGGGCGCCTGACCGTAGCGTGAGCTGCATGGATCTGAAAATCGCGCACAGCTTCCTGTTCACCGACGACCACGACGAGGCGCTGGCCTTCTACCGCGACGCGCTGGGCCTGGAGGTCCGCACCGACGTCGGCGGCGGCAAGATGCGCTGGATCACCCTCGGCTCCCCGGAGCAGCCCGAGGTGAGCATCGTGCTGACCCCGGCCGCCAGCCCGGCCGCCTCGGCCGAGGACAACGCGGCCATCGCCGAGCTGATGGCCAAGGGTGTGCTCGGCGGCATCGTGCTCACCACCGACGACGTGGACGCGGTCTTCGAGCGGGTCGCCGCGACCGGCGCCGAGGTGCTGCAGGAGCCGATCGACCAGCCGTACGGGGTGCGCGACTGCGCGTTCCGCGACCCGTCCGGCAACATGTGCCGCATCAACCAGCCCAAGTGACGTGCCGGCCGGGGCTCCCGCGTGGAGCCCCGGCCGCGCTGCTCAGGGCGTGACGGCGATGTTGGTCAGGCCGACCGTGGCGCTGGTGACCGTGTTCGAGGCGTACACCACGTTCAGGTTGCCGGCGCACTTCGAGGTCGAGGTGATCCGGATGGCGTACTGGCCGACGCCGCCCAGGTTCGAGCTGTTGCCGCGCCACACGTTGCCGCACCCGTTCAGGAAGGCCGGGGTCGTCGTGGGGTTGTGCGTCTCGTAGCCGTTGACGAACGTGCCGGGCGAGGCGAACGTGCCGGTGTTGTTCTCGATGACGTAGCCGATGCCCTTGACGTCGATCCAGGAGTCGGCCGAGTTCTGCCCGGAGATGCCGCGCCCGTCGAAGGTGTTGCCGCGTATGACGCCGCTGAACGTGCCCTCCTTGACGTCGATGTGCTCGGCGGCGACGTACGGGCCGATCCGGTTGTTCAGCACCTGCACCCGGTCGGAGCGGTCCACCCCGCCGGAGTTGCCGTGGCAGGCCCAGTTGGACCCGGCCGAGCCGAGGTAGACGCCCTCGCCGTAACCGGGCTGCACCAGGCCCGTGTACTCGATGACCGAGTCGCGGATCACCCCGTCGGCCGAGGACCGGCGGAAGTGCACGCCCTCGTCCTCGGTGTGGTGCACGTACACGTTGCTGATGGTGACGTGGTGCGAGTTGTCGAGCACGATGCCCTTCTTCGACTCGGCCACCGTGAACCCGTCGAGCTTCCAGTAGGGCGCGTTGAACAGCCACAGGCCGTAGCCGGAATCCCAGCCCGCGGTGGGCTGCGGGCAGGACGGCGCGGTGCCGCTCGGGCCGTCGTTGATCAGCACCGCGGAGCGCGGCCCGGTCAGGGTGATCGGCAGACTCGCGGTGCCGGGCCGGGTGGTGGTGAACGCGCCGCGGTAGGTGCCCGTGGCGAGCCGGATCACGGCGCCCGGGACCGCGCTGTTCAGGGCACTGGTCAGCTGCGCGGCGGTGGCCACGTCGACCACCGGCCCGTTCGGCGGGGGAGTGGACGTGGGCGAGGCTGACGGGGACGCCGAGGGCGAGGCCGGTGCCGAGGGGGAGGCGGACGGCCCGGCGGTGCGGGACGGGGAGGCCGAGGGCGCGGGGCCGCCGCCGCACGCGCCGCCGTTGACCGTGCAGTTGAGCGGCAGGCCCAGCCCGGCGGCGTTGAAGCCGAAGGTCTGCGAGGCGCCGGGGTTGACGGTGCCGTTCCAGCTCACGTTGACGAACCGGTAGCGCTGGCCGGTCTGGGTGCGGGTGGCACTCCACGAGGAGCTGACCGTGGTGCCCGCGGGCAGGTCGAACTCGACGGTCCAGCCGGTGGCGGCCGCGTCGCCGCTGTTGGTGATGGTGACGTCGGCGCCGTACCCGCTGCTCCACGTGCTGACCTGGGTGACCGTGACGGTGAGCACCGGTCCGGCCGCGTGCGCGGGGGTGAGCAGGTAGGGCACGGCGGCGCCCAGCAGGGCGGCGGCCAGCGTGACGGCGGCGGCGCGCAAGGGTCGCATCGACTGGCTCCTTTCTCAAAGGAAGGTTGCCAGTCATCGAACACCGTGGAAGCCGTCCTGCCAAGAGGATGCCGTCCACAAATGTGGTTGTTTTAAGGATTGGACACGGTCGACAACGGTGACCTAGTCTGTACCAGCCGACGCGGGGTGGAGCAGCTCGGTAGCTCGCTGGGCTCATAACCCAGAGGTCGTCAGTTCAAATCTGGCCCCCGCTACCACGATCGAGACCCGGTTCCCTCAGGGAGCCGGGTCTCGTGTTTCCGCGGGACAATGGCCGCATGGCAGTGCGGACCATCGACGAGTACATCAGCGCGCAGCCCGAAGCCGTCCGGCCGGTCCTGGAGCGGGTCCGGCAGACGATCCTGGCCGCCGCGCCGCCCGAAGCCGGGCAGACCATCAGCTACGGCATCCCCACGGTCACCCTCGACGACCGCTACCTCGTCTACTTCGCGGGCTGGAAGCACCACATCTCGCTCTACCCGGTGCCCGACGGGGACGAGTCGCTGGAGGCGGCCGTCGCGCCGTACCGGGCGGCCAAGGGCACGCTGCGCTTCCCGCTGCGCGAGGCGATCCCGTACGACGTGATCACCCAGGTGGTGGCGGCCCTGCTGGCGCAGCGCGCCGCGTGACTCAGGGCAGCCGGTTCACCGCGAACCGGCGCTTGGCCAGCTGCTCGCGCAGGCTGTCCGGGCAGCTGCCCGGCCCCTCCGCCAGCACCGTGCGGATGTCGGGGCCGAGCGCGTGCCCGAGCCCGTCGCAGAGCTGCGCCGCCTGCTCCCACAGCGCCTGCGCGGCGGCCCAGTCGGTGGCGGCCGTCGCCGAGGCGAGCAGATCCAGGGCGTACGCCTGCCGCAGCGGGTCGGCCAGCGCCTGCGCCAGCTCCAGCGCCACCCGGGCATGCCGGGCCGCCGCCGTGGTCCGTCCGAGCTGGAGTTCCACCTCGCCCAGCCCGTGGTTCAGGTAGACCATGGTGTGCGTGTCGCCGCTGTACCCGGCCATCTCCAGCCCGCGCCGCATGTGCCCGGCGGCCTCCTCGAACCGGTGGTCGTTGTAGTCGAGGTGCCCCAGGTTCAGCCGCAGCAGGGTCGCGTAACGCGGATCGTCGCCGTAACCGGCCAGGTGCAGGGCTGCGGTGAGGTGCTCGCGGGCGAGCTCGGGCTCGTCGGCTCCGTTGTAGACGCCGCCCAGGTTGATCAGCAGCGGGCCGATGGTCAGCGGGTCGCCGTGCTGCCGGGCCACGGCCAGCCCCTCCTGGTAGTACGCGATCGCCTCGCCGCGCCGGCCGAGCTGCTTGCTGGCCACGCCGAGCCCGTTGAGGATCTTCGCGAGGCCGAGCAGGTGCCCGTCGGCGCGGGCGGAGGCCAGCGCGGTCTGGTATACCTCGTGCCACTCCGCCCAGATCCGGCGCCGGTGGTAGTACGCGAACAGCGCCGTGGCCAGCTGCCACGCCTGCCGGTGCAGGCCCGCGGCGGCCAGCGCGCGCACGGCGGCGGCCAGGCCCGCGCGCTCGGTCTCGAACCAGGCCGTGGCCTGCGCGCGGGAGGTGAACCGCAGCGGGAAGCGCGGGGTGCGCACCTCGACCGGCAGCGGCCCCGCCGCGCGCGGGCTGAGCAGCGGGTACGCCGTGTACGCGGTGTCCAGGTACCAGTCGGCGACCCGGCGCACCGCGTCCGTGCGCGCCTGCGGCGGGTCCTCCGCGGCGGCCCGCTCCAGGGCGTGCAGGCGCACCAGGTCGTGCAGGCGGTAGTCGGTGCCGTCGCGCACCACCAGGTTGCTCCGCGCCAGCGAGGTGAGCAGCGAGTACGTCTCGCCGGGCGAGCGGTCGCAGAGCGCGGCGGCGCTGGCCACGCTGATCACCCGGCCGGGGTGCACCGCAAGCAGCCGCAGCAGCTCGGCGGGGGCGGGCGCCAGGTCGCGGTAGGACTGGTCGAGGATCGCGCGGATGCCGGCGTCGCCGCCGTCGATCTCCAGCGCGGTGAGGCGCCGGTCCTCCGGCACCAGGTCCTGCAGCACCAGATCGATGCCGTGCTGCGGATCGGCCGCCAGCCGGCAGCCGACGATGCGCAGCGCCAGCGGCAGCCGATCGCACAGGTCGGCGATCCGCGCCAGGCGGGTGCCGCGCTCGGCGCCGGCCAGCCGGCCCACCGTGCCCAGCAGCTCCAGCGCCTGCTCCGGAGTCAGCCCGGCGACCCGCAGCAGCCGGGCTCGCTCGTGCACGGCGAGGCTCTCCAGCGCCACCCGGGACACCACCAGCACGGTGACCTCGGGGTCGGCCGGCAGGGCGGCCCGCACCGTGTCCGCGTCGGCGGCGTTGTCCAGGATCAGCAGCGCGCGGCCGGTCAGCTCGCGCAGGTCCGCGGCCGGCCGGGCACCGTCGCGGCCGAGGTCGGCGTGGTACGTGCCGCCGGGGAAGTGCTCCGCGCGCAGGTGCGCCCACCGTACGACCAGCGTCGACTTGCCCGCCCCGCCGACGCCGTGCACGACCGCCAGCCGCGCGCCGGGCGGCGCGTCGAGCAGCTCGTCCAGCCCCGCCTGCTCGCCGGGACGGGGCACGAAGTCGGGGATCGGCGCGGGCAGGTCCCGGGCTCCCACGACGGCCGCGTCGGCGCGGGGCGCGGGCACCGAGAGCAGCGGGTCCTCGCGCAGCACCGAGGTGTGCAGGGCACGCAGCTCGCTGCTCGGCTCGATGCCGGTGCCCGCGATGAGGCGGCTGCGGTAGCGGGCGTACGCGGCGCTCGCGCCCGCGGTCTGGCCGCTGCGGTGCAGGGCCAGCATGTGCAGCGCGGTGAACCGCTCCCGCTCCGGGTGCTCGGCGGCGGCGCGGGCCAGCTCCGGCATCCGCTCGCGGTGCCGGCCCAGCTCCAGCTCGGCCTGCAGCCAGCTCTCCAGCGCGACCAGGCGCAGCTCCTCCAGCTCCTGCCCGACCCGCTCGCGCACCCGCGCCCCGGCGACGTCGGCCAGCACCGGCCCGCGCCACAGGCCGAGCGCCTCCTCCAGCAGCGGGCCGCGCCGCGCCACCGGGGTCGAGCGGTGCACCGCCTGCGCCACCAGCGAGCGGAAGCGGTGCGCGTCGACCCGGTCGTCGCCGACGCTCACCGCGTAGCCGGTGCCCTCGGTGCGCAGCACGGGCGCGTCCGGGTACGCCGCGAGCTGGGCGCGCAGCCTGGCCACGTGCGCCTGCACGGCGCGGCGGGCCTTGGCCGGCGGCTCGCCGTCCCAGAGCAGGTCGATCAGGCGGTCCATCGGGATGGCCCGGCCGGGCTCCAGCAGCAGCAGGGCCAGCAGGCAGCGTTCCCGGCGGCGTCCCAGCGGCACCGGCGCGTCGCCGGACTCCACGCGGAACGGTCCCAGCACCCGGAACTGCATGGGCTGCATGATAACGAGGCCCCGCCCGTGGCAACCCGGTGGCAACAGCACGGCAGTTCGCACGTGCGAATCTGGTACCCGACCGGCCAGGGCTGCCGGCCGTGCCTACGGGGGTGGGCAGATCTCATGCTGCCCGAGGCAGGAGGGCTCAGGCCGAGGCACCGGCCTGAGCCCTTCGTCATGCCGGGCGCCTCTCTCACCGGCTCCGGCATGCAATCCGTGCGCCGCGGTCCCTAGGATCGACGGGTGCATGACGCATCCGAGGTGTTGAGCAGGATCTTCGGCTACGACTCGTTCCGCGGCGAGCAGCAGGAGATCATCGATCACGTGGTGGGCGGTGGGGACGCCCTGGTGCTCATGCCCACCGGCGGCGGCAAGTCGCTGTGCTACCAGATCCCCGCGCTGGTGCGGCCCGGGGTCGGGGTCGTGATCTCCCCGCTCATCGCGCTGATGCAGGACCAGGTCGACGCGCTGCAGGCGCTGGGCGTGCGGGCCGGCTTCCTCAACTCGACCCTCAGCATCGACGAGCGGCAGCTGGTCGAGGCCGAGTTCCTGGCCGGCGAGCTGGACCTGCTCTACCTCGCGCCGGAAGGGCTGAGCAGCGGCTCGGCCATGCGCCTGCTGGAGCGCGGCAAGATCTCGCTGTTCGCGATCGACGAGGCGCACTGCGTGTCGCAGTGGGGCCACGACTTCCGCCCCGACTACCTGGCCCTGTCGGTGCTGCACGAGCGCTGGCCGGACGTGCCGCGCATCGCGCTCACCGCCACCGCGACCACGGCCACCCGCCGGGAGATCGCGCAGCGGCTGGAGCTGACCGGCGCCCGGCACTTCGTGTCGAGCTTCGACCGCCCCAACATCCAGTACCGCATCGTCCCGAAGAACGACCCGAAGAAGCAGCTGCTGGAGCTGCTGCGCACCGAGCACGCCGGGGACGCGGGCATCGTCTACTGCCTGTCCCGGGCGTCCGTGGAGAAGACCGCCGAGTTCCTGGTGCAGCAGGGCATCGAGGCGCTGCCCTATCACGCGGGCCTGGACGCGGGCACCCGCGCCGCCAACCAGTCCCGCTTCCTGCGCGAGGACGGCCTGGTCATGGTCGCCACCATCGCCTTCGGCATGGGCATCGACAAGCCGGATGTGCGCTTCGTCGCGCACCTGGACCTGCCCAAGTCGGTCGAGGGCTACTACCAGGAGACCGGCCGCGCCGGCCGCGACGGCCAGCCCTCGACGGCCTGGCTGGCGTACGGGCTGCAGGACGTGGTGCAGCAGCGCAAGATGATCGACAGCTCGGCCGGCGACGCGGCGTACCGCCGGGGCCTGGCCGCGCACCTGGACGCGATGCTGGCGCTGTGCGAGACGGTGCAGTGCCGGCGCGTGCAGCTGCTGAACTACTTCGGCCAGACCGCCGAGCCGTGCGGCAACTGCGACACCTGCCTGAACCCGCCGGAGCAGTGGGACGGCACGGTGCCCGCGCAGAAGCTGCTGTCCACCGTGCTGCGGCTGCAACGCGAGCGCAACCAGCGCTTCGGCGCCGGGCAGTCGATCGACATCCTGCTCGGCCGCCGCACCGACAAGGTGGCCCAGCACCGCCACGATGAGCTGACCGTGTTCGGCATCGGCACCGAGCTGCAGGAGTCGGAGTGGCGCGGCGTGGTGCGCCAGCTGCTCGCCCAGGGGCTGCTCGCGGTGCAGGGCGAGCACGGCACGCTCGCGCTGACCGACGCCAGCGCCGACGTGCTGGGCCGCAAGCGGCAGGTGATGATGCGCCGCGAGCCGGAGCGCCCCGCGCGCAGCTCGGGCTCGTCGCGGAAGGCGGCCGCCGCGACGGCCGTGGCGGAGCTGCCGGCCGAGGCGCAGCCGCTGTTCGAGCGGCTGCGTGCCTGGCGGGCGGCGACGGCGAAGGAGCAGGGCGTCCCGGCGTACGTCGTGTTCCACGACGCGACCCTGCGCGAGATCGCCGCCCAGGCGCCGGACTCGCTGGCCAAGCTCCGCCTGATCAGCGGCGTCGGCGAGAACAAGCTCGCCAAGTACGGCGACGGCATCCTCGAGGTCCTCGCCGAGGGCTGAGCCGCGCCGCCGGGTAGAGGGTTGGCACTCCATCGACGTTGACGAAATTGTAAACCTCCTGTTTCATGGGTCGTGATGAGAGCGCTCTCCTGCCTCAAGTAATGACTCTGAGCAGGAGGTTCACATGCGTCTACCGGCACGTCTCATAGCCGCCGGGCTCGCCGTCGCGGGCCTGGTGGCCGGGCCGCTGGCGACGGCGGCCACCGCGGCGCCCGTCTGCAACCGCTACTGCGACGGGCGCGACCCGGCGCTGTCGCCGGGCGATCGCGCCCCGGTCAGCGCGACCGTCTGGGGCCGCCAGATCGTGCTGCACTTCGACGACGCCGACGCGATGGGCTGGGCGAGCATCGGCAACGGCAACCCGGGCGACCGGGTCTGGCTCGACCGCTCCTTCGACGGCGGGCGCACCTGGACCGGCCTGCTCGGCGACACCGCCGTCCCGGCCGGGCAGCGCGGCTGGCGCACAGGCATGTACAACGTGGACGACTGGGCGGCGCTGGGCGTCGGCGCGCTGCGCGCCTGCGGCAAGGCCGGCGACCGGCCCGAGATCGCCTGCACGGCCTGGGCCCGCACCACCTGGAACGCGGGCAACCGGCGCACCGCGGCGGCCACCGGCCTGATGACGTCGTACAGCCTGAGCACCGGGCTGTTCAGCACGACCGGCTGGTGGAACTCGGCCAACGCGCTCACCGCGCTGATCGACAACATCCGGCTCACCGGCATGGGCAGCTACCGCTACGCCATCGCGCGCACCTACGACCTGAACGTCAACTCGCGGCTCGGCCACTTCCGCAACGAGTACCTCGACGACACCGGCTGGTGGGCGCTGGCCTGGCTCGCCGCGTACGACCTCACCGGCGAGACCCGTTACCTGACCACGGCCCGGATCGCGGCCGACCACATGGCGGCGTACTGGGACGGCGTCTGCGGCGGCGGCATCTGGTGGAGCACCGCCCGCACCTACAAGAACGCCATCTCCAACAGCCTCTACCTGCACGTCAACGCCGCACTGCACAACCGGCTGCCCGGCGACACGGTGTACCTGCAGCGGGCCCGCGCCGAGTGGACCTGGTTCCAGGGCACTGGCATGATCAACGCATTATCGCTGATCAACGACGGCATCAGCCTGTCCACCTGCCGCAACAACGGGCAGGCGGTGTGGTCGTACAACCAGGGCGTGCCCCTGGGCGGCCTCGTCGAACTCTGGCGCGCCACCGGCGACAACAGCCTGCTCACCACCGCCCGCCGCCTCGCCGACGCCTCCACCACCACGACCCAGCTCCACCTCAACGGCATCCTGCGCGACCCCTGCGAGAACGGCGACTGCGGCGCCGACGGCCCCTCCTTCAAGGGCCCCTACGCCCGCGGCCTGGGCGTCCTCAACAACACCCTCCCCGACCGTCCCTACACGGCCTACCTGCGCCGCCAGGCCGACACCGCTTACGCCGCCGACCGCACCCCGCTCGACCTCTACGGCCTGCGCTGGTCCGGCCCCGTCGACAAACTCGACGCCGCCCGCCAGCACTCCGCCCTGGACCTCATGAACGCCACCCCGTGACCCACCGCCCCACCCCGGCGATCTTGCGTGAACTGTGGGTACGACACGCCCATATAGGACAAAGTCCTAACAGTTCACGCAAGATCGTCGCGATCTTGGGGTGGGGAGGGAGGGCGGGGGTCAGGCGTCTTCGGTGCGGCCTTGGCGCCAGTAGCCCATGAAGGCGACGGACCTGCGGTCCAGGCCGCGGTCGGAGACGAGGTGGCGGCGCAGGGTGCGGATGACGGCGGCCTCGCCGGCGAGCCAGGCGTAGAGGGCGCCGGTGGTGCTGGTCTCGGGGACCTCCCACAGGATGTCGTTGTCCACGTCGACGTCCTCGACGGCGACGGCCGCGCCGGGAACCGGGACGAGCCAGGCGGCGGCCTCCTGTACGGCGGGCACCAGCAGGCTGCCGTGCGGCAGGTCCTCGCGGGGCAGCCAGCGCACGTCCACCCCGGCGGGGGCTTTCAGGGTGAGCGCGTCGGCGGCGTACGGCACCTCCAGCAGCGCCGCGCCCCGGGTGTCGGCGGGCAGCCGCTCCAGGATCGCCGCGATCGCGGGCACGGCCGTCTCGTCGCCGGCCAGCAGCACCGGCACGCCCGGCGCGGGCGCGACGAACTCGACGCCGCCGTGCGGCCCGGGGTGCGCCGCGTTCGGTCCCATCAGCACGATCCGGTCACCCGGTTTGGCAGCGCGAGCCCAGCGGGAGGCCGGACCGGCGTCGCCGTGCAGCGCCACGTCCACGTCGACCTCACCGACCCCGGCGCGCACCTGGCGGGCGGTGTAGGTGCGGATCGGGTTGCGCTTCTCCTCGGGGGTGCCGCGCCAGATCGTGTACCAGTCCGGGCCGCGGTCCAGCGCGTCGAAGCCTCCGTCCGGCGCGGGCAGCACCAGCTTGAGCCGCAGGTCGTACCCGCAGTCCGCGAAGTCGGCCAGCTCCGCCCCGCTGAAGGTGAACCGCGTGAACGTGGGCGTGAGCGGGCTGACGGTCTTCACCTCGACGCTGAACAGCCGCCAGCTCATAGTCGTCGTCATAATCGCGCCCTCCCGAACACCAGCCGTGGAGCCCTAGATTAGGTTAGCCTTACCTCCCTGTGTCAACCGCCCCCTCTATCGCGTCGATCTTGCGTGAACTGTGGGTACGACACGCCCAGATAGGACGAATACCTAACAGTCCACGCAAGATCAACGTGATCATGGCTGAGGTGCGGGGTCCGCGGCGGCGGCGACCGGGGTGCCGGCGGGGTCGGCGGGAGCGGCGGGGTCGGCGGAGCAGGGTTGGCGGGGCCGGGTGGGGTCGGCGGCTGTGGCGGCGGGGGTGGTGCGCTCGCGGAGGGTGATCAGGGCGACGGCGGCGGCGGTGGCCATGATCAGGGCGGCGCCGATCGCGGCGGCATGGAGGCCGTCGACGAAGGCCGCACGGGCGGCGGTCAGCACGGCCGTGCCGGCCTCGCCGGGAAGCGCGGCGGAGACGGCGGCCGCTCCGGCGAGGGTTTCGCGGGCGGCGGCGGTGGCCTCGGCGGGCAGTCCCGTGGGGAGGTCGAGGCCGGCGCGGTAGACGGCGGTGCCGAGGCTGCCGAGCACCGCCATGCCCAGCGCGCCGCCGAACTCCGACGAGGTCTCGGAGAGCGCGGACGCGGCCCCGGCTCGTTCCGGCGGGGCGGCCCAGAGGATCAGCTCGGTGCTCAGGGCCATCACCACGATGAGCCCGGCCGCGTAGCAGGCGGAGCAGGCGATCAGGGTCCACAACGGGGTGTCGACGCCGACCGTGAGCATCAGGGCGAAGCCGGTGGCGGCCAGGCCGAACCCTGCCGCGATCAGGTGCGAGCGGGGCACGCCGCGCTGGGCGAGGTTGGTGGCCAGGGGTGCGACGCCGCCGATGAGCAGCGACGGCACCAGGCTCCACAGGGCGGCTTCCAGCGGGGTCATGCCCCACACCGTCTGCAGCAGCTGGGTCGCGAAGATGGCGAAGCCGACCAGCCCGAACATGGCGAGCAGGTTGATGGCGACCGCGCCGCTGAACGAGCGGCGGCGGAACAGCGCCAGGTCGATCATCGGGTATGCCGAGGTCCGCTGGCGGTGCAGGAACACCGCGCCCACGGCCAGGCCCGTCACGATCGAGGCACCGGCGAGCGCGCCGTCGCCCTCGGCGGCGAGCTCCTTGACGCCCCAGATCGCGGGCAGCACGGCGGCCAGCGACAGGGCCGCGCCGAGCAGGTCGAAGTGCCCCTCGGTGAGCCGGGGCGACTCGGGCACCAGCACCGGCACGAGCCCGACCAGCAGCAGCATGAACGGCACGTTGATCAGGAAGACCGAGCCCCACCAGAAGTGCTCCAGCAGGAATCCGCTGAGGATCGGCCCGAGCGCGACGCCGAAGGTGAGCGCGGCGGTCCAGATCGCGATCGCGGTGGCGCGCTGCTTCGCGTCGTGGAACATGTTGCGGATCAGCGCCAGCGTGGACGGCATCAGCGTGGCGCCGCCGATGCCGAGCAGGGCCCGGGTGGCGATGAGCGCCTCGGCGCTGCCCGCGTACGCCGCGGCGGCGGAGGTGAGGCCGAACGCCGCCGCGCCGATCATCAGCAGCTTGCGGCGCCCGATGCGGTCGCCCAGCGCGCCCATGGTGATCAGAAGCCCGGCCAGCACGAAGCCGTAGATGTCGAAGATCCACAGTTGCTGGGTGGCGGTGGGGGCCAGGTCGGCGCTGATGAACGGGACGGCGAAGTAGAGCACCGAGACGTCCATGGAGACCAGCAGCAGAGGCAGGAGCAGCACGGCTAGGCCGGTCCACTCCCGGCGTCCGGCGAGGGGCGGGCTTTGCTCGTTCATCGAGGGGCCACCTTCTGTGTACGCGATACGCGCTTCTGTGTATGTCATACGCTGTTCTGTGTACGTTATACGCGGTACTAGGATGAGCAGTCAAGACGCGAAGAGCAGGAGTGAGCCTTGGAGCTGGACGGCGCTGCGGTGCCGGCGAATCTCGCCGCGGCCTGGGGGTTGCGCGAGCGCCCCGGCAAGGGGCCGAAACCCGGCCTGACGCTGGACGGTATCGTGCGCGCCGGCATCCGGGTGGCCGCCGCCGACGGCATCGGCGCGGTCTCCATGAGCCGGGTCGCCGCCGAGGCGGGCGCGTCCACGATGGCGCTCTACCGCTACGTGCGAGCCAAGGACGAGCTGCTCGAACTCATGGTGGACACGGCCATCGGCGACCCGCCGGCCATCGACGCGGCCGCCGGCTGGCGCGCCGGGCTGCTGGCCTGGGCGACCGCCTGTCATGAGGTCTACCTACGCCACTCGTGGATGCTGCGGGTGCCGATCAGCGGCCCGCCCGCCACCCCGCACCAGCTCGCGTGGATGGACGCGGGGCTTGCCGTCCTGGCCGGGACGCGGCTGCCCGAGGAGGGCAAACTCTCCGTGATCCTGCTGCTCAGCGGGTACATCCGCAACGAGGCCAGCACCGCGACGGACATGCTGAACGCGGTGCGGGCGGCGGACACCTCGCTGGACGAGGCGATCGGCGCCTACGGCAGGCTGCTCAAGCTGCTCGTCGATCCGGCCCGCTTCCCGGCGCTGGGCAGGGTGCTGGCCGCGGGCGTGTTCGACAAGCCCGAGGAGGGCTACGACGAGTTCGAGTTCGGGCTGGACCGGATCCTCGACGGTGTGGGGCTCCACATCGAACAGGCGGGCGGCTGACCGGGACGGACAGACGGTACGGTCTTCGACGTGACGGACATCCCCTCCCCGGTCACGGTCGTGACGCCGCCCAAGCACGGCCTGGTCTGGTCGCTGCGGCACCTCGCGGCGGTGCTGCGGACCACCGGCGCGCTGCTGCTGCGGCACTGGCCGGTGCTGTTCGCCCTGATCTTCGCCGCTTTCGCGGTGCGGCGCGGCATGATCATCGTTGCGGTCCAGGCCAGCAAGCTCGGCGGCGTCTACGGCTTCCTGGTGTTCGCGCTGGTGCCGGTCGTGGTGATGACCGCGCTGGTGCTGATGATGCGCACGCTGTCCCGCTCGCTCCCCGCGCTGACCGGCGACGGTGAGCCGGGGGAGCGGTTCCGGCTGCTGGCGAACACCGCCAGCGTGCTGCTGCCGTTCGTCGCGGTGTACGCGTCGTTCGACTACTTCACCGAGGACCGCAACAACTACATCTACGAGGTGTTCCGGGACGAGACGCTGGCCAATCCCGACACGTTCCTCAACCCGTCGGCGGTGAACGTCGAGGAGCGCCTGCCGTTCGAGCTGAACGCGACCCTGGTCACGGTGGTCGTGGTGGCCATGGTGCTGCGATTCGTGCTCGGCCTGCTGGCCAAGCGCCTGTGGGACTGGGTCAACTTCGTCCGGGCGTACCTGGAGGTGCTGTCGATCACCCTGGTGGTGGTGTTCCTGAGCGGGCTCACCGACAAGGTCATGCCGTTCCTGGAGCAGCGCCGGTTCTACCAGTGGTGGCTGGAGACCTGGGCCGCGGTGGTCGGCCTGCTCGGGCCGCTGGAGCAGCCGGCCCGGATCGCCGGGCGTTTCGCGGTCGACCTGGCCGCCTCCGTGGACACCGTGCTCGTCGTCCCGGTGGCCTGGCTCTTCATCGCCACCACCGTGTACGGCATGAAGGACCCGCCGCTGACCGAGAAGGAGGTGCAGCGGGCGCGTCGCGCGGCGCGGCGCTGGTCGCGGATGCCCATGCCGGTGCGCCGGCTCGCCAAGGGCGGCACCGCCGACATGCGCGAGGCGATGAGCCCGCTGGCCCGGTCCTACCGGCTGGTGGCGTACGCCGGCATGGTGCCCATCCTGCTGTTCTGCCTGCTCTTCGTGTGCACCCAGGGGCTGCCGCTCTGGCTGTGGGAGCTGGAGCGCGTCATCATCGGCCCGCGGCAGCTCGACACCTGGTGGGTGCCGCTGTCCGGGCCGCTGTCCGCGATCAACGAGTCGATCACCATGGTGCTGCAGCTGTGCCTGGTCGCCGCGGCGGTGGACCGGGTGCTGCGGGTCAGCGGCTCAGCGGCCGAGGCGGGCGTACCGGGTCAGGTCGACCGTGCCGAAGGTGACGCGCACCGCGACGGGCTCGGCGTCGGCGGGCGTGACGAAGTAGGCGGCAGCCTGGTGCCGGCCTGACGCGGCCGGGACCGGGCTGTCCTCGGCCGCGCAGGTGGCCCGGTCCGCGTCGGCGCGCAGCAGCTCGTCGGGCCGGTCTTCGTACACCCGGCCCGCCGCGTCCTCCAGCCGCACCGAGCAGAACGGCACCTCGGCCCCGGACGGCTGGATCTCGAACACGGCCCGCCAGGCGGTCACGCCCTCCGGCACCGTGAACGGCTGCCCGCCGAAGCGCTTGAGATCGGTGGCGGGCACGATCTCGACCAGGCGCAGCCGCATCCCGCCGAAGTCGACCCAGCCGTCAGCAGCCGCTGCGACCGGCTGCGGCTCGCGCTGCTGCCAGTTGTCGAGATCGATGTACACCGAGCCGTAGAGCATCGCCGCGAAGGCGGGCAGCACCACGACCAGGCCCCACACGTTGCGCCGCCACCAGCCGCGGCCGAGCGCGTCCGGGCCCCTCACTTCGCGACCCGGGGTGCCAGGACCTCGGTGGAGGCAGGGGTGTCCAGCGCCGCTCGCACGTCGCCGATGGGCAGCGGGATCTCGGCCATCGAGTCCATCCGGTGGTCGACGAAGGTGGAGGCCAGCAGCAGGGTCAGCGTGCCGGTCGAGGTGGCGGGCACCTCCAGCGCGATCTCACCCTCGACCGCGATGCCGGGCTGGAGGCGGCGGCCGCCCGCGACGAGCGTCTGCTCGAAGCGGTCGGTCACCTCGTAGACCCGGCCCGCGGCGTCGCGGATGGCGGCGTACTGGATGCTCGTCACCTCACGGCGCGCGGTCAGCCGCAGCTTGACCACGATCCACACGCCCTGCGTGGTCAGGACCGCGCTGCCGATCTTCAACTCGGCGGCGCAGCGCACCGCGCCGACCCGCACGGTGAACTCGCGCGCGGACACGTCGGTGCCGAACTCGCCCGTGACCGGGAACGGGCGCAGCTGCTCGTTGCGGTCGGGCAGGGCGCTGGTCACGGCATGCCCGGCGGCGAGCACCGCGATCACGAAGGCGGCCGCGCCCAGGCGGCGGAGCAGGCTCACGGGGTGGCCCGCGCGCTCGGCGAGGCGGTCCGCGGCGAGCGGGTGGGCTTCGGCGACGTGCTCGGCTTCGGGGCGACCGACGCGCTGGGCCGCGGCGAGGCGCTGGGCGAGGCGGGCGCCCGGTTGTCGATCACCGGGATGGTGACCCGGCCGGCGACCTCGTCGTCGTCCATCCATTTGGCCTCATGGCTGAGCGAGTCCTCCCGGTAGGTGCGCGCCTGGACCAGCACGGTGACGCTGGTGGGCAGCGGCGCGTCGCCGTCCTGCTCCCAGAAGAAGACGACCTTCTCGGGCATGTTCGGGTGCAGCCGCCGGATCACCCGCTTGTCCCGGTCGAGCGCCATGTCGTAGGGCTCCTCGGTCAGCAGCCCCTCCACTCCGGACAGGCGCAGGATCTGCTTGGTGAGTGTGATCGACTCGTGCGCGGTGATGGTGACGTTCGCGATGACGTACACCCAGCGGTTGTTCTCGTCCTGGCGGCGCAGCGGCGGCATGTCGCCGGCCACCTTCGCCTCGAGGACCTCGACCCGCCACGGCCCGCCGCCGATCGCGGTGCCCGCGGTGTGCTGCGGCTCCGGTGCGGCGGGCACCGTCTCCCACCCGCCGAACAGGCCGGAGATCCCCAGCGCCAGCACCACGATGATCATGCGCAGCCGCGGCGCCGCGGTGTCCAGCAGCCCTCTGCCCAGCCTGCGGCTCAACGAGCCGCGCCCCGTCACCGACACAGCGGCGAGCATACGAGACGGACGCCGTCGGTCCCAATCGAACCTGCGGCGTCCGTCGCGAGTGGACCGGCTCAGCCCATCCAGGCGAAGGTCGCCGGGTCGGGGCCGATCCGGGCACCGGTGTCCAGCGTGGACAGCGCGGCCATGTCCTCGTCGTCCAGGGTGAAGTCGAAGACGGCGAGGTTCTCCGCGATCCGTGACGGGGTGACCGACTTGGGGATGACCACGTTGCCGAGCTGGAGGTGCCAGCGCAGCACCACCTGCGCCGGGGTCCGGCCGTGCTTGGCCGCGACGGTCGCCAGCGCCGGCTCGTCGAGCAGGCCCTTGCCCTGGCCGAGCGGGCTCCACGCCTCGGTCGCGATGTCGTGCACCGCGTGCAGCTTGCGCAGCTCCTCCTGAGTGAAGCGGGGGTGCAGCTCGATCTGGTTCACCGCGGGCACCACCTCGAACTCGTCCAGCAGGCGGCTCATGGTCTGCACGGTGAAGTTGGAGACGCCGATGGCGCGCACCCGCTGGTCGGCGTACAGCTTCTCCAGCGCGCGCCAGGCCTCGGTGTAGCGGTCCTGCGACGGCACCGGCCAGTGGATCAGGTACAGGTCCAGGTAGTCCAGGCCCAGCTTGGCCAGGCTCTCGTCGAACGCGCGCAGCGCCCGGTCGTACTCGTGCTCGGTGTTCCAGAGCTTCGTGGTGACGAACAGTTCCTCGCGGGGCACGCCGGCGGCCCGGATGGCGCGGCCGACCCCCTCCTCGTTGAAGTAGATCTTGGCGGTGTCGATGCTGCGGTAGCCCGACTCCAGGGCCGTGATCACGGCCTTCTCCGCCGTATCGTCGTCGACCTGCCACACGCCGAACCCGAGCTGGGGCATCCGCACCCCGTTATTGAGCGTCACATCGGAAACGATCATGTCTCCATTCTTCCAGCGCCCCTGCCGCCGCCCCGGCGCAACACCTAAAGAGTGACGACCGAAGGCGTTGATCGAGGTCAGTGAGGTCTTGCTATGGAAGCGCTCCCATGCAAGACTGATCAGAATTCGCGACCGGGAGCCATCGTCGCGCGACACGGCACGTCAGGGCACGGACGAGCCGCTTCGCACCATCGCCGTCGTCGATCGACGGCGCGAAAGGTTTCCCCGCCGGGCCCGATCCCGGCGCATTCGCGAGGAGTTCATCTTGTTGCACACACTGCGGCGTTCCCGCCACAGAATCCTGCGGCGCTCCGGCGCCGTCGCCACCGCGGCGCTCGTCGCCGTCGGCGGCCTGGTGGTGGCGGCGAGCCCGGCCCAGGCCGCAGTCGCCTGCGAGGTCGTATACACCGCCAACCCGTGGACCGAGGGCGCCGGCACCGGCGGCTTCACCGCCAACCTCACCCTGAAGAACCTGGGCGACCCGTGGACGAGCTGGTCGCTCGGCTTCACGCTGCCGTCCGGCCAGTCGATCACGCTGCCCGGCTGGTCGGCCAACTACACCGCGTCCGGCCAGAACATCACCGCGACGAACCTCAACTACAACGGCAACGTCGGCACCGGCAGTTCGACCGGCATCGGCTTCAACGGCCGCTGGAGCGGCACCTACTCGTCGCCGACGTCGTTCACCATCAACGGCACCCCGTGCACCGGGGCCAACCCGGCGCCGACCGTGAGCATCACGTCGCCGGCCAACAACACGCACTTCACCGCGCCGGCCTCGTTCACCATCGCGGCGACCGCGGCGGACACCGCGCCCGGCACCGTGTCGAAGGTCGAGTTCTACCGTGACGGGCTGCTGCTCGGCTCGGACACCGCGTCCCCGTACACCTGGGACGTCTCGGCGCTGCCGGTGGGCACGTACGTGTTCCAGGCCAAGGCGACCGACAACGGCGGCGCCACCGCCACCGCCAGCACCACCGTCGTGGTCGACGCCTCCGTCGCCCCGAAGGTGCTGGTCAACGGGGCGAGCGCGGCCGCGGTGAGCGTGCCCGAGGGCGGCACCAACACGGTCAAGGTGAAGCTGTCGGCCGCGCCCACGGCGAACGTGACCGTGGCGGTCGCCCGCACCGCCGGTGACACCGACGTGACCGTCTCCACCGGTGCGACGCTGACGTTCACCCCGGCCAACTACGGCACCGAGCAGACGGTGACCCTGGCCGCGGCGCAGGACGCGGACAACACCTCCGGCACCGCCACGATCACGGCCAGCGCGACCGGGCACGACCCGGGCGTGGTCACCGCGACCGAGGCCGACGACGAGGTCAACGTCTACACCCAGCGCTTCATCGACCAGTACAACAAGATCAAGAACACGGCCAACGGGTACTTCTCGCCCGAGGGTGTGCCGTACCACTCGATCGAGACGCTGATCGTCGAGGCGCCGGACTACGGCCACGAGACCACCAGCGAGGCGTTCTCGTACTGGCTGTGGCTGGAGGCCTACTACGGCCGCTTCACGCAGGACTGGACGAAGTTCAACCAGGCCTGGACCGTGATGGAGCAGTACATCATCCCGTCGGCGACCGACCAGCCCAACGCGGGCGTGGCCGGCACCCCGCAGTACGCGGCCGAGTCGCTCAACCCGGCCGACTACCCGGCGCAGCTGCAGCCCAGCGTGTCCGTCGGTGCCGACCCGCTGCGCAGCGAGCTGACCAGCACCTACGGCAACGGCAACATCTACGGCATGCACTGGCTGCTGGACGTCGACAACAAGTACGGCTTCGGCCGCTGCGGCAACGGCACCACGCGCCCGGCGTACATCAACACCTTCCAGCGGGGTCCGCAGGAGTCGGTGTGGGAGACCATCCCGCAGCCGAGCTGTGACAACCTCGCCTTCGGCGGCCCCAACGGCTACCTGGACCTGTTCGTCAAGGAGTCCAGCGCGCCCGCGCCGCAGTGGAAGTACACCAACGCGCCCGACGCCGACGCCCGCGCCATCGAGGCGGCCTACTGGGCGCTGACCTGGGCCACCGAGCAGGGCAAGCAGTCGCAGATCACGTCCACCATCGCCAAGGCCGCGAAGATGGGCGACTACCTGCGCTACGCCATGTTCGACAAGTACTTCAAGAAGATCGGCAACTGCGTCGGCGCGACCACCTGCGCCGCCGGCACCGGCCGTGACTCGATGCACTACCTGATGTCCTGGTACTACGCCTGGGGCGGCGGTCTCACCTCCGCCTGGTCGTGGCGCATCGGCTCCAGCCACAACCACTTCGGCTACCAGAACCCGATGGCGGCGTACGCCCTGGCGAACGTCCCCGCCCTGAAGCCGCAGTCGCCGACCGCCAACGCGGACTGGACCAACAGCTTCAACCGGCAGCTCGAGTTCTACCAGTGGCTGCAGTCGGCCGAGGGCGGCATCGCCGGCGGCGCGACCAACAGCTGGAACGGCAACTACGGCCAGCCCCCGTCGGGCACGCCGACGTTCTACGGCATGTTCTACGACGAGAAGCCGGTCTACCACGACCCGCCGTCGAACCAGTGGTTCGGCATGCAGGTCTGGTCGATGGGCCGCATCGCCGAGCTGTACTACGCCACCGGCAACACCAAGGCCAAGGCGCTGCTCGACAAGTGGGTGCCGTGGGCGATCGCCAACACCACGGTGAGCGGCACGAACTTCGCCGTCCCGTCCGAGCTGGCCTGGACCGGCGCCCCGGCCACCTGGAACCCGTCCAGCCCGGCGGCCAACACCAACCTGCACGTGTCGGTGATCAGCACCGGCCAGGACGTCGGCGTCACCGCGTCGCTCGCCCGCGCCCTGCTGTTCTACGCGGCCAAGTCCGGCAACGCCGCTGCCAAGACCACGGGCAAGGGCCTGATCGACGCCCTGTACGCCAAGGCCGAGAGCAAGGGCGTGTCGACCGTGGAGACCCGCGGCGACTACCGCCGGTTCGACGACACCTACAACACCTCCACCGGCCAGGGCATCTACGTCCCGTCCGGCTGGACGGGCGACATGCCCAACGGTGACGTGATCACCGCGGGCAAGTCGTTCATCGACATCCGCTCCTGGTACAAGCAGGACCCGGAGTGGTCGAAGGTCCAGACGTACCTCGACGGCGGCGCCGAGCCGCAGTTCACGTACCACCGCTTCTGGGCCCAGAGCGACGTGGCGATGGCCTTCGCCGACTTCGCCGCCCTGTTCCCCAACGGCTGATCCTCTCTCAGCCACCCCTCAGGCGGGCGCCCCTCCCGGGGCGCCCGCCCCTTTCTTTCTGCGTCGATCATGAACTTATGGACGTGTTCAACGGCGTGCCGCCACCCTAACTTCATGATCATCTAGGAGTTGGGTGAATCTAGAAGAGTTGTTGTCGTGGGGGCGACAACAACTCTTCTAGATCTACTGTCTGGAGGCCGCTGCGGCGGCAAGGATGCCGGGTGTTACGGGACTCGGCGGGCGATGGTGTATAGGGCGAAGAGGAAGTAGCCAGCGAGCAGGGGCGCCGTCACCGGGAGGATCGAGCCGATCATGGCGGCGATGCCGAGCACGCCGACGCAGGCCAGGATCAGCTTCGGGCGGGTGACGGCGGTACGCAGCGCGCGCAGGTACCCATACCCCCGGCCCAGGAAAGGGATGGCCAGGCAGACCGCGCCCGCCAGCGCGAGGATCGCGGCGACCGTGACGGCCGTGAGGGCGGCGCCGCCGGGCGCGAGGCCCTGGCGCAGCCAGTAGAGGTTCAGGCCCAGCAGCAGGGCGGCGGCGAGCACCGCCAGCGTGGCCAGGAAGCCGGGGAGCAGCCGGCGGCCGAAGGAGCGCAGCAGGTCGGCGAAGCCGGGCCAGCGGCCCTCGGCGAAGCGCAGGTGCACGGCCTCGGCGCCGACGGCGACGGCGGCGCCGGTCGTCACGACCGGCACCGCCGCGACGGTCACCACGATGCCGACCAGGGCTAGGTCGGCCGCGTCACGCAGGGTGTCGCGCCAGTCCGTGGTGGTCGTCGCCGTCATGGGTCAGCCCTTCAGTCCGCTCGTGTTGATGCCCTGGACCAGGAAGCGCTGGAAGCCGAGGAAGAACAGGAACACCGGGAGCAGCGAGACTACCGACATGGCCAGCATCGGGCCGATGGAGGTCTGCCCGCTGGAGTCGATGAACAGCCGCAGCGCCACCGGGACCGTGTAGCTCTCCACGCTGGGCAGGTACACCAGCTGCGTGAAGAAGTCGTTCCAGGTCCAGATGAACGAGAAGATCGCCGTGGTGATCAGCGCCGGCCGGGACAGCGGCAGGATGACGTGCCAGAACGTGCGGTACGGGCCCGAGCCGTCGATCTTCGCCGCGTCGTCCAGCTCGCGCGGGATGCCCCGCATGAACTGCACCATGAGGAAGATGAAGAACGCCTCGGTGGCCAGCAGCTTCGGCACGATCAGCGGCAGCGGGGTGTCGATCCAGTCGAACTCGTTGAACAGCACGTACTGCGGCACGATCAGCACGTGGCCGGGCAGCAGCAGCGTCGCGATCATCAGCGCGAAGTAGAACTTGCGGCCCCGGAACTTCAGCCGGGCGAACGCGTACGCGGTCACCAGGCAGCTCAGCGCGTTGGCCACCACCGTCGCCAGCGAGATCACCAGGCTGTTCGTGATGAACCGGGTGAAGCTGAGGCCGGGGATGTAGTTCCAGCCGTCGGAGTAGTTCGACCAGGTCAGCTCCTCCGGCCAGACCGACAGGTTGCTGGTGATCTCGGTCGGGGACTTCAGTGACGAGCCCACCACCCAGATGAGCGGATACAGCACGACGGTGAGCACGCCCAGTAGGGCGAGCACCCGCAGCCAGCCACGGACGCGGGCCATCAGTTCTCTCCGTCCGAGTAGTGCACCCAGAACTTGCCGGTGCTGAAGAAGACCACCGTGATCAGGCCGATCGCGGCCAGGAAGATCCAGGCCAGCGCCGACGAGTAGCCCATCTGGAAGTCGGTGAACGCCTTGTCGTAGATGTGCAGGGTGTAGAGCTTGGTCGAGTACACCGGCCCGCCGGTGCCGTTGCTGATGACGAAGGCCGAGGTGAAGCCCTGGAAGCCGTTGATGGTCTCCAGCACCAGGTTGAAGAAGATGACCGGGGACAGCATCGGCAGCGTGATGTGGAAGAACTGCCGGACCTTGCTGGCCCCGTCCACCGACGCGGCCTCGTAGAGCTCGCTGGGGACCTGCTTGAGGCCGGCCAGGAAGATCACCATCGGGGCGCCGAACTGCCAGATGGTCAGCACCATCAGGGTCTCCAGGGCCCAGTCCGGGTCGTTGATCCACGGCTTGCCCTCGATGCCGAACAGGCCGAGGAAGGCGTTGAAGGAGCCCTCGCCGTTGAACATGGCGACCCAGACCAGCGCCAGCGCCACCGAGCCGCCGAGCAGCGACGGCAGGTAGAACATGCTGCGGAACAGGCCCACCCCGCGCCGCTCGCGGTTGAGCAGCAGCGCGACGCCGAGGGAGGCGGCGAGCTTCAGCGGGATGGCGATCAGGCCGTAGGTGAGGGTGACCCGCACCGACTTCCAGAAGATCGGATCACCGGTGAAGATCTTCTCGTAGTTGTCGAAGCCGACCCACTCCACGAACTCCCAGCTCGACAGGATGTCGTAGTTGGTGAAGCTCAGGTACAGCGAGAAGAGCATGGGGAACGCGGTGATGGCCATCAGGCCCATCAGCCACGGAGACAGGAAGACATAGCCCGCCAGGCCCTCCTGGCGGCGGGAGGCATAATTCTTGCGCCGGCCCCGTTTCGGCGGCGGCGTGGGCGCAGCGGCCGTGAGGGCCGGTCGGGAAGCCGTGGTGAGCGCCACGCGCGGTCCCCTTCCAGGTTGTGATACGTGGGTGGGCCCCTCTCGGACGCGTGGCCGCAACTCGGGAAGGAGTTGCGGCCACGGCGTTCCTCTGAGGGTGGTGTCCGTCAGAGCTGCGGTACGGGTGCGGCGGGCCGGCCCGGGACGGCCGGCCCGCCGGGGCCGGGTCACGCCAGGGCGGCGGTGGCCTCGGTGAAGAACTGCTTCGCGGCGGCCTCGGGGGTCTGCTTGCCGTACGCCACCGTCTCGGCGATGTCGCGCAGCGTGTTGCGCAGGCCGCTGTGGCCCTTCGGCGGCGGCGCGGGGGCCGGGCCGAACTTCGGCGTGATCTCGTTCTCGAAGGCGACCGTGTCCTTCATCTTCTGGTCGGTCAGCGCGTCGGAGACCGCCTTGCGCACGTCGAGGTTGTTCGGCAGGCCCCGGTCCACACCCAGGATCTTGCCGGCCTCCACGTCGTTGACCAGGAAGTTGATGATGTCGGCCACCACGTCCGGCGACTTGGTGGTGCGCGAGGCGGCCCAGTACGTCGACGCGCGCGCCCACTGGCCCTTCGGGTCGCCCGGGTACGCCGTCATGGCCAGGTCGTTCTTGGTGGCCTTCTGCATCTCGGAGAGCTGGTTGGACCACATGAACGACACGCCGGCCTTCTTGGTCACCACGAGCTGGGTGGCGACGCTGCCGGTGACCGCCTCGTGGCAGACGTCGGCCGGCGGGATCGCGCCCTTGGTCCGGGCGTCCACCCACAGCTTGAACCAGCCGACCAGGTCGGCCTCGGTGAAGGCGAGCTTCGGGCCGTCGTAGAACTCCTTGCCCTGGGCGCGCAGCCACAGCCACAGCGCCTTGTAGTCGGAGCTCGGGTCCATCAGGCCCCAGTACTTGCCGCCGGACTTCGTGGTGACGCCCGCGCCCCAGGTGATGATCTGCTCGTACGTCCAGCCGATCTGCGGGACCTCGACGCCCAGCTCGCCCAGCTTGGTCTTGTCGTAGATGATCGCCGGGGTGTTCTCGCCGGTGGCGATGGCCACCTGCTTGCCGCCGAGCTGGCCGTACTTGGTCAGGCTCTCGGGGTGCTTGGACACGTCGATCTTGTTGTTCGCCGTGTACTTGGACAGGTCCAGGGTGACGTTGCGGCCGGCGTACTCGGCCAGGCCGT
The DNA here is from genome assembly GCF_018326265.1 of Catellatospora sp. IY07-71. GTDB lineage: Bacteria > Actinomycetota > Actinomycetes > Mycobacteriales > Micromonosporaceae > Catellatospora. The sequence continues at coordinate 2,234,611 of NZ_AP023360.1, forward strand.
TGTCGTCGATCTGGAAGATGTCCGGCGCGTTGCCGCCCGCCGCGATGGTGGCGAGCTTGTCGTAGTAGCCGGTGAACGCCTGCCAGGTGGGCGTGATGGTGACGTTCTTGTGCTTGTCCATGTAGAGCTTGAGCGCCTGCTCGGTGAGCTTGGCGCGGGCCTCGCCACCCCACCAGAAGAAGGAGATGTTGACCGGCGCGTTCGGGTCGGCAGCGGGCTCCTCCTCGCCGCAGGCGGCCAGCAGGCCCCCCGCGGGCACGGCGATCGCGGTGCCGGCGAGCATGCGCAGCAGGTGGCGGCGATTCATACCGCCCGCCGGCAGGCTACCGTGGAGCTGCGACGGCTGGTCGGCCGGCGCGGGTGTCGCTGGGTGCATAGCTTTCACTCCCTGCTCTCGGAAGCGACACCGTCAACGGGCGGCTGATGCCGTCCGCCCGGGCCCGCAGTGCGATGCGGGCCCGGGCCTGACGAGTCGCGGATGACCAACTCGGTCTGGAGCGTTACCAGTGCGGTGGTGCGGCGGTCGTCGCCATGCTGGAGCAGCATGTCGACGGCCGCCCGTCCGGCGGCCGCCGTAGGGGTGGCCACCGTCGTCAACATGGGGCGGGTGCGCCGGCTCAGCGCGGTGTCGTCTATGCCGACGACGCTGATCTGATCCGGGACCTTGACCCCGCGGTGGTCGAGCGCGTCGATGAGGCCCACGGCCATGAGGTCGTTGTACGCGAGCACGGCGCTGACGCCGGCCCGCAGCACGGCGTCGGCCGCGGCCGACCCGCTCTCCTCGGTGGGCGGGTTGGGGCCGATGACCACCAGCTCGGCCCCGGCGGTGCGGGCGGCCAGGGTGGCCGACCGGCGGATCTCCCGGTTGGTCCACGAGCCGCGCGGGCCGCCCAGCAGGGCGATCGAGCGGTGGCCGAGGCTCACCAGGTGCTCCACCGCCAGGCGGGCGCCCTGCGCGACGTCCATCACGACCGCGGGCAGGCCCGGCACCGGCCGGTTGACCACGACCAGCGGGACCTCGCGGGACAGCTGCTCGATCTGGGTGTTGCTCATGCGCGGGCTGCACAGCAGCACGCCGTCGACCTGCTTGGCGAGGGCGAGCACCAGCTCCTCCTCGACGCCGGCGTCCTCGTTGGTGTCGGCGACGAAGACGTGGTAGTCGCGGCCGCGCGCATGGCTCTCCGCCGCCTTGATGAGCGGCGGGAAGAACGGGTTGGCGATGTCCGCCACGATCAGCCCGATGTTGTGGGTGCGCCCGGTGATGAGCGCGCGGGCCGCCCGGTTGGGGCGGTAGCCGAGCTCTTCGGCCGCCGCGAGGACGTGCGCCCGGGTCTCGGCGTTCACCAGCTGCGGTGCGCTGAAGGCACGCGACACGGTGGAGACGTGCACGCCACTTGCTCGGGCGACGTCGCGGATTGTGGCCGGCACCTGCGCTCCTTTGTGGACACGAGCCTGTGGTGGCTATCACGGTGGTCACCCATTAGATGCAAACGGTTGCGACTCTGTCAACGGTCGAATATGACGATCCGGTTTCGACAGTGGACCTTGCGCGCCGTTGTGGGGGTAAAAATTAGGACAATCAAGGCCGATTCTGGTACGCCCATTGACGCGATCGAAACACGATGGTTAGTTCTGCTGCAAACGTTTGTAGTCCCTGAGGCCCAGGAGGCCGGATGACCACGCGGTACGCGATCGTGGGGACCGGGGCTCGTGCGCAGATGTTCGCGCAGGTCCTGACCCGGTACGGCGAGCTGGTGGCGCTCGCCGACGTCAACCCCGCCCGGATCGCGGCGCAGCAGCGCCGGCTGCAGGCCGCGGGTGTTGCGCCCGCTGTCGCATACGACGCCGCCGACGTGCCCGAGATGCTGGCGAAGGAGCGCATCGACACGCTCGTGGTGTGCAGCGTCGACGCGACCCACGACGAGTACATCGTGGCGGCGCTCGACGCCGGCTGCGCCGTGGTCACCGAGAAGCCGATGACGGTCGACGTGCCGAAATGCCGGCGCATCCTGGAGGCCGTGCGGCGCACCGGCGGCGACGTGAAGGTCGCCTTCAACTACCGCTTCCACCCGGTGCACGAGCAGGTGCGCACGCTGCTCGCCGAAGGAGCCATCGGCGAGATCGGCTCGGTGCACTTCGAGTGGCTGCTCGACGTGCGGCACGGCGCGGACTACTTCCGCCGCTGGCACCGCGACCGGGCGCACTCCGGCGGCCTGCTGGTGCACAAGGCGACGCACCACTTCGACCTGGTCAACTGGTGGCTGGGCAGCACCCCGGTGCGGGTCACCGCCGAGGGACGGCTGTTCCTGTACGGCGCGGACGGCGCCCGCCACGGCTACGCCCGCGACTACGCCCGCGCCCACGGCTCCCCGGCGGCGCAGGGCGACCCGTTCGCGCTGCACCTGGCCGACAACCCGAACCTCGCCGAGCTGTACCTCGACGCCGAGGCGCACGACGGCTACCACCGCGACGTCAACGTGTTCGCGCCCGGCACCGACATCGAGGACGACATGGCGGTGCTGGTCCGCTACGCCTCCGGCGCGACGATGAGCTACCACCTCACCGCGTACGCGCCCTGGGAGGGCTACCGGATCGCCTTCAACGGCAGCCGGGGCCGCCTGGAGCTGGAGATCGTCGAGTCCGACCACGTCGCCCCCGGGGTCGCCGGGGCGGTGAAGGGCCACTCGGCGGCGCTGCACGGGGTCGAGGCCGCCGCCGAGCAGGGCGGCGTCTCGCTGCGCCTGCGCCGCTACTGGGAGCCCCCGGTGGACGTGCCGGTGGCCTCGTACGACCGCCAGGGGCACGGCGGCGCGGACGCCCGGATGACCGGGGTGCTCTTCAACGGCGACACCGACCCGCTGCACCGCTCGGCCACGGCGCTCGACGGCGCGCGCTCGCTGCTGACCGGTCTGGCGGCCAACGCCTCGATCGCCTCCGGGCGCAGCGTGGACGTGGCCGCCCTGCTCGATCTTTCAGAATGGGAGTGACCGTGGACGACCTGCTGTTCCCGGCGGAGGCGCGCACCCGGGCGATCGCCCGCGAGCTGTACACGCACGCGCGGAACCTGCCGCTGATCAGCCCGCACGGTCACGTCGACCCGGGCATCCTGGCCGACGACGCGCCGTTCCCCGACCCGGCGCGGCTGATCGTGGTGCCCGACCACTACGTCACCCGGATGCTGCTCAGCCAGGGCATCCCGCCGAGCGAGCTGGGCGTGCCCCGCATCGACGGCGGCCCGTCCGAGACCGACCCGCGCCTGATCTGGCGCCGCCTGGCCGAGAACTGGCACCTGTTCCGGGGTACGCCCTCGCGGCTGTGGCTGGAGCAGACGTTCCGCACCGTCTTCGGCATCGAGACCCCGTTCAGCGGGCAGACGGCGGACCGGGTCTACGACGAGCTGGCCGCGAAGCTGGCCGAGCCGCAGTACCGGCCGCGCGCGCTGTTCCAGCGGTTCAACCTGGAGGTGCTGGCCACCACCGAGTCGCCGCTGGACGACCTGTCCCGGCACGCGAAGCTCGCGGCGGACGGCTGGGGCGGCCCCGGCGGGCGCGTGATCACCACGTTCCGCCCGGACGACCTGGTGGACATGGACTGGCCCGGCTGGCCCGACCGGGTGGTCAAGCTGGGTGAGATCACCGGCCAGGACACCGCGACGTACGAGGGCTTCCTGCACGCGCTGGCCCAGCGGCGGCGCGACTTCATCGCGGCCGGGGCGACCTGCTCCGACCACGGGCACCCGACCGCGGCCACCGGCGGGATGACCGCGGCCGAGGCGAAGTCGCTGTTCGAGCGGGTGGTGCACGGCGGCGCGACGGCGGCCGAGGCCGAGGCGTTCCGCGCGCACATGCTGATGGAGTTCGCCCGGATGTCGCTGGACGACGGCCTCGTCATGCAGCTGCACCCGGGTTCGTCGCGCAACCACAACGCCACGCTGTTCCGCACGCACGGGCGCGACGTCGGCGGGGACATCCCGGTGGCCACCGAGTACACCAACGCGCTGCGGCCGCTGCTGGAGGAGTTCGGGCACGACCCGCGCTTCCGGGTGGTCGTGTACACGCTGGACGAGTACACGTTCAGCCGCGAGCTGGCCCCGCTGGCCGGCGGCTACCCGGCCATGTTCATCGGCGCCCCGTGGTGGTTCCTCGACGCGCCGGAGGCGCTGCGCCGCTGGCGGGAGGCGGTCACCGAGACCGCGGGCTTCTACAACACCGCCGGGTTCGTCGACGACACCCGCGCGTACTGCTCGATCCCGGTCCGGCACGACGTGGCCCGGCGGGTCGACGCGGGCTTCCTTGCGCGCCTGGTCGCCGAGCACCGCCTCGGCCTCGACGAGGCCGCCGAGACCATCGCCGACCTGGCGTACCACCTGCCCAAGAAGATCTTCCGAGTAGGGTGACCATGAAAATCATCGACGCCAAGGTGCACGACGTACGCTTCCCGACCGCGGCGGCCGGCGACGGCTCCGACGCGATCAACCGGGGCGACTACTCCGCCGCGTACGTGGAGCTGCACACCGACGCCGGAATCTTCGGCGCGGGCTTCACCTTCACCAACGGGCGCGGCAACGAGATCGCCTGCGCGGCGATCCGGGCCCTGTCGTACCACGTGGTCGGTAAGACGCTGGAGGAGCTGTTCGCCGACCCGGTGACGTTCTGGCGCTCGCTGTCGGCCGACGTGCAGCTGCGCTGGCTCGGGCCGGAGAAGGGCGTCATCCACATGGCGACCGGCGCGCTGGTCAACGCGGTGTGGGACCTGCGGGCCAAGGCCGAGGGCAAGCCGATGTGGCGCCTGCTGGCCGAGATGCCGGCCGAGGAGCTGGTGAACAACGTCGACTTCCACCACATCTCCGACGCGATCACCCGCGAGGAGGCGCTGGCGCTGCTCGCCGACGACGGCGGCTACGCCGAGCGGCTGGCGGTGCTGGAGCGCGACGGGTTCCCGTCGTACACCACCTCGGTGGGCTGGCTGGGCTACCCCGACGAGCAGGTGCGCGAGCTGACCCGCGCGGCGTACGCGCAGGGCTGGCGGGCCATGAAGATGAAGGTCGGCGGCCCGATCGAGGACGACATCCGCCGCGCCCGGCTCATCCGGGCGGAGATCGGCCCGGACGCGCTGCTGATGATGGACGCCAACCAGGTCTGGGACGTGGACGAGGCGATCGCCAACATGAAGGTGCTGGCGGAGGTGGACCCGTACTGGATCGAGGAGCCGACGCACGCCGACGACGTGCTGGGCCACGCGGCCGTGGCGCGCGCGGTGAACCCCATCCGGGTGGCCACCGGCGAGGTCGCCGCCAACCGGGTCATCTTCAAGCAGCTCATGCAGGCGAACGCGATCCAGGTGTGCCAGATCGACGCGTGCCGGGTCGGCGGCGTCAACGAGGTGCTGTCCATCCTGCTGATGGCGGCCAAGTTCGGCGTGCCGGTGTGCCCGCACGCGGGCGGCGTCGGGCTGTGTGAGTACGTGCAGCACCTGTCGGTCTTCGACTACCTGCGGCTGGGCCGCTCGCTGGACGGGCGCATGGTGGAGTACGTCGCGCACCTGCACGAGCACTTCGAGGACCCGATCACCGTGGTCGACGGCCGCTACCGGCTGCCCGCCCAGCCCGGCTACTCGGTGACGTTCAAGCCGGAGTCGATCGCGCAGTACAGCTTCCCGGACGGCCCCGTATGGCGATGACCACCTCGGCGACCCGGCTCGGCCGGGCGACGCTGTCGCGGCTGCCCGCCGACAGCCGCCCGGCCGTGCTGCCGGGCGACGTCCGGGCCGGGGTGCTGCACCTTGGCCTGGGCGCCTTCTTCCGCGCCCACCAGGCCGTCTACATCGAGGCGGCGATGGCCGCGTCCGGCGGGGATTGGGGCATCGTCGCGGTCGCGCCGCGCTCGCGGGACGTGCTGGAGGCGCTGCGCGCGCAGGACCACCTCTACAGCGTGGTCACGCTCGACGGCGCCGCCTCGCGGACCCGTGCGATCGGCGCGCTGACCGGCACGGTGCACGCCGCCAGCGACCCCGGCTCGGTCGTCGCGCACCTGGCCGATCCGGCGATCCGGGTGGTGACGCTGACCGTGACGGAGAAGGCGTACGTGCCCGACTCGGCGGTGACGCGGCTGCTGGTGGACGGGCTGGCCGCGCGCCGCCGCGCCGACGCGGGGCCGATCACGCTGCTCAGCTGCGACAACCTGCCGTCCAACGGGGTGGTGCTGGGCCGCCTGCTGGCGGGGGTGATCCCCGACGAGCTGCGCGACTGGTACGCCACGTCGGTGCGCTGCCCGTCCAGCATGGTCGACCGGATCGTGCCCGCCACCACGCCCGCGCTGCTGGCCACGGCCGAGCGTGACCTCGGCGTGGCCGACCTCGCCGCCGTCGTGGGGGAGCCGTTCTCCCAGTGGGTGATCGAGGACGACTTCGCCGGGGCCCACCCGGACTGGGCGGCGGCGGGCGCGGTGCTCACCGGCGACGTCACGCCCTGGGAGCACCTGAAGCTGCGCGCCCTCAACGGCGTGCACAGCACCCTGGCGTACCTGGGCGCGCTGGCCGGCTGCGAGTACATCGCCGACGCGCTGGCCCTGCCCGGCATGACCGAGCTGCTGCGCCGCTACGTCGCCACCGAGGTCGCGGCGTCGATGACCCCGCCGGACGGGGTCACCGTGGCCGGGTACGGCGACGCGGCGCTGGAGCGCTTCGCCAACGCGGCCCTGGGCCACCGCTGCCTCCAGGTGGCGATGGACGGCACGCAGAAGCTGCCGCAGCGAGCGCTGTCCGTGCTCAACACGGTCCCCGACCCGGCCCTGGCCACGCTGATCCTGGCCGCCTGGGCCCGGTTCGCCGAGGGCACGGCCGACAGCGGCCAGGAGCTGCCGCTGAACGACCCGCGCGCCACCGAGGTCCGCGCGGACCCGAGCACGGAGGCGTTGTTCGGCGAGGGCGGCGTGCTGCCCGTCCCCGATCCCGCCCGCCGCAGGATGATCGAGAGATGGCGTTCCGAACTGGCCACCCACGGCGCCGCGGACCTGGTCCGGCGGGCCGCGGCGTGAACCCCACGTGCGCCGCCGCTGCGCGGGTGACCCCCGGGACACGGGCGAACCGGACGTGCCGGAGGGCTGTCCGCGCAGGATCGGCGCACCACGGGGCTGGAATGAGGAGAGGGGCACGATGACGGCGACGTCGGTCGCGCTGATCGGCGCGAACGGGCACGGCATGTACCACCGGCGGCAGCTCGCGGAGCTGGCCGAGGCGGGCGTGGCGGTGCGGCTGGTGGGGCTCGCGGACACGCGCGAGGTGCAGGAGGCGCCGGCCGGGGTGCCCGTCTACACCGACCACCGGGCGCTGCTGGACGAGGTCAAGCCGCAGGTGGTCATCGTCTGCACGCCGCCGCACACGCATCTCGCGCTGACCCGGGACGCGCTGCGGGCCGGGGCGGACGTGCTGCTGGAGAAGCCGCCCGTGCTCGACAGGGCGGAGCACGAGGCGCTCACGGCGGCGGAGGCCGAGACCGGCCGGGTGGTCCAGGTGGGCTTCCAGGCGCTGGCCTCGCCGGCGCTGGTCCGCCTGCGCGCGGCGGTCGTGGGCGGCGCGCTCGGCGCGGTCCGGCACATCTCCGTGCTCGGCTGCTGGAAGCGCGACGACGCCTACTGGGCCCGCTCGCCGTGGTCGGGCCGGCGCACCGTGGACGGCCGCCCGTCGCTGGACGGGGCGCTGGCCAACCCGTTCGCGCACGCGGTGATGCAGGCGCTGTCGGTGCTGGACGCGCCGGTCGAGCGGGTCGAGGTGGACTGGCTGCGGGTACGCCCGATCGAGGTCGAGGACACCGCGACGCTGCGCATCACGCTGGCGGGCGGGGTGACCGTGCTGGTCGCGGTGACGCTGGCGGGCGAGGGCTTCGTCGACGGGGACCTCACCGTGTACGGCGAGCGCGGCGACGCCGAGCTGGGCTTCCGCGAGGACCTGCTGCGGCTGCCGGGTGAGGCGGCGGCGGTGCAGGTCACGGGCCGCCGCACCCTGCTGGAGAACCTGCTGGCCCACCGGTCGGACGGCGAGCCGCTGCTGGCGCCGCTGTCCCGCACCGCGCCGTTCACCGCCGTGCTCGAGCGGCTGCGGGCGGCGCCGCCGCCCTACCAGGTCGCCGAGGAGGCGCTCGACGTGGCCGACGGGCACCGGACGCTGCGCGGGGTGAACACCGTACTGGCCCGCTGCGCCGCTCGGGGAGCCCTCATGAACGAGCTTTCCCGGCCGTGGTCTGCAACGGTTCCGGGCGGGACTGCAAACGGCTGACACCGCATTCGAATGCCGACCTGAATAGTCGCTGGATCCAGCCTTCCAACGGGCTGGACCAGCGAATACTGTTCGAGAATAGCTGCAACAAACCTGCTATTCCGATCCATTGACTTCACTATTCGTGCTTCCCTACGTTGTCTGATGACGTAACACATCGGACACATTCTTTGGAGAGCGCGATGCGAATAGACGACGTGGTCGGCCGGCGGCTGCGGCGGGTCGCCGCCGGGTGCGCCCTGGGCGCGTTGCTGCTGCTGGCGGGCGCGACGCCCGCGGCGGCCACCGGCGACCCGAGCGGCCCCGGCTGGTGGGCCAGCCAGCTCGCCCGGCAGCCGCTCGCCGCGAACGACGGCTGGGCCGCCTCCGGCGCCGGCACCACGGGCGGCTCGGCCGCCGACGATGCCCACGTGTTCGTGGTGCGCGACCGCAACGCCCTCGCCGCGGCGGTCACCGGCACCGACCCGAAGATCGTCTTCGTGGAGGGTGTCGTCGACGGCCTGACCTCCGCCGAGGGCAACCCGATCACCTGCGCGGACCTCGCCGACCCCGGCTACACGCTGGAGAGCTACCTGGCCGCGTACGACCCGGCGGTGTGGGGCCGCGCGGCCGACCCCAGCGGCCCGATCGAGCAGGCCCGCGTGCGCTCGGTCGCCGCCCAGCGCGCCCGCACCGAGATCAAGGTCGGTGCCAACACCACCATCGTGGGCCTGGGCGACGCCACCCTGAAGCACGTCACCCTGATGATCGACGGCGCGCCGAACGTGATCGTGCGCAACCTGAACTTCCAGGACGCCGCCGACTGCTTCCCCCGCTGGCGGCCCACCGACGGCGCCGAGGGCAACTGGAACTCCGAGTACGACCTGGTCTCGGTGCGGCGCTCGACCAACGTGTGGATCGACCACAACACGTTCAGCGACGGTGACAACCCCGACTCCAACCAGCCGGTGTACTTCGGCCGCCCGTGGCAGGTGCACGACGGCGCGCTCGACATCACGCACACCTCCGACCTGGTCACGGTGTCGGCGAACGTGTTCACCCACCACGACAAGACCATGCTGATCGGCTCCTCGGACACGGTCGGCCCGGACGTCGGCAAGCTGCGGGTCACGCTGCGACACAACGTCTTCGACGGGGTCGGCCAGCGCGCGCCGCGGGTCCGCTTCGGCCAGGTCGACGTGTACAACAACCAGTTCCGCGTCGCCGAGCCCTACGACTACAGCGTCGGCCTGGGCATCCAGTCGGCGGTGTACCTGGAGAACAACTTCTTCACGCTGCAGGACGGCATCCCCGCCGACCGGGTGCTGAAGGACTGGAAGGGCACCGCCGTCACCGAGCTCGGCAGCTGGGGCAAGGACGGCGACGCCCGGCCCGGCCCGCTGAGCCTGCTGGCGGCGTACAACGCGGTGCACGACCCGGACTTCGGTCCCGACGCGGGCTGGACCCCCACCCTGCGCCAGCACAAGCCGCTGCCCGCCTTCGCGGTCCCGCTGGTCACCCTGCTCTCCGGCGCGGGGAGGCTCGGCCTCCACTGAGCCCTCCCCGCACCGTGCGACTCCCGCACCCGGTGGCGCCCTCCGTTGCGCCCGCAGCGGACCACCGGGTGCGGTCCCTCCCAAGGAGGTTCCGCACATGTCCGTATCCATGCGCGCGGCTCCACGGCGCACCCGTCTCGCCGCCGCTCTCGGCGCCGGCCTGACCGCCCTCGTCGTCGCCCTCGGCGTGACGTGGTCCGGCGGCACCGCGTACGCGGCGACCCTGTTCTCGGACGACTTCGAGGACGGCAACTCGACCGGCTGGTCGAAGTCCGGCGGCAGCTGGTCGGTGGTCTCCGACGGCAGCCAGGTCTGGCGGCAGACCGGCACCGGCGCCGACGCCAAGGCACAGGCCGGCTCGTCCTGGACCGGCCAGTCCGTCTCGGCGCGGGTCAAGCCGATCGCCTTCGGCAACTCGTCCCGCTCGGTCGGCGTCGCCGCCCGGCTGCAGAGCCTGTCCAACTACTACTCGCTGGTGCTGACCGGCGGCGGCGCGGTGCAGCTGCGCCGGGTCTCCGGCGGCGGCGTCACCACGCTGGCCACGCTGGTGTTCCCGGTGTCCACGAACACCTGGTACACGCTGCGGCTGGACGTGTTCGGCTCGACGCTGACCGGCTTCGTCAACAACACCCAGCTGCTCACGGCCACGGACACGACCTTCTCCTCGGGGAAGATCGGCCTGATGGCGTCGTACGCCAGCGCGTCCTTCGACGACGTCACGGTGTCCGACACGGCGGGCCCGGGCAACCCCGGCAGCCCGTCGCCGTACCCGCCGACGCCCTCGGTGCCGCCGTCGCCGAGCACCTCCCCGCCGCCGCCCGGCACCTGCAACACCGGCGGCAGCCCGACCGGCTTCGCGGCCGTGAACGCCTGGGGCCGCAGCGGCACCACCGGCGGCGCGGGCGGCCCGACCATCGAGGTCGACACCGCGAACGAGCTGATCTCGGCGATCGCCCAGGCCGGCGCGCTGAACATCTGCGTCAAGGGCATGATCACGCTGCCCGCCGGCATGTACAACGTGGCCTCGCACAAGTCGATCATCGGCGTGGGCTCGGCCTCCGGCGTCACCGGCGGCGGTTTCAACATCGGCCTGCCGATCGACGACGCGATCACGTCGCCGCCCGCGAACGCGGTGCAGAACGTGATCATCCGCAACCTGGTGTTCCGCAACGCCAGCGACGACTCGATCAACGTGCAGATGTTCTCGCACCACGTCTGGATCGACCACAACGACCTGGCGCAGGGCTACGACGGCCTGATCGACGTCAAGCGCGGCTCGTCGTACGTGACCATCTCGTGGAACCACACCCACCACCACAGCAAGAACATGCTGCTGGGCCGCGACGACGCCGACGACGAGCAGGACACCGGCCGCCTCAAGGTCAGCTACCACCACAACTGGTTCGACGAGACCCCGCAGCGCAACCCGCGGGTGCGCTACGGCGAGCCGGTGCACATCTACAACAACTACTACTTCCACAACACCGACGCGGGCGTGGCCTGCCAGACCAACGCCGGCTGCATGGTCGAGGGCAACTACTTCGAGAGCGTCGAGGAGCCGATCACCAACAGCTACGCCGGCCCGTCCGGCCGCTGCGTCGCGCGCAACAACGTGTTCACCGGCACCGAGCCGGGCGCTCCCGACTGCTCGGGCTCCGTCGAGGAGCCGAGCAACTACTACAGCTACGTGCTCGACAACCCGAACGACGTCAAGGCCATCGTCACGGCCGGCGCGGGTGTCGGAAAGATCTAGGAGAATTCATGCGTACCCCTCACTCCGGTCGCGCCCGGCGCGCCGGCCTCGTCACGGCGGCGGTCACCGCGCTGCTCGCCATGGTGATGACGGTCCTGATCAACCTCACCGGCGGCGTGGCCATGGCCGCGACGCTGTTCTCCGACAACTTCAACAGCGGCACGGCCACCGGCTGGTCCAAGTCCGGCGGCGACTGGACCGTCGTCACCGACGGCACCGGCGTGTTCCAGCAGAGCAAGACCGACAGCGAGCTGGCCCGGCAGTTCGCGGGCAGCAGCTCGTGGACCAACTACACGGTCACCGCCCGGGTCAAGCCGACCGCGTTCAACGGCACCGGCCGCTACGCGTCACTGGGCGCCCGGTCCACCGGCAGCTCGACCCGCTACCAGCTCGCGCTGCTCAACACCGGGCGGGCCGAGCTGCAGGTGGTCAACGGCAGCAGCGTCACCGTCATCGGCGGCACGAACCTGTCCGTGACCACCGGCACCTGGTACAGCCTGCAGCTCACCGTCAGCGGCAACACGCTGACCGGCTGGGTCAACGGCGCGCAGGTCGCCACGGGCAGCAGCAGCCTGTTCAGTGCGGGCCGGATCGTGCTGGCGACGTCGTACGCCGCCGCCCGCTTCGACGACATCGTGGTCTCCGACGGAGCCGCGCCGTCGCCGAGCGCCCCGGCCAGCCCGAGCGCGAGCCCGAGCACCCCGGCGAGCCCCAGCGCCTCGCCGAGCGCCCCGGCCAGCCCGAGCGCGTCGCCCAGCGCCCCGGCCAGCCCGAGCGCGAGCCCGAGCACCCCGCCCGGCACCACGCTGTACGTGGCGCCGGGCGGCACCGACGGCGCGTCCGGCACGCAGTCGAACCCGACCACGCTCACCTCGGCGATCACCCGGATCGCGGCGGGCGGGACGATCTACATGCGCGCCGGCACCTACAACTACTCCTCGACGGTGACCATCGCGCCGGGCAACAACGGCACCTCCAGCGCCCGCAAGAAGCTGTCCGCGTACCCCGGCGAGACGCCCGTGCTGAACTTCTCGGCGCAGGCGGAGGACCCGGCCAACCGGGGCCTGGCCGTCAACGGCAACTACTGGCACGTCTACGGCCTGATCGTGGAGCGCGCCGGGGACAACGGCATCTTCGTCGGCGGCAGCAACAACATCCTCGAGCGCACCATCACCCGCTACAACCGGGACACCGGCCTGCAGCTGTCGCGCATCGCGTCCGACACGCCCAACAGCCTGTGGCCGGCCAACAACCTGATCCTCAGCGCGGAGTCGCACGACAACGCCGACTCCGACGGTGAGGACGCGGACGGCTTCGCCGCCAAGCTGACCGTCGGCTCCGGCAACGTCTTCCGCTACTGCGTGTCCCACAACAACATCGACGACGGCTGGGACCTCTACACCAAGACCGACACCGGACCGATCGGCGCGGTGACGATCGAGGACTCCCTCGCCTACAACAACGGCACGCTGAGCAACGGCGGCCAGGCCGGCAACGGCGACCGCAACGGCTTCAAGCTGGGCGGCGAGGACATCGGCGTGAACCACCTCGTGCGCCGCACCATCGCGGTCGGCAACGGCAAGCACGGCTTCACCTACAACCGCAACAACGGCTCGATGACGATCTCGAACAACCTGAGCATCAACAACACCGAGCGCAACTTCACCTTCGAGGCCGGCTCCTCGGTCTTCCGCAACAACACGTCCTGCCGCAGCTCCAGCGGCACCAACGACAAGATCGTCGGCAACACGGACAGCACCAACCAGTGGTGGATGGGCTCCAACGGCTCCCGGTGCGCCAACTTCACCGGCAGCCTCGGCTGGTCCTTCAACTCCACCGGCGCGCTGATCGTCACCCTCGGCGGCCGCGTCGTAGTCCTGTAGCTCCGAAAGGAAGGGCACCTTCTTATCGCCTTCTGTATAGGAAGGTGCCCTTCTTAACGCTCACCGCACCGTCCCCTTCCGGCACCGTCCCTAACGGAGGAGAGATGTCGACAACGCACGGCCGACGCCTCGCGATCCTGGCCGGCACCACCGCCACCGCCCTCGCCCTGGCGGTCGGCCTCACCACGGCCGCCTCGGCGGCCACCCTGTTCACCGACGACTTCGAGGACGGCAACGCCTCGGGCTGGAGCAGCTCCGGCGGCAGCTGGTCGGTGGTCGCCGACGGCTCGCGCGCCTACCGCCAGTCCAGCACCAGCGCCGACGCGAAGTCCCTGTCCGGCTCCAGCACCTGGACCGACTACACCGTGTCGGCCCGGGTCAAGCCGATCGCCTTCGCCAACTCCAGCCGGGCCGCGGGTGTCGCCGCCCGCGCCCAGAGCACGTCCAGCTTCTACTCGCTCGTGCTGGTCGGCGCCGGCCGCGCCGAGCTGCGCCGCACCAGCGGTGGCGGGGTGACCGTGCTGGCGCAGGCCGCCACCGCCGTCAGCCCAGGCACCTGGTACACCCTCGCGCTGTCGGTCTCCGGCAGCACGGTGCGGGGGGCCGTGAACGGAACGCAGCTGGTCAGCGCCACCGATGCCACGTTCGGCACCGGCCGGATCGGGCTCGTCGGGCAGTACGCCAGCGCGTCCTTCGACGACGTGCAGGTGTTCACCGGTCCCGGGCCGGACCCGTCCGCACCCGCGTCGCCCACGGCCTCCGCGTCGGCCTCGCCGTCGCCGAGCGGCAGCCCGCCGCCTCCGCCCCCGCCGGGACAGGCCGACGGGTACGCCTCCGTCAGCGGGCAGGGGCAGAACGGCACGTACGGCGGCGCGGGCGGGCAGACCGTCACCGTCACGTCCGCGGCGCAACTGGCCGACTATGCGGGACGGGCGGAGCCGTACATCATCATGGTCTCCGGCCGGATCACGGTCAGCGACATGATCCTCGTCGTCGCGAACAAGAGCATCATCGGCGTCGGCAGCACGGCCGAGATCGTGGACGGCGGGCTGCAGCTGGGCTCGACCACGCGGCCGGGCAACAACGTGATCATCCGCAACATCACCTTCCGCAACCCGTCCGACGACTCGGTGAGCGTGCACAACGGCTCGCACCACGTATGGATCGACCACAACGAGTTCTGGCCGGGCTACGACGGCTCGGTCGACGTGAAGCGGCAGTCGAACTACGTGACCGTGTCCTGGAACGTGTTCCACGGCACGGACAAGTCGATGCTGCTCGGGCACTCGGACTCGTTCCCGGCGGACACCGGGTATCTGAAGGTGACCTACCACCACAACCTGTTCGACGGGTCCAACCAGCGGCATCCGCGGGTGCGGTTCGGCGAGCCGGTGCACGTGTACAACAACCACTACCGGAACATCGGGCTCTACGGCGTGGCGTCCACCGAGAACGCGGGCGTGGTCGTGGAGGGCAACTACTTCGAGAACACGGCGTATCCGTGCTACTCGACGAACGGGTACGCCGACAGCGCGCCCGGCCGCCTGGTCCAGCGCGCGAACGCGTTCGTCAACTCCGGCGTGTGCGAGGCGAACGGGTCGGTGCTCGAGCCGGGGACGTTCTACTCGTACACCCTGGACAGCGCGTCCACCGTCCCCGCCAAGGTCGCCGCCGGCGCCGGCGTCGGCAAGCTCTAGGAAAGGAAGGGCACCTTCTTATCGTTTTCCGTAGAGAAAGGTGCCCTTCCTAACGCGCTCGCGCGGTGGAGTGGGCCGCTCAGCAGGGTCGAGCGGCGTGGGCTGGGCTCATGATCGCGACTTCGTGCCAAGATCTGCGGTTCTGCCCAGCAAAGTGACACGAAACTGCGATCTTCAGGCGCTCAGCGGCACGTCACCACCGTCCACCCATGCGTTCGCGGCCGTCCGGCGAGCCGGAACACGGCTCGGCCAGCAGGCTGACACGTTAAGAAGGGCACCTTCTACCACGGAAAGCGATAAGAAGGTGCCCTTCCTTTCAGCTGACGGTGCAGGTGGCGCCCTGGGCGGGCGCCCCGGCCAGGCCGACCGCGAGGGTGGAGAGGGTGACGACGCCGCAGGCTCCGGCGAACAAACGGCGCCACCGGCCCGGAGGGCGGATGGCGTCACTGTGGGTAGGCACTAGGATTCTCCTGTCCGTGGAGCCGCGCGACGCGAGTCGCCGCGGTAGGGCACTGACGGGGCGGATGTGGGCGCATCCGCCCCGTCGCTACCTCGTATCGCGTGCGCGGGGTGTCAGGGATTTCCAGGCGTTTCGGCAGACATCGATGGAAGCGCTCCCACCTCTGTCAGCACGATTTAACCGCGCGGTTGCCGTCTTGTGAAGTCCCGATTTCCGGGAAAACCCTTACCGCGCAGGCGATCAGGGGCGCGCGGGCGCGGCGGTGCTGGCGCGGGCGGTGAGCTTCGGCGCGAGCAGCGTCGAGTCGGGCACGGGCACCCCGTCGAGCTTCTGCATCAGCAGCTCCACGGCATAGCGGCCGACGTCCTCGGCCGGGATCTGCACCGAGCTGAGCACGGGCGAGGAGCGCTCGGCCAGCTCGTCGGGGCAGATCGCGACCACCGACACGTCCTCGGGCACCCGGCGGTCCAGCGTGCGCAGCGCGGCCAGCACGTGCGCGACGGCCGCCTCGTTGTGCACGACCAGGCCGGTCAGCCCCGGGTGGTGGTCGAGCAGCTGGGAGAGCGAGGTCTGCACCGCCTCCGGGTGCTCCTCGAACGGCTGCGCGTACGCGGTCAGCTTCAGCCGCTTCGCGGCCTCCAGGAAGCCGTCCCGGGTGCGGTGCGCGAAGCCGGTGTCCCGGTCGTAGACCACGCGCGGCGCGCCGAGCAGCGCCACCTCCCGGTGGCCGAGTGCGGCCAGGTGCTCCACGCACACCGCGCCGGCCCGGTGGAAGTCGAGGTCGACGCAGGTCAGCCCGGCCGAGTCGGCGGGCAGGCCGATCAGCACGCTGGGCCGCTCCAGCCGCCGCAGCGTGGGCACGCGCGGGTCGTGCATCTCCACGTCCATCAGCACCAGGCCGTCCACCAGCGCCCCGGCGGCGACCCGGCGCAACCCGGCCGGGCCCTCGTCGGCGGTCACCAGCAGCACGTCGTGGTGGTGCATCCGGGCGCTGGTCACCACCGCGGTGGCGAACTGCATCAGCACGGGCAGGTGCATGCCCTGCCGCAGCGGCAGCACCAGCGCGATCACGCTGGACCGGTTGCTGGCCAGGGAACGGGCTCCCGCGTGCGGGTGGAAGCCCAGCGCGCGGATGCTGGCGTGCACCCGGGCGCTGGTCGAGGCGGAGATGGCCCGCTTGCCGCTGAGCACGTACGACACCGTGCTCGTGGACACGCCCGCGTGCCTGGCCACGTCGGCGATCGTCACCACGCTGTCGCGCTGCGCCGACCGCCGCGTCCTGCCGTTCATGGCTGCTCCCGCCTGTTCTCCCCGTGCGGTCATACCCGCCGTCCGCCGTACCCGATCACGAGAACCGCAGCTCGCTCACGATGATGCCGGGCGCGTCGCAGACCAGGTATAGGTCGGTCCGGCCGGTCGGGGCCAGCTCCCGGCTGATCTTCGTGTACGCGTACCGCTCCCCGCCCGCCGAGACCGCCTCGGCCAGCACCTCACCGTCCAGCGGGTCGCCGTCCAGCAGCGCCACCCGGCCCGGTGCGCCGGTCACCGCGAACTCCACCGCCGCGCAGCCGGACAGGTCCGTCGCGCCGAACGACAGCCACGCCCCGGCGTCGGCGGCCCGCACCGAGTCGCCCCGCTCGGGAGCGGTGTCCACCAGCGCCACCGCGCACGCCTCGTCGTGGTCGATCGCGCGCAGCACGCCGGGCAGCCGGCGCGGGCCGATGCGCTCGCCGCGCACGGTCAGCGTCGCGCAGCCGCGAATGTCGGTGGCCGAGCGGCCGACCATGACCTTGTGCCGGGCCGCCTCGACCACGAACCGGCTCGTGGTCACGTCCCAGAAGGCCAGGTCGGCGGCCTTCAGCTCGATGGTCACCACGGTCTTCTCGCCGGGCGCGAGCGCGATCCGCTGGAAGCCGCGCAACCGGCGCAGCGGCTGCTTGACCCGCGAGCGCTGCTGGTGGGTGTAGAGCTGGACGACCTCCTCGCCGGGACGCTCGCCGGTGTTGGCCACCTCGACCCGCACGGTGACCACGCCGTCGGCGTCCACCGCGTCGGTGTCCAGGGTCACCGCGCCGTACTCGAACTCGCCCCAGCTCAGGCCGTGCCCGAACGGGTAGAGCGGGGTGCCGCGGTAGTAGAGGTACGTCGCGTCGCTGGTGATGATGTCGTAGTCGTAGAGGTCGGGCAGCTCGCAGTGGCTGCGGTACCAGGTCTGCGGCAGCCGCCCGGCCGGCTCGGCGTCGCCGAACAGCACGTCGGCCAGGGCGTGACCGTACTCCTGACCCCCGTGCGAGCTCCACAGGATCGCGGGCAGGTGCACGTCGGCCCAGCTGATCGCGTACGGGTAGCTGCTGGTCAGCACCAGGGCGGTGCGCGGGTTGGCGGCGTACACGGCGCGCAGCAGCGCCTCCTGCGCGGGCGGCAGGGCCAGGTTCTCCCGGTCCTCGGTCTCCCGGCCGTTGACCAGCGGGTGGTTGCCGAGCACCACCACCACCGCGTCGGCCTCGGCGGCGGCGGCCGCGGCCTGCTCGACGCCGCTGCGCCGCAGCTCCACGGTCAGCCGGGCGGCCTGGTCGTACGCCGCGCCCACGGCGGCGACCCCGTCCTCGCCCACGGTGAGGTAGCTCTGGCTCAGCTCGTGGTGCAGCGACAGCGTGCCGTCGGCCCGCTCGACGAGGCGGAACGTCTCATGCACGTCCCAGCCGTGCGGGCCGGACGAGTCGGCGACCAGCACGCCGTCCTTGACCGTCACGTGCCGGCCGTTGGCGGCCGAGCGCAGCGCGAGCACGCTGGTGCCCTGGTGGCCGCCCCGGCCGGGGTGGCTGCCCCAGTCGAACACGTCGAAGCCGTGCGGGTCGGCGAACGCCCGCCGCAGCCCGGCCGCCCCCGCGTCGCCGTCGGCGACCGCCAGGTAGCCGCCACCGGCCAGGCGCAGCGCGATGCGGTCCGCCCCGTCGGCGAAGTCCACGTTGTCCGCGCCGAGCCGCGCGGCCAGCCCGTCCCGCGCGGTGACCTGGTAGGGCAGGGTGCCGCTGTACCAGTCGGCCATCAGCTGGTCGCCCAGCGGCCCGATCACCGCGACCCGGCGGACCTCGGCGGAGTCGAACGGCAGCAGCCGGCACTCCTGCTTGAGCAGCACCATGCTGCGGGTGGCCGCCTCGCGGGCCAGCGCCTGGTGGGCCGGGCAGTTCACCACGTCCGGGTCGATCCGGGTGTACGGGTTCTCGTCCGCCGCGTCGAACTCGCCCAGCCGCAGCCGGATCGTCAGGATGCGGCGCACCGCGCGGTCCACGTCCGCCTCGGTGATCAGCCCGCGCTCCAGCGCCTCGGTCAGCCGCTCGATGGTGACGTGCGAACGCGCGTCGGCGTCGGTGAAGCTGTCCACGCCCGCCTTGAGCGACGCGGCGTGACTGGTGGCGTGATCGGGGAAGTACGCCTGCTGCGCCGGGTCGGCGAGGTTGCTCGGCGCGTACGCGTCCGACACCACCAGCACCTCGTCGTCGGTCCACGACCGCAGGTCGTCGGCCAGGTGCGGGCTGACGTGCGCGGGCCGCCCGTTGACCAGGTTGTACGACGCCATCACCGCGACCGCCGCGCCGCTGGAGATCGCCGGGCGGTACGCGGGCAGCTCGTACTCGTGCAGCACGCGCGGGCCGAGGTTGCTGGAGCTGACGCAGCGGTCGTTCTCGTTGTTGTAGCCGAGGAAGTGCTTCAGCGTCGGGGCCGTCTTCAGGTAGACGGGGTGGTCGCCGCGCAGGCCGCGCGCGTACGCCTCGCCCATGATCCCGGTGAGCCAGGCGTCCTCGCTGTAGCCCTCCTCGTTGCGGCCCCAGCGCGGGTCGCGCAGCGGGTTGACCACGGGTGCCCACACGTTGAGCTGGGCGCCGGACGGGTCCTTGTGGTGGCTGGCCCGGACCTCGTCGCCGGTGGCCGCGCCGACTCGGCGCGCCAGCTCAGGGTCCCAGCTCGCGCCGAGCCCGACGGCCTGCGGGAACACCGTCGCCTCACCGAGCCAGGCCAGGCCGTGCAGGGCCTCGGTGCCGGTGCGGAACGGGCCGAGCCCGAGCCGGGGGATCGGGGGCTGGTGCTGGTGCAGCAGGGACACCTTCTCGGGCAGCGTGAGCTGGGCGAGCAGGTCGTCGACGCGATCGGGCAGGGGAGCGCTGGGGTCGCGGAAGTTCATCGCCGGGTTCCTTCGTCTGGGCGGACGGTCGGAAGAGTGCGTGGAGTATGGGCAGCTCTGGAGGGGTAGTCGAAGCGCTTCGACAATGGATCGAGGATGGAGCATCCCTGATCCACAGTCGAAGCGCTTCGACGATCGGCCGAAAAATACTCCGCCCGGCGCTGTTTCCACCTGATTTCACAACGGAGTACGCCAGAGGTTTACCGCGCGCGGCGGGCCGTCGTCAAGGGAGCGTTCCCATCCGATCTTGACGGGTCACCGGCCCGCACGCTTCGGACAGCGCCCCAGCAGCGCGCCCAGGTGAATCGATCATGCTTTGTGGATCGTCAGCGGGAGAGCAGCTCGCGAGGCGCGGCGGGCCGGTAGGCGAGGGACTCGGCGGGCCGCATCCGGTCGCGCAGCCCACCGAAGGCGCGGCGGACGCCGACCGTGCGGCGCGGGCCGTCCAGCCGCGGGTAGTGCAGGTAGTGCACCCGGCCGGGGCCCTTCCACCAGGGCGAGCCCGCGCCCGACAGCGGGTAGCCCAGCTCGCGCAGGTGGCGGCCGAGCTTCGCCTCGCACAGCGTGATCTGCCACGGCGCCAGCCGCTCCCGCCAGCTGCCCACCCGGTCCGTGGTCACCGGCGCGTGCGTCAGCTTGTGCCAGCTCTTGCGGCTGGGCACCGCCACGTCGGCCACCCGGGCCGGCTCGGCCATCGCGGGGTCGTACTCCTCACCCAGGAAGCGGCAGATCGTGCGCAGCTCCGGCTCCGGGTCGGCGACCAGCCGCTCGTAGCGCACCTCGTGGTAGCTGTCGGCGGACAGGCTGCGGCGGGCGCGGGCCGAGCTGTCCATCGCCCGCGCCCAGTCCGAGATCGCGTGGCACACGTCCTTGCCCTGCTGCCACGGCGTCTCGCCGAGCGAGGCGACGCAGTCGCGCCCGTCCCGCACGATGTTCACGATCTGCGCGTCCGGAAACAGCCGCAGCAGCGCGCCGAGGTTGTTCAGATACGCCGGGCGCTTGTCGCCCCAGCGGGGCTTGTCGAAGCGGCGGGCGTACGCCTGGAACACGATGCCCATCGCCGAGCCCAGGGTCGGCGGGCCGGCCGCGATCTCCTCGATGATCACGTCCGCGTCGAGGCCGAGGTCGCCGAACGCGGTCTTCCCGTCCACGATCCACTCGGCCAGGCGGCGGCGGTTGGCGGGCTCGGCCAGGTCGCCGTAGGAGCGGCGGTTGGCGTACGCGGCCAGCAGGAACCGGGTCTCCGGAGGGATCGCGATGCGCGGGTGCGCGTGCAGCATCAGCTGCAGCATCGTCGTGCCCGACCGCGGGCAGCCCACCACGAACACCGGCCGGTCACTGCCCACGGGTATCGCTCCGTCCAGTTGGTCCGGATTACACCCGTAATAACGGCTCGCGAACGGATAACGATGCGCGCGTCAGAGGCGGGGGAGGCGGCCCGCGTCGACGTGGTCGAGGACGGTGGCGGCGCCGCCGGTGGCCGCCGCGCCGTGGTCCAGGATGGATGCGGCCACGCGCACGCCGCCCTGCTCCGGGCCGATGCGGCGGTCGCGCAGCTCGGTCTCGACCGCGGGCAGCAGCCAGGGCGCGAGCGGCACGAAGTAACCGCCGAGCACCACGACCTCCGGGTCGAGCAGGTTCGCCAGGATGGAGACGCCGATGCCGAGCGCCCGGCCGACCTCGTCCAGCGCCCGCAGCGCCGCCGGGTCGTTGCCGCGTGCCCGGCGTACCACCTCGTCGACCTCGGGCTGCAGGTCGGTGATGTCGCCGTCGCCCGCGACCTCGGGGAGGACCCGCGCGATGATCGCGGAGATGCCGGCGATGGCCTCCAGGCAGCCGCGGCGGCCGCAGCCGCACGGCGGGCCCTGCGGGTCGACGGTGATGTGGCCGATCTCGCCGGGAAAGCCGCGGTGGCCGCGCAGCGGGTGGCCGTCGCTGATGATGCCCGCGCCGATGCCGACCTCGCCGGTCAGGTAGATGAGGTTCTGCGCGCCGGCGAACTCGCCGTAGCGCGACTCGGCCAGCACCGCGAGGTTGGCGTCGTTGTCGACGGCGACCGGGAAGCCGGGCTCGCCGAGGGCGCGGTTGACGATGTCGCGCAGGTTGACGTCGTGCCAGCCCAGGTTGGGGGCCATGATGACGACGCCGTCCGGGTCGACCAGGCCGGGCACGCCGATGGTCAGGCCGAGCACCCGCCGCTCCTCCTTGAGCACGCGGTTGACCGCGCGGCGGCCCAGCGCGGCGATCGCGGTGGCGGCCTGGGCCGGGCTGGAGGCGAGCCCGGCGAACGAGCGCCGCCAGGACAGCACCTGCTGCCCGGCGAGGTCGATGGCCACGGCGGTGAGGTAGTCGGCGTTCACCTCGATGCCGATCGCGGCGTACGGTGAGCCGTCGAGGACCAGCATGGTGGCCGGGCGGCCGATGCGGTGCTCGGTCAGCCCGGTCTCGCGCAGCAGCCGCCGGTCGATGAGGTCGGCGACGAGGCTGGACACGGTGGCCTTGTTCAGGCCGGTCGCCGCCGCGATCTCGGCGCGGGAGCAGGGCGCGTGGCCGCGAACGTAGCGCAGCACGACGGCGAGGTTCGTGGCCCTGACGTCGGCGAAGTCCGCCGGCTGAGGGCCGCGCTGCATCGTGATCACCGTCTGCCCTCCGGTGTGACTGCACTGGTCGCACCATCATGCCGTATCCGCACATCCGGCGGCACGGGTGCGGACCCCGCGTGGGAACGCTCCCTTGTGGTCGGCAGGACCATGGGTTAGTTTGTTTAGTCGAAAGACGAACTAACTGTACCGCGTACCCCGCTCCACACACACCCCTTTCCCTGATCCTGAGCTTGACAAATGACGAAGGGAGCACGCCGTGGACAACCCCCTCGCGGGCGCGGCGGCGAACCGCCGGTCGTTCCTGAGCCTGATGGGCCTGGGCGCGATCGCCGTGGCCGGCGGCGGCACGCTCGCCGGCTGCGGTGAGAAGGCGGCGAACGAGGGCACCGCGCAGCAGGTCGACCAGCTGTCCGCGGTCCTGCCGAAGTACCAGCCGCTCGAGCTGGTCCAGCCGGACATCAAGGGCGTCTCGCCGGTCGCCAACGGGTTCACCAAGTACCCGGCCTCGCTGGTCGACGCGATCACCGAGAAGCCCGGCCGGGGCAGCACCATCACCACGATGACGCCGTACTGGGGCCAGGTGCCGGCCGGTCCCGGCCAGAACGCCTACCTCGACGCGATCAACGCGGAGCTGGGCGCCGTGGTGACCCCGGGCATCCAGGACGGCAACACCTACGCCGACAAGCTGAACGCGATCCTGCCCGCCCGGGACATCCCGGACGTGCTGTGCATCCCCAGCTGGGAGATCCCGAAGATCCCGAACTTCTCCGAGGCCGTCAAGGCCCTGTTCGAGGACCTGTCCGACCACCTCGCCGGGGACAAGGTCAAGCCGTACGCGATGCTGGCCAACCTGCCCACCGTGGCCTGGTCGAACGCGATCTGGAACCAGCGCCTGATGGCGGTGCCGTGGCCCACCGACGGCCCGTACCCGTGGGCGCTGTTCTACCGCAAGGACATCACCGACGTCCTCGGCGCGGCCGTCCCCAAGACCGCCGACGAGCTCTACCAGTTCGGCAAGAAGGTGACCAGCCCCGACAAGGGCGTGTGGGCCTTCAACAACATCCTGGCCATGGTCGAGATGATCTTCCGAGTGCCGGGCGCCAAGGAGGGCTGGCGGTACAAGGACGGCAAGGTCGAGTTCAAGTACGAGACGGCCGAGTTCAAGGCCGCGCTGGAGTTCATGGCCCGCCTCTACAAGGAGGGCCTGGTCCACCCGGAGGTGGTGGCGAGCAAGGGCGCCGACGCCAAGCTGCTGTTCTCCAGTGGCAAGATCGTCATGGTGCAGGACGGCGTGGGCTCGTGGCTCGGCGTGCAGGCGGAGCAGCAGAAGGTCACCCAGGGCTTCAACATGCAGCCGGTGCCCTACTTCGCCGCCGACGGCGGGCAGCCGCTGGTGCACGGCTCCGGCGACCCGATCTTCTACACCTTCGTCAAGAAGGGCCTGCCCAAGGAGAAGATCGCCGAGATCCTGGGCGTGCTCAACTTCGCCGCCGCCCCGCTGGGCACCAAGGAGTTCGAGCTCATCGAGTACGGCGTCGAGGGCAAGCACTTCACCCGGGGCGAGGGCGGCTGGCCGCAGGGCACCGACCTGCAGGCCAAGGAGAAGGCCGACCAGTTCCGGTTCCTGGCCGGGACGGCGCCGACGATCAAGTACGACGCGCGCGTCCCCACGTACGTCAACGACCTGATCAACTGGGAGAACGCCGCGGTGGGCTTCCTGGAGAAGGACCCGTGGTCGGGCATCAAGATCGAGATGCCGGCCGGCTACGTGAAGGTGAAGCAGCCGACCGAGGACAAGATCACCGACATCGCGCGCGGCCGGCGGCCGCTGTCCGACCTCGACGTCGTGCTGAAGGAGTGGCGCGACGGGGGCGGCGAGGAGGGGCGTACCTTCTTGGCCAAGGCGCTGTCCGACGCGGGCCGATGAGGTAGCACGAATGACAGGCAAGACCGGGGTGGCCGGGCCCGTGCAGGCCCGGCCCCTCCCCGTCCAGGCGACACCCGAGCCGCAGGCGGCCCCGCCGCCCGCCCGGCGCGGCATGACGCTGCGCGCGAAGTTCCACCGCGACCGCGCGCTGCTGCTGATGACCGTGCCCGCGGTGCTGCTGCTCGCGGTCTTCCACTACCTGCCGCTGCTGGGCAACGTGGTCGCCTTCATGGACTACGACCAGTGGGCCGGGGACAGCGCCGTCGAGGCGATCGTGAACAGCCCGTTCATCGGGTTCACCAACTTCGCCGAGCTGTTCGAGGACTCGCAGTTCTGGGACGCGCTGCGCAACACGCTCACCCTCACCGCGTTCCAGCTGGTCTTCTTCTTCCCGCTGCCGATCGCGCTGGCCATCCTGCTCAACAGCGTGCTGTCGCCGCGGCTGCGCGGCTTCATCCAGACCGTCGTCTACCTGCCGCACTTCTTCAGCTGGGTGCTGGTGGTGACGTTCTTCGTGCAGATGCTCGGCGGGGCGGGCCTGCTCGCCACGGTGCTGCGCGACAACGGCATGGAGCCGTGGAACATCATGGGCAACCCCGACACGTTCATCCTCCTGGTCAGCACGCAGGGGCTGTGGAAGGACGTCGGCTGGGGCACCATCATCTTCCTCGCCGCGCTCACCGCGATCGACCAGAGTTTGTACGAGGCGGCCGCCTCCGACGGCGCCACCCGGTGGCGGCGGCTGTGGCACGTCACCCTGCCCGGCCTGCGGCCGGTCGTGGTGCTGCTGCTCATCCTCCAGCTCGGCAACGCGCTCACCGTCGGCTTCGAGCAGTTCTACCTGCAGCGCGAGGCCGTCGGCCGACAGGCCGCCGAGGTGCTCGACACGTACGTGTACTACCTCGGCCTGGCCACCCAGGACTACGGCGTCGGCACGGCGGCCGGCCTGTTCAAGGCGGTCATCGGCCTGGTCCTGATCCTGATCGCCAACCGGTTGGCCCGCCGCTTCGGCGAGGAGGGGGTGTTCGTCCGCTCATGACCGCTCTGCTGAACCCGGCCGCGCGTGCCAGGCGGCGCAACCGGCGGCCCGCCTGGGAGGAGCCGCCCACCGTCGCCGGGCAGCTCGCCAAGGGCGCCGTGCTCACCGGCGTGGTGCTGGCCGTGCTGATCCCGGTGTGGTCGATCCTGGTGACGAGCTTCTCGTCCCGCCAGGCCATCGCGGACGCGGGCGGCATGGTGTTCCGGCCGCGGGACTTCGACATCTCGGCGTACGTGCTGATCTTCACGCGGGGTGAGGTGTCCCGCGCGGTTTGGAACAGCATGTTCGTGACGATCGTCGGCACGCTGCTGGCCCTGGTCTGCACCGTGCTCGCCGCCTACGGGCTGTCCCGGCCGGGCAGCCTGTTCCACCGGCCGCTGCTGCTGTTCTTCCTGATCACGTTCCTGATCGGACCGGGCCTGATCCCCAGCTACGTGGTGGTGACCAGCCTCGGGCTGAAGGACTCGCACTGGTCGCTGATCCTGCCCGCCGCCGTCAACGCGTTCAACCTGATCGTGGTACGCCAGTTCTTCATGGGCATACCCGGCGAGCTGGTCGACAGCGCGCGCATCGACGGGGCGGGGGAGTGGCGCATCCTGACCCGGATCGTGCTGCCGCTGTCCAAGGCCGTGGTCGCCGTCGTCGGGCTGTTCTACGCCGTCGGCTACTGGAACATGTACTTCAACGCGGTGCTGTACCTCAACAACTCCGAGGACCACGTCGTGCAGCAGGTGCTGCAGGCGTACATCCTGGCCGGCCAGAGCCCGGCGGGCATCGGCTCGCCGCCGGCGCTCGGGTTCCAGGCCCCGCCCAGCCTCGCCGTGAAGATGGCGGTCGTGGTCGTGGTGCTGATCCCGATCGTCATCGTGTACCCGTTCATCCAGCGCCACTTCACCAAGGGCGTCATCACCGGCGCCCTCAAGGGCTGATCGCCGCGGCACTCCCTTCGCCGCGGCGATCAGCCGTCCCCCACGGTGGCCGTCCTGCCCAGCCGTGCGCTGCTCTGCTCTGCCCTGCCCCGGCCCTGCCCCGGCCCTGCCCGGCAAGATCGCTAGTTCGTGTCCAAACCTGAGGTTCTACCCGAGGTTCTGACACGAAACCGCGATCATGGGCCAGCCGCCAGCCGCCAGCCGCCAGCCGCCAGCCGCCGTCGGCTGCGCGACGGGGTCAGGTCAGGAAGGCGGTGAGGACGGCGGCGAACTCCGGGTTGCGGACGACGGTGAGGTGGTCGCCGGCCAGGACCTTCCAGCGCGCGTCGGGCAGCCCGGCCGCGAGGACCTCCGGCCGCCGCGCGAGCCAGTCGTCGGTGCCCGCGAGAACCAGCGCGGGGATGGTGATCCGGTCCAGCGGGATCGGCGTGCGGTGACTCGCCTGCGCCTGCGCGGCCAGGGCCCGCCGGTCGGCGCCCGTCGCCTCGGCGAACATGCGGAAGCCCATGACCCGTTCGTCGGTGATGGTGGCGGGGTCGTCGGTGAGCAGGCCGTCGATCAGCTCGCGCCCCGGCAGCGCCGCCCGGTCCAGGCCGCCCTGCTCGACGACGCTCGCGCCGATCCCGCCCGTGACCAGGCGGCGGACCCGGTGGTCGCCCGCTGCGGCGAGCAGCGCGACGATGCCGCCCATCGAGTAGCCGGCCAGGTCGTAGCGGTTCAGCCCCAGCAGGTCGATGAGGACGCCGAGGTCTCGGGCCATCTTGTCCTCGCCGTACCGGTCGGGGTCGGTGTGCTTCTCGGACGCGCCGTGGCCCCGGGCGTCGATCGCGACGACGTGGCGGCCTGCCGCGACCAGCGCGTCGACCACGCCCGGCAGGTGCCAGTTGCCCAGCGCCGAGGAGCTGAAGCCGTGGTGCAGCACGACGGCGGGCAGGTCGCCGGTGGTCTCGCCCCAGGTGTAGTACGCCAGGGTGGTGCCGTCGTACGAGGTGAAGGTGTGCATGGCGGCTCTCCGATCAGGTCAGGGACTGCGGGTCCGCTGCACTCGATCGGCACGCCGCCGCGCGCGCGGCGCTCCGTGATCAGTCTCCGCACGCGCGCCGGGCCGGACATCGGCGATTTCACCGGTCTGCCGAGACGGCGTTAGGAAGGGCACCTTCTACATCGGAAAACGATAAGAAGGTGCCCTTCCTTTCAGAGGGTGAGGTCGCGGGCTTCGGCGTAGCGGGCGCGGACCGTGGGGGCCGGGTCGGCTTCGAAGAGTTCGGCGCCGGACAGGGTCCAGTCGGGGGACTGGCCGGTGGTGAGCCAGGCGGCCTGGCGGGCGGCGCCGTCGGCGACGTACTCGCCGGGCGGCGGGACCAGGACGGGGCAGCCGAAGACCGAGGGGGCGATGCGGCGGACCGCCTCGGAGCGGGCGCCGCCGCCGACCAGGACCACGCGGTTGACGGTGGCGCCCTGGCCGCGCAGGGCGTCGAGGCCGTCGGCCAGGGCGCAGAGCATGCCCTCGACGGCGGCGCGGGCCAGGTGGGCGGGGGTGGACGTGCCCAGGGTCAGGCCGTGCAGGGAGCCGGTGGCATCGGGCTTGTTGGGGGTGCGCTCGCCCTCCAGGTACGGGACGAGCACCAGGCCGCCCGCTCCGGCGGGGGCGGACAGGGCCAGCTCGGCGAGGCGGGCGTGGTCGACGCCGAGCATGGTCGCGGCGGCGTCCAGCACGCGGGCGGCGTTGAGGGTGCAGACCAGCGGCAGGAAGTGGCCGCTGGCGTCGGCGAAGCCGGCGACGGTGCCGGTGGGGTCGGCGGCGGGCACGGTGGCCACGCTGAACACGGTGCCCGAGGTGCCGATGGAGACGACCACGTCGCCGGGGCGGGCGCCGACGCCGAGCGCGGCGGCGGCGTTGTCCCCCGCGCCGGGGCCGAGCAGCGCGCCCGAGGCGGTGCGCCCGGCGGAGTCGGCGGGGCCGAGCACGACGGGCAGCAGCACGTCTTTGCCGAAGGCGAGCTTGAGCAGGTCGCGGCGGTATTCCCCGGTGGCGGGGGACCAGTAGCCGGTGCCGGAGGCGTCGCTGCGGTCGGTGGCCAGCGCGGCGAGGTCGCCGCTGCCGCCCAACCGCCAGGTCAGCCAGTCGTGCGGCAGGCACACGGCCTCGGTACGGGCGGCGTTGGCCGGCTCGTTGCGGGCCAGCCAGCGCAGCTTGGTCACGGTGAACGAGGCGACCGGCACGCTGCCGACGCCCTCGGCCCAGGCGCGCGGGCCGGCCTCGCCCGGCCCCAGCTCCGCGACCAGGTCGGCGGCGTCCGGGGCCGAGCGGGTGTCGTTCCACAGCAGCGCGTCGCGCACGACCGCGCCGTTCGCGTCGAGGCAGACCATGCCGTGCTGCTGCGCGCCGACCGAGACCGCCGCGACGTCGTCCAGCCCGCCCGCCTCGGCGATCGCCGTCTGGAGGGCCTGCCACCAGGCGTCGGGCGGGCAGGACGTGCCGTCGGGATGCGCGGCGCGGCCTTGGCGGACGAGCGCGCCGGTGCCGGCGTCGCGTACCACCACCTTGCACGACTGGGTGGAGGAGTCGATGCCGGCGACGAGTGCCATGGGTTCAGTCTCCCGGTGCCTGCCAGGTCGCCGTGAGCAGGCCGTCCACCATGCTGAGCGTGGCCTCGTCGCCGTTGACCAGCACGGTGGCCGGAGGGGTGCCGCCGGCGACGGTGGGGAAAGCGATCGCCGTGACCCGGGCAGGCCCGGCGATGGTCACCGAGAGCGTATCCCCGTCCCGGCGTGCCGCGACAGTGCTTGCGTGACCGTCGTCGCGGATCTCGCACCGGCCGTCGCCGCCGCCGAAGCTGAGCAGGGTGAGCCGCTCCCACGGCCCGTCGGCCAGGCGGTCGGCGGGCACGGCCACGGGCAGCAGGGCGTCGCGGCGTACCCACAGCGGCACCTGCTCCAGCGGCGGGGCGACCCGCAGCGTGCGGCCGCCGGCCACCGCGTCGCCGGTCCACCAGTCGACCCACTCGCCCGGCGGCAGGTACACGTCGCGCTGCTGAGCCTCGCTGATCATGGGGGCGACCAGCAGGTCCGGCCCGAGGCGGTACACGTGCTCGGCGCGCCACGAGCCCGGATCGGCGGGGGAGTCCACGGCCAGCGCCCGCATCATCGGCTCGCCGGTCTCGGCCGCGCGCAGCGCGAGCGAGTACAGGTACGGCATGATCCGGTAGCGCAGCCGCAGCGTCTCGATGACGGCCGGCTCGACCGCCGGAAAGCGCCACGGCTCGCGGGTGGTGGTGCCGTGGAAGCGCAGCAGCGGCGACAGCGCGCCGAACTGCGCCCAGCGCAGGAACAGGTCGTCGCTGGGCACGCCGCAGAAGCCGCCGGTGTCGTGCGACCAGTACGGCACCCCCGACAGCCCGTGCGCGAGCCCGCCGTTCATGGAGGAGGCCAGCGCCTCGTACGAGCACATGGTGTCGCCGCCCCACTGGGCCGCGTGGCGCTGCCCGCCGAGGTACGACGAGCGGGCCCACACCAGGTCGCGCCCGTGCACCTCACGGGTGACCGCGACGACCGCGTCGTTGAACAGCAGCGTGTACACGTTGTGCAGCTCGGTGCCGGTCATGCCGTTGTGGGCGACCGCGTCGGCGGGCACGCCCTCGGCGAAGTCGGTCTTGAACACGGCCACGCCCTGCGCCAGCAGCGGACGCAGCAGGCCCTGGAACCACGCGGTGGCGTCCGGGTTGGTGAAGTCGACGATGCCGCCCGCCGGGAACGAGCCGTGCCAGGAGTCGGCGACGTACACGCTGCCGTCCGCGCGGCGCAGCAGGTAGCCCAGCTCGGCGGCCTCGGTGAAGCGCGCCGACTTCGCCGACAGGTAGGGGTTCATCCACAGGCACACCCGGAAGCCCTGCTCGCGCAGCTCGGCCAGCATCGCGTCCGGGTCGGGGAAGGCCTTGGCGTCCCAGCTCATCCCGGACCAGGTGCCCTCGGCCTGCCAGTAGCAGTCCAGGTGCAGCACGTCGCAGGGGATGCCGTGGGCGCGGATGGTCGCCGCCCGCTCCAGCACCGCCCGCTGGCTGTCGCGGAAGAAGCCGGACGAGATCCAGGAGCCGAACGCCCACTTCGGCGGGCAGACGGGCCGCCCGGTGAGGGCGTGGTAGCGGTCGATCACGTCGGCGGGGCCGGGACCGGCGAGCACGTAGTACTCGACCAGGTCGTCGGGGACGAGCAGCTGGGTGACGCTGCCGGTGGAGGCGCCGAAGTCGAACTCGACCGGCATGCCCGAGTCGACCACCACCCCGTAGCCGCGGCTGGACTGGTAGAACGGGATGTTCTTGTACGCCCGGTCGGACTCGCTGCCGAAGGCGTCGTAGTTCCACATCACCGGGCGCTGGCCGCGCAGGTTGAGCGCGGTGAAGCGCTCTCCCGTGCCCGACAGGACCTCGTCGGCGGGCAGGCTGAAACTTTCATGAAAAGCCACGATGCGCCCGTCCACCCGCGAGCACCCCAGCGGCAGGTTGCGCATCCGGCCGGAGATGTCGGTCAGGCCCGGATCGCTGCGCAGCAGCAGCCTGCCGTCCGCGTCGTGGAACGACAGCCGCCACGGGCTCAGCGTGATCTCGGCGGTGAGCGGGCCGCTGGTGATGGTGACGGTGTTCTCACCGGCCGATACGGTGGCCACGGCGCCCGGGTCGGGGTGGGTGAGCGGCAGCAGGCGGGCCGAGCGGCTGCGCGCGGACGGGTCCTCGGACAGGCGTACCCGCAGCACGCCGTCGCCCGCGGCGCCGACCTGGATGTGCAGCGTGTTGCCCGCGTCGGTGCGGGCCTGGAACGTCGCGCCGGCCGAGTCCTTGCCGGTCAGCTCGGCCCGGACCACACACTCCGGGCCGGGTTCGCCGTAGGCGCGGCGCGGCAGCTCGGGTGGGTCGGCGGAGAAATACTCGTGAGCCACCAGCGGCGGGCGGAACGGCATCATCGGCTCCCTGTACGGCGTCTACTGCAGATATAACCTGTTTTAGTTTTCCGTGTAGCCAAACAAACGTCAACGGTTGACGCTCGCGAGAGGGGCCTCTAATTTGGCCGCCGTGCCGAACCACCCGTACTTCTACGGCGCCGACTGGAATCCGGAGCAGTGGCCCGAATCCGTCCGCGCCGCCGACCTCGACCTGATGCGCCAGGCCGGGGTCACCGCCGCCACCGTCGGCGTCTTCAGCTGGTCACGGCTGGAGCCCACGCCCGGGGCGTACGACTTCACCCTGCTCGACCGCGTCCTCGACGGGCTGCACGCGGCCGGGATCGGGGCGGTGCTCGCCACCCCGACCGCCTCGCCGCCGCCCTGGTTCACCGTCGCCCACCCCGACGCGCTGGCGCAGCGGCGCGACGGCGTACGCCTGGTGCACGGCTCGCGCGACACGTACTGCGTGAACGCGCCCGCGTACCGGGCCGCGAGCCGGGGCGTCGCCGCCGCGCTGGCCTCCCGCTACGCCCACCACCCGGCCGTGGTGCTGTGGCACGTGCACAACGAGTACGGCACCTGGTGCTTCTGCGACCACTGCGCCGCCGCGTTCCGGGGCTGGCTGCGCGCCCGCCACGGTGATCTCGCCGCGCTCAACGAGGCGTGGTGCACCGACTTCTGGAGCCAGCGCTACGGCGACTGGGCGCAGGTGCTGCCGCCGCGCGCGACGCAGTACCTGACCAACCCCGCGCACGAGCTGGACTACCGGCGCTTCCTGTCCGACAGCATGCTGGCCGCGTACGCCGAGCAGCGGGACGTGATCAAGGCGGTCGCGCCGGACGCGCCCGTCACCACGAACTTCGTGCTCGGCGGGTGGGTGCCGGTCGACCACGCCCGCTGGTCCGGCCAGGTGGATCTGGTCGCCATCGACCACTACCCGTCCTCGCCGGCCGATGCCCCGGCGCAGAGCGCGTTCGCGGCCGACGCCGCGCGGGGCTGGTCCGCCGCGGCCGGCCACGGCGGGCACTGGCTGCTCATGGAGCACGCCCCCGCGCACGTCACCGAGCACGGCGTGCAACGCCGCAAACCACCCGGCATGCTCGCCCGCATCGCGCTGGCCCACATCGCCCGCGGCTCCCGCGGCGCCATGTACTTCCAGTGGCGCGCCAGCCGCGGCGGCGCCGAACAGTGGCACTCCGCCCTGGTCGACCACCCCGGCCCCGACACCCGCCTCTTCCGCGAAGCCGTCGCCCTCGGCACCCGCCTCGCCGACCTGGAAAGGAAGGGCACCTTCTTAACGCATTGCGTAGAGGAAGGGCACCTTCTTAACGCCTCGCCGGTGGCGGTGTGGTTCGACGAGGTGTGCGGGTGGGCGATCGGGGCGTCGCACCTGCCCGCGCCGGTGGACTACCAGGGGATCGTCGAAGGGTGGCACCGGGCGCTGTGGCGGCGCGGCCACGCCGTCGACGTGGTGCCGCCCGCCGCCCGGCTGGGCGGTTACCGGGTGCTCGTCGTCCCGGCGGCGTACCTGCTCACGGACGTCTCGGCGCGGCGGCTCGCGGAGTACGTGCGCGACGGCGGGCACCTGGTGGTGACGTACCTGTCGGGGATCGTGGACGAGCACGCGCGGGTCCGCACCGGCGGCCACCCGGGCGCGTTGCGCGACCTGCTCGGCGTGCGGGTGGAGGAGTTCGACCCGCTGCCCGCGGGGGAGTCGCTGGTCCTCGACTCGGGCGACGTCGCGGCGGCGTGGACGGAGCACCTCACCGCGCCGGACGCCGCGGTGCTCGCCGCGTATCCGGACGGCAGACCCGCGGTGACCAGGCGCGAGCACGGCGCGGGGGTGGCGTACTACGTCTCGTGCGGGCTGGACGACGCCGCGACGGCGCGGCTGCTCGCCGAGGTGTGCGCGGCGGCCGGAACCGAGCCGCTGGTGCCGGATCTACCGGAAGGTGTCGAGGCGGTGGCCACACCGCAGGGGCTGTGGCTGTTCAACCACACCGACCTGACCCACGAGATCGCGGGCCGTGACGTCGCACCGGGGGAGGCCGCGCTCGTCACGTCGGCCAGCACACCGTCGCCGGACTGAATCTTGTGCAGTTCGTGTCGTCCCGGCAGCACGAACTGCACAAGATCTGGTGGGCGTGGCGCCCGGGTGGACGCGGACGGCCGGGTGTGCGGCCCGGCGGGGCGGTCAGCCGCGGGGCTCGATCTCGCCGGGGCGCCAGGTCTGGTCGTACCAGGGCTGCGTCGGGTCGTAGAGGCGGAGCATGGCGAACCAGTGCTTGCCGGGCACGGTCTGGATCCAGTTCGATCCGCGTCCGGGCGGTGGCTCCGGGCCGAACCAGAGGTCGGTGCTGCCGTCCTCGTTCGCGGCGACGGTGCCGGACAGGCTGCTCACGCTCGGCTGCGGCTGATCGGTGACCAGCAGCGAGCGGGTCTGCGTGTCGTACGCGGTGACCGACCAGAAGGCCTTCGCGGGCACCCGCCGGGGCAGGCGCAGCACGTACGAGCGGCCGCCGTCGAGCCACTCGCCGGTGCCGTCCTCAGCGGTGTATGCGTACACCGAGCCGGTCCCGACGGGCGGGTCGGCCATGGCCGGGGTGATCACGGTGGCCAGGTAGTGGAAGGCGGCGCGGGCGTCGAGCAGCCGGGCACCGGCGTGCAGGAACTCGTGGCTGCCGCCGTAGAACAGCCGCTTCCAGGAGGAACCGGGGTGGTAGTACGCCTCGGCGGCGCGCGGCCGGAACGCCAGCGCCCGCGCCATGCCCGCGGCCAGCGGTGCCGCCCGGCCGAGGATCGCGCGCATCCGGTCGTCGGGGGCGAACAGGTCGTCCTTGACGATGCCGACGGCGGCCAGCACGCCGCGCCGCTCGGGGTCGAGCGAGTCCGGCGGCTCCTCCTGGACCACCGTGTCGACCTGCTCGTAGAAGGTCGCGTCGCTGGCGAACACGGTGTCGTGCGGCCGCCCGGTGACGTCGACGAACTCGTTCGGCGGCGGGTAGGCGGCCTGGTCGAGGGGGTAGACGCGGACCTGCCGGATGGTGTCGGCGCCGTCGAGGGCGCGGAACACCGCCCAGTTGGTGTAGGTCGGGCAGCGGAACACGTAGTAGCCGTCCGGGAACTCGCCCTCATGGTCGGGCGGCAGGAACAGGTACTTGCCGCCCCGGCCCTCGTCGGGACCGGCCAGGCCCAGGTCGGTGACGTGCCGGAACCAGAAGTCGTCCACCACGCACCGCGAGTTCGGCGGGGCCTCGACCACGGTCGGGCCGTCCCGGTTCAGGTCGAGGAACGTGTGGGCGAACGCGGTGTCGGTGTCGGGTGTCAGATACAGGCTGGTCGACTCGGGGCGCGGGCCGGTGATCGCGATCTGGCGGGCCGAGGTGACGCCGATGTTGCGCAGCCCGGCCCGCATCGCGGCCAGCGACGCGGCGGGCATGGCCACCAGGAACGCCTCGACCGCGCGCATCAGGTCGAGCGCGTCGTACAGTCCGGCGACGCTGTCCGGCGCGGGCAGGCCGTCGGCGAACGCGAACCGGCCCAGCGGCGTGTTCAGCTGATCCGGCACGCCGAGCGACGCCAGGATCTCCTTCGGGATGGACAACTCCGGCCTCCTGCCCCCACGTCCGCGCCTTATCGCACGGTATGCGCAGAAGGAGAGGCCCGTCCGGCGATCGCGTTATTCGGCGACCGCGCGCAGCGGGCGGCGGGCCGGCGCGGGCACGTGCCCGTTGGCGGACGCCTGGCTCGGCGGCAGCGGCACCTGGCCCGAGGCGGTCGCCGGCAGGTAGCCGTGGTGCCCGTTGGCCACCGGGTGGCCGTTGGCGATCGGGTGCCCGTTGGCGGCGGGGTGGTGCCCGTTCGATGCGGCGGGGCCGGTGGCCGAGGGCGGCTGCGTGCTCGAGATCGGGACCATGACCGGCACGTATCCGCCGGTCGCGGGCTCCGGCTCGGCGGCCGCGGCGGGCACCGGGATGGCGGTGGTGGGGATCGCGCCGGTGCGCGGGCCGGGCTGGGACGCGCCGGGCACCTGGAACACGCCGCGGGCCGGGTGGTCGGGCAGGCCGGGCACCGAGACGGAGGTGAACCGCACCGGCAGCGGCACCGGCTCGGCCACCAGGTCGTGCTGCGGCTCGGCGTACCTGGTGAGCGCGATGACGGCGCCCAGCGTGACCACGAAGCCCAGCGCGGCGACCCAGGCCATGCCGGGGCGGATCTGGTCGCCGAGCAGCAGCATGCCGATCGCGGCGGCGGGCGCCGCACCGGCGGCGTCCATCGCGGCGACCGCGGCGTTGGTGGAGCCGCGCTGCATGGCGAGACCCAGCAGCAGCTGGCCCGTGAGTGAATGTGCGATGACTAGATAGAGCAGCGGATTCAGGCCGAACTCGACGATGCTCTGCGCCGAGGCCAGCGGCCGGGCGGCGATCGCGGCGGAGGCGAAGCAGAGGCCCGCGAGCGAGCCCAGCACCACCGAGCCGAGCACGCCCTTCACCTTGCCCGCGAAGGTGCTCACGCCCGCGATCACGGCCAGCGCCACGACCAGCGAGATGATGCCCTTGGCGTCCAGCGGCTCGGCGTGGCCCGGCTTGGCCGACGCGGCCAGCATGCCGATGCCCGCGACCACCGCTGTGAGCAGCAGGATCTCCGCGGGCGGCAGCTTCCACTTGAGCACCAGCACCCCGGCGAACGCGGTGACGCACAGGCCCGCGGTCACCGCCGACTGCACCAGGAACAGCGGCAGGTCGCGCCGCGCGCCCAGGGCGAGGATGAAACCGAGGATCTGGCAGCCGAGACCGAGCAGGTACGTACGGTTGCCGAACAGCCGCAGCAGCAGACCCGGATCAAGGTTCTCGGTCGTCGCTGTGCGTGTCGCCGCGACGGACTGCAGCAGGTTGGCGATGCCGTACGCGGCGATCATCGCCGCCAGGAACCACCAGCCAGAGGACACCACCCACGCAGCTTAGACCCTTAGGGGTCGGCAGCGCCCTACCCGGAGCCGACTTAACCGAGTGAATGATGCTGACTACAGAGCGCGAAGACCGGCCGGGCTCAACCGCTCCAGCACGTCGTCGTGCAGCAGGCCGTTGGTGGCCACGGCCGAGCCGCCGTTCGCGCCCGGCCGACCGGACAGGTCGGTGAACGTGCCGCCCGCCTCGGTCACGATCGGCACCAGCGCGGCGGTGTCCCACAGCATCAGCTCGGGCTCGATCATGATGTCCAGCGCGCCCTCGGCCAGCAGCATGTAGCCGTAGAAGTCGCCGTACGCGCGGCTGCGCCAGGTCTTGCGCATCAGGTCGAGCACCGAGGCCAGGCGGCCGGTCTGCTCCCAGCCGTCCAGGGAGGAGTAGCAGAAGCTCGCGTCGGCCAGGCGGCGCACCCCGGAGACCCGGATCGGCTGCGCGGCGGCCTGGTGGCGGCCCGCGAACGCGCCCAGCCCGCGCGCGGCCCACCAGCGGCGGCCCAGTGCGGGCGCGGAGACCATGCCGACGACCGGCTCGTCGCCCTCCATCAGCGCGATCAGGGTGCCCCAGATCGGCACCCCGCGGATGAAGTTCTTGGTGCCGTCGATCGGGTCGATGACCCACTGCCGGCTGCCGCTGGCGCCGGTCACCCCGAACTCCTCGCCCAGCACCCCGTCCCGCGAGCGGGTGCGGGCCAGCGTCGAGCGCAGCGCCTTCTCCACCGCCGTGTCCGCGTCCGAGACCGGGGTCAGGTCCGGCTTGCTCTCGACGTACAGGTCGAGCGCCTTGAACCGGGACATGGAGATGCTGTCGGCGGTGTCCGCCAGCACATGGGCAAGCCCAAGGTCATCGGAGTAGCGGGCCATGGCGAGAACTTATCGGATCTCCCTGCGTCCCTGGTACCGGGTTGGCCGACCCGCCCGAAATGGGAACGCGTGGATCAGCACGTACGGGGTACCTTCCACCCCATGGGCGCGGATGCGGAGAAGGTGCTCCGGACGTTCCTCGACGAGCACGGGCGGATTTCGGCGATCCCCGCGAAGGCGGGCAAGCGGCGGGTGCTGCTGGAGCACATCGTCGCGGCGTTCGAGCCCGGGGTGAAGATGACCGAGCGCGAGGTCGACGCCGTGCTGCGGGCGTTCTACGAGCCCGACTGGGTGTCGCTGCGGCGCTACCTGATCGACACCGGCCTGATGGCCCGCGCCGACGGGGTCTACTGGCGCACCGGCGGCTACGTCGAGGTCTGACCGGCCACGCCGGTCACGGGCGGGGAGCGGACGGGCCGCGCTCGTCGGCCGGGCCGGGCTCGGCGTCCCCGGAGCGGGACGCGAGCAGGCGGCGGAACGACGCCAGCCGCCGCGCGTCGGCCTTGCCCTGCGCCACCCAGCCGTCCAGCGCGCACTCGCCCCCGCTGTGCTCGCAGTTGGGCGGGCAGTCGACGGTGCCCTCGACCAGGTCGGGGAAGCCGTGCAGCAGGTCGTCGGAGGAGACCAGGGCCAGGCCGAAGCTGCGTACGCCAGGGGTGTCGATGATCCAGGACTCGCGCTTGTCGGGCAGCCGCAGCGCGACCGCGCTGGTCGAGGTGTGCCGGCCCTTGCCGATCGCGCTGACCACGCCCACCGCCCGGCCCGCGTCCGGGATCAGCCGGTTGACCAGCGTCGACTTGCCCACGCCGGAGTGCCCGACCAGCACCGACACCCGGCCGGACAGCTTCTCGCGCAGCTCGGCCAGGTCGCCGTCAGGGCGGGTCAGCACGTAGGCCAGGTCCAGCTCGGTGTAGTAGCTCAGCAGCTGCTCCGGCCCGGCCAGGTCCGCCTTGGTCAGGCACAGCAGCGGCTCGATGTCGGCGGCGTACGCGGCGACCAGGCAGCGGTCGATGAAGCCCGCCCGCGGTGGCGGGTCGGCCAGCGCGCTCACGATGACCAGCTGGTCGGCGTTGGCCACCACCACCCGCTCGATACGCCCCTCGGCCGTGGTGTCGTCGTCGTCGGCGGTGCGCCGCAGCACCGACCGGCGCTCCTCGATCCGCACGATCCGGGCGAGGCTGCCCGGGTCGCCGGTGACGTCGCCGACCAGGCCGACGTCGTCACCGACGACCACCGACTTGCGGCCCAGCTCGCGGGCGCGCATCGCGGTGACCTCGAACGTCTTGCGCCCCTCGGTCACCACGCAGGTGTAGCGGCCGCGGTCGACGGCCACCACGAAGCCGGTCACCGCGTCGTCGTGCTTCGGGCGGGTGCGGGTGCGCGGACGCGAGCGGGACGACTTGGTGGCCCGCACCTTCACGTCGTCCTCGTCGTACTCCCGCTTGCGCTTCACGGCTGCACCCTCATCGTCCGGCGACCACCGCGCTCCATAGTGCCGGGAATTCGGGCAGCGTCTTGGCGGTACACGCCACGTCGCTGAGCTGGACGCCGGGCACCCGCAGGCCGATGACCGCCGCGGCGTGCGCCATCCGGTGGTCGTCGTACGTCTCGAAGACGCCGCCGGTCAGCGGGCCGGGCGTGATGGACAGGCCGTCCGGGGTCTCCTCGACCCGCGCGCCGAGCGCGGTCAGCTCGCGGGCCAGCGCGGCGAGCCGGTCGGTCTCGTGGGTGCGGATGTGGCCGACGCCGCGCAGCGTGGACGGCCCGTCGGCGAGCGCGGCGAGCGCCGCGACGACCGGGGTCAGCTCGCCCACCTCGGACAGGTCGGCGTCGATGCCCTTGACCGCGCCGGTGCCGGTGACGGTCAGCCCGTGCTCGGACAGGGTCACCCCGCCGCCCAGCGCGCCGAGCAGCTCGCGCACCCGGCCCACCGGCTGCACGCTGCTGCGCGGCCAGCCGGTGAGGGTGACGCTGCCGCCGGTGACCAGCGCCGCCGCGAAGAACGGCGCCGCGCCGGACAGGTCGGGCTCGATCTGCCAGGCCCGGCCGGACAGCCGCCCGGGGGCCACGTGCCACACGTCCCGCTGGCCGTCGTCCACGGCCGCGCCTGCGGCGCGCAGCATCTGTACGGTCATCCGCAGGTGCGGGGCGCTGGGCACCGGGTTGTCGCCGACGTGGCGGACGGTGACGCCCTCGTCGAAGTCGGCGGCGGCCAGCAGCAGGCCGGAGATGAGCTGGCTGGACAGCGACGCGTCGACGGCGACCTCGCCGCCGCGCAGCCGGCCCTTGCCGTGCACGGTCAGCGGCAGGCCGTCGATGGCCGACGCCTCGATCTGCGCGCCCAGCTCGCGCAGCGCCTTGAGCAGCGGGCCCAGTGGGCGCTGCCGGGCGCGCGGGTCGCCGTCGAAGGTGACCGGGCCGTTGGCCAGCGCGGCGACCGGGGGCAGGAAGCGCATGACGGTGCCGGCCAGGCCCACGTCGACGTGCGCGGGACCGGCCAGCGGCCGGGGCCGCACCTCCCAGCGCTCGTCGTCCGAGGTGGACACGTGCGAGCCGAGCGCGCGCAACCCGGCTGCCATCAGCTCGGTGTCGCGGGCGCGCAGCGGGGCCAGCAGCGTCGACGGCCCCAGTCCGAGCGCGGACAGCACGAGCGCCCGCGCGGTGATGGACTTCGAACCCGGCAGGCGGACGACGGCGTCCACGGCATCGGCGGCGGTAGGCGCGGTCCACGGCACGAGTGGTCTGCTCACGCCTCACAGTCTGCCTGATGGACCCCGGTGGGAAATCGTCGGTGGTCCGCCGTCCGGACGGACCGCCGGGACGAGCCGTCAGCGTGCGGTGGCGTATGGTGACCGGCATGTGTGGGCGGTACGCGACGACTCGTACGGCGGCTGATCTGTCCCAGATCTTCGCCGCGGCGGACGAGACCGCCGAGTCGCTGGCCCCCGACTACAACCTGGCGCCCACCGATCCCGCCCCGATCGTGCGGGTCTCCGCGTCCGGCGGGGGCCGGGTGCTGAGCGTGGCGCGCTGGGGCCTGGTGCCGCCGTGGGCCGCCGACGCCCGCACCGGCCTCAAGATGATCAACGCGCGGTCCGAGACGCTGGCCACCTCGCGCGCGTTCGGGCCGTCGTTCACGGGCAAGCGGTGCATCGTGCCGGCCGACGGCTGGTACGAGTGGCTGCGCACGGACAAGGGCCGCCAGGCGTATTACATGACCGACCCGGCCGAGGGTGCCGGGCTGGCCTTCGCCGGCCTGTGGACCGCCTCGAAGCACGGTCTGACCTGCACCATCGTCACCACGGCCGCGCTCGGCGAGCTGGCCCGGGTGCACGACCGCATGCCGCTGCTGCTGGAGCCGGCGCGCTGGCAGGAGTGGCTGCACGCGCCCGCCGACCCGGCGCTGCTCGCGCCGCCCGCCGAGGCGTACCTGTCCACTCTGGAGATCCGTCCGGTGGGCGCCGCGGTCGGTAGCGTATACAACGACGGTCCTGAATTGACCGCGCGCGTGGCCGACCTGGCTGCCCAGCAGGGCCTCTTCTGATTTTTGCGCTGGAACGTGGCATTTTGTGCCACCAGTTTGCGGGTAAACCCTTGTCTGAACCTCGTAAGGTGCGGTAAGACACAGCGTCGGTGGTAAGCGGTTCGCCCGCGCGTCACCGTCTGTCTGAGCCGGATCCCCCCGCTGGCCGGGGGACCGACCCACGGGGGAGGTGGGTGGATGACCCGGGCGCGGATTCCACGCCCGCATGAAGTCGCCGCTGCTCGCAGGGACCCGCGTCTGGTGCGGGCCGTGCGGGAGCGTCACGACAACGCCTGGCGCACCAGAGGTGCCTGCCAGGCCGTCGATCCGGAGACGTTCTTTCCGGCACCGCTGGAGCCCGCCGACGCGGCCGTCCAGCTGTGCGGGCGGTGTCCGG
Source organism: Catellatospora sp. IY07-71 (assembly GCF_018326265.1). GTDB lineage: Bacteria > Actinomycetota > Actinomycetes > Mycobacteriales > Micromonosporaceae > Catellatospora. The sequence continues at coordinate 2,275,574 of NZ_AP023360.1, forward strand.
TGTCGGGGGCCTGTCTGGCCTGGGCGCTGAGCGTCGGCGACTGTCACGGCGTATGGGGCGGCACGACCGCCCGCGAAAGGCGGGCCATGCTGGTCGCCTGGCGCACCGAGGAGCAGCAGGAGGAGTTGCCGTACGCGGCCTACGGGCCGCAGGCCGACGTGGTGGTCTCGGCCGGGGAGCTGCGCGCGCCGCAGCGCCCGGCGGCCGGGGCGACCCGCCAGGTGCCACGGATCCCGGTGCAGCGCACCGGGCTGGCCCTGCGCACGCTGGGCGACGCGGAGCGCGACTCCGTGCTGCACGGCGTGCCGCTACTGGCCAGGGAGCCCGTCCACGCCGCATGATCGCGGCATGCGAGGCGGTTCCCGATCAGTGGAGACCGGGCGCGGCCCGGCCCGAATCGAAGTGACCCGGCCCGGCGACGATGCCGGGACGGCCGACGATCGAGCACAGCGGCGGTCCGGGGCGGGCGCACGGCGTCCCGCCCCGGTCGCGCTGCTCGTGCTCGGACACGGGGCGGGCGGTGACGTCGACGCGCCCGATCTGGTCGCCACACGTGATGCCGCGCTCGCGGCCGGGGTCGCGGTCGCGCTGGTCACCCAGCCGTATCGGGTGGCCGGGCGGCGTGCGCCCGCTCCGGCGGGCCACCTCGACGAGGCGTGGCGCGACGTGCTGGCCGTGCTCACCGCCGAGTTCGCGGGGCTGCCGCTGATCGTCGGCGGGCGCTCCAGCGGCGCCCGGGTGGCCTGCCGCACGGCCGGCGACGTCGGCGCGTCGGGCATCGTCGCGCTGGCGTTCCCGCTGCACCCGCCGGGCAAGCCGGACCGCAGCCGAGCCGGTGAGCTGCTCACCGGGCTGCCCACGCTGGTCGTCAACGGCGACCGCGATCCCTTCGGCGTGCCCGAGGCCACTCCCGGGGTGGAGGTCGTCGTGCTGCCCGGCCAGCGGCACGACCTGCGCGGCGGCCGGGAGGATGCGGGCCGGGCGGTCGTTACCTGGCTGGCCGCCCGAGGCTGGGCCCGCCCGGAGTGACGGTGGTCACCGCCCGGGGCGTCCCACGGAATGCGACGGCCGCCGGACGGCGTTGTTCACCGCGGATGGGCCGATCAACCTCGGCCCTCGGCGAGAGGTGGTCTGATGGTGCGGACGCGTTACCTGACGCGGTCGGGCGAAGACCCGGCGGTGCAGGCCGTGGAGCGGCTGCTGACGGCGCCCGAGTGGCCGGCGGCGCTGGACGGTGAAGCCGTGTCCGGCATTACCGCGGTGCCCGCCCCGCGGGTGCACCTGGCATCGGTAGAGTCAGCCTCAGTGCCGCGAACCGCGCAGAGGGAGTCGCGGACCGGCCGATCTTCGAGGGTGGTCTCGCGCTTGACCAGCACCGACAGCGTCGAAGAGCGTCGTTCCCGCTTCGAGCGGGACGCGATGCCCTTCCTCGACCAGCTCTACGCGGCCGCACTGCGGATGACGCGCAACCCGGCCGACGCCGAGGACCTGCTGCAGGAGACCTTCCTCAAGGCGTACGCCGCGTTCCACCAGTTCGAGGACGGCACGAACCTGAAGGCGTGGCTGTACCGCATCCTCACGAACACCTTCATCAACTCGTACCGCAAGAGGCAACGGCAGCCCATCCAGGCGCCGACGGACGAGATCACCGACTGGCAGCTGGCCGAGGCGGAGTCGCACACCTCCACCGGCCTGCGCTCGGCCGAGACCGAGGCGCTGGACCGGCTGCCCGACAGCGACGTCAAGGACGCGCTCCAGTCGCTGCCGGAGGAGTTCCGGCTGGCGGTCTACCTCGCCGACGTGGAAGGCTTCTCCTATAAGGAGATCGCAGACATCATGAACACGCCCATCGGCACCGTGATGTCCAGGCTGCACCGTGGCCGACGCAACCTGCGCAAGCTCCTGGAGGGCTACGCCGCGGAGCGCGGATTCTCGGGCCAGACCAGCGCTCGGGAGGCGTGATGAGCGAACACGAGGACAACGACTGCCGCGAGGTGCTCACCGAGGTCTACCTCTACCTCGACCTCGAGTGCTCCGACGACCGGCGGACGCTGATCAAGCAGCATCTCGACGAGTGCTCGCCGTGCCTGCGTGAATACGGCATCGAGCAGGAGGTCAAGGCGCTGGTCAACCGCTGCTGCGGCCAGGAGCAGGCGCCCGCCGAGCTCAAGGACCGGCTGCGCGCGAAGCTCTCCGAGCTGGTGGTCGAGGTCGAGGCCACGCGGGAGCTGGGCTGATCGTTTCGGGGTGAAGATCGCTGTTTCGTGTCAAGATCTGCGGCTGGACTGCATTTCTTGACACGAGACAGCGATCTTTGTCTGTCACCGCCGCGAGCGGCCCGGCTCAACGCAGGCGGAACACCTCGCCGCGCGGGGTGAAGGGCAGCCTGCCCCGCTCCGGCATCAGGTACGCGTGCTCGCGGCGTACCCGCAGCACGTCGCAGTCCCCGTCCGTGATGATCAGGATCGGCCCGTCGGCGGGGAAGTCCTCGGCCCGCTCCAGCAGGCGGATGCCGGGCTGCAGCTCGGTGCCGCCGCGGCCGCGCACCTTCACCCGGCCGGCGATCTCCTCGACCGGCAGGTAACCCGCGTCGTACGCGGCCGCGTCGCAGAACACCACGCGAGCCGCCGGCACGTCGCGGGCCAGCGCGTACGCGGCGATCGCGCCCAGCGCCCGGCCCATCAGCTCGTGGTTCATCGAGCCCGAGGTGTCCAGCACGACGCCGAACGTGCGCTGCTTCTCGACCAGCTCCGGCCGCACCCGGCCGGGGCGCGGGATGTCCGGCGTGGCCGCCTGGCGCCGTGAGGCGCGCGCGTACGACCGGGTCGGCTCCAGCGGCGTGAAGTAGCGGTCGAACCAGCGGGCCAGCTGCACGTCCCACGGCGGGGGCGGGTTGTCCAGCACCCGGATCTCGGCGACCAGGCCCGCCGGCAGGTAACCCCGGCCGTGCTGCTCGTGGTACGCCAGCCCGCCGCCCAGCGCGCGGCGGCAGAAGTCGTCGACGTCGCCCGCGCGCCGCGCCTCGTCCGCGCCGCCCACCGGCCGGTCCAGCATGTCGCCCCGCCCGCGCCCGCGCAGCGTGGCCAGCTTGCGGTAGCGGCGCAGGTTGGCCGTGATGAGGTCGTACACCTCCTCGCTGGAGTGGTCCTTGAGCGCGGGGTCGTAGAGCACGTCCTCGGGCAGCTCGCCGACGCCCATCTGCACCAGCCAGCCGTTGATCACGTAGTCGGTGGCGATGTTCCACAGGTACGGGTCGCGCGGGCCGACCCGCTGCCCGTGCCGCAGCGCGGCGTGCAGCATCTCGTGGGCCAGCACGAAGCGGCAGTGCGGCTCCGGCATACGGCGCAGCGGGTTGACGTAGATCTCGCCGGCCGCGGCGTCCACCGCCGCGATCGAGATCTGCCAGGCGCGCGCCAGCTCCGCGTCGGCGACGATGCGGAAACCGGCGGCCAGCGCCCCGAGCAGCGGGTACGACGACACGAACCAGCGCCGCGCCTTCTCCCACGGGCTGTCCGGGTCGATCTCGCCTTCGGGGCGGCGGGCCTGGCCCGCGTCCTCGACGGCGGCGGTCGCGGCGGCGGCCAGCCCGATCGCGAACAGCTCCGGCCAGGTCAGCGTCGGCACGCTCGTCGCCTGGCGCAGGTGCCGGGGCAGGCGCGTCTCGTCGGGCTCGGCGACGTCCAGGTCGCCGAGCGCGCCGCCGCAGCCGAGCGCGGCGTACTCGGGCGGCACGCCGGTGTCGCGCCACAGGTCGGCCAGCCGGTCCTCGTCGGTGCCGGGCAGGTCGGCGGGTACCTGGAAGGGCGGCGTGCCCAGCCGCAGCTGCTGCTGGAACCGGGCCACCACCAGGCAGGCCGCCGCCTGCGCGGCATGGTCGGCGCGGCGGCCGGGCTCCAGGTGGCCGAAGCCGAGGTGCAGCGCGCAGTGGGTGAGCACCCAGATCCACTCGACCGGCTCGGCGGGGGCGTTGCGGTTGACGGTGATCCGGCCGTCCCGGCGCACCTGGGCCCAGCCGCGGGCGCGGCCCAGCTCCGGGTGCTCGGCCCAGTCGGTGGACAGCCAGCGGTCGCCGTGCGGCGAGTCGCGCATCGCGCTGAAGATGCGCTCGCCGAACACCGCCTGCACCGCCGCGTCGAACGCCTCCTTGCGCGGGTCCTTACGCTTCTCCCCGCCGCGCCGGCTCATCGCCGCCCCCGGGCGCCCTGTGCCGATGCGCCCCCCGCCGCCTTGATCGTCCGACTTGCCTGGCACATGGGCGTATCTTGAGCTGGCTTTCGCCCAAGTGCCAGGCAAATCGGACGATCAACGGCCACGCCCGCCTTGGTCCGCGGGGTGGCGGGTCGTGTGGCGCGGGTTCGTGGCGGGTGGGTGCTCATGCGCGGGCCGCGACCAGGCGCGGCAGGTCGCGGGTGACCTCGACGAGGAACCAGGCGGGCAGCACCGGCTTGCCCTCGGCGTCGGCGGCGACCACGAGCTGCGCGCACTCCAGCGAGATCTCGGCCAGCTCGACCAGCAGGCCCTTGGCGCGCAGGGCGAACTCGCGCACCGCGCGGCTCGCGTGCTCGCGGCTGTCGGGCAGATCCTTGACCAGCCGCGCCCGGAACGTCTCGGCGAAGAAGTAGAGCAGGTCGCGGTCGGTCGCGGCGCGCGGCCACGAGGCGTCGCCACGGATGATCGCGTCCAGGCCGTAGCGGTGGCGGACCGTCTTGACGTACGCGCAGAAACCCGACGCATGCGCCGGGGTGAGCGTGCCGTACGCCAGCAGCCGCAGCGTCTCCTCCGCGATCTCCTCCCCGTAGGAGTGCAGCGCGTCGGACAGCATGTGCCAGGCGCGCGGGGTGGAGAACGGCTCCTCGGTCTTGGGTGGCTGCACCCACAGGTGATCCGGGCGCTGGGTGAGGTAGTCCAGCACCCACGGGTGCACGCCCGCGCCGCCCGCCCAGCCCAGCCAGTCCACTGCCGACGCCCGCAGATGCAGGTGCAGCAGGCGGTTGACCAGTGCGGACGCCATCGGGCGGGCGAGCGCGTTGTCGGTGGCGCGGTTGCCCGCGCCGATCACGATCGAGCCGGCGGGCAGCTCGTACGCGCCGATGCGGCGGTCCAGGATGAGGGAGTAGAAGGCCTTCTGCACCTCGGGCGAGGACGCGTTCAGCTCGTCGAGGAACAGACAGTAGGGCTCGCTGCGGGCGATCATCTCGGGCGGCGCGAAGCGGCTGCGGCCGTCGCGCAGCTCGGGCACGCCGATCAGGTCCTCGGCGGCGAGCTGGGTGCCCACGAGGGTGACGCAGGGCAGGCCGAGCGAGTCGGCGAACGCGCGGACCAGCGAGCTCTTGCCGATGCCCGGCGCGCCCCACACGAAGACGGGCCGGACCACCGCGACGTGCAGCAGCAGGTCGGGCAGCTGGGCCGGGGTGAGGGTGAGCGCGGAGTGCACGCCGGGAAATGATCCGCCCCGAGGTGCACCCCGGCAACGGGATTAGCTGTTGGGTCGCTTGCCGTGGTTGGCCTTCGAGCCCTTGCGGGACTTCTTCTTGCGAGCACGCTTGCCCATGGACACACCCCTTCCGGTAACGGCGCTCAGTCAGGGACAAATCCTATGCGCCGGTTGAGCGTCACCGGACCGGCGCTCCGTGATTGGATACGGTCGTCTTGCACGCGAGTCAGGGGAAGGGGCCGGCTGATGGCCGAGGAGATCAAGGCCGAGATGGTGGCGAACGTGTGGAAGGTCGTGGCGGCGGCGGGGGACGAGGTCGCCGAGGGTGACACCCTGGTCATCCTGGAATCGATGAAGATGGAGATCCCCGTGATCGCCGAGTCGGACGGCGTGGTCTCCAAGATCGCCGTGAACGAGGGTGACGTCGTCCAGGAGGGCGACCTCATCGCCGTCATCGAGTAGTAGCGTCACCCGCCATGACCGAGATCCTCGTCCGGCCGGCGCTGCCGGCCGACTACGACGCGATCGGTGCGCTGTCCGTCGCCGCCTACCGGGGCGACGGGCAGACCGCGGACGGCCACCCGTACGAGGCGCACCTGTCCGACGCCGCCGCCCGCGCCCGCGCCGCCGACGTGCTGGTCGCCGTGGACGAGGCCAGCGGGGCCGTGCTCGGCTCGGTGACCTTCGTGCTGCCCGGCAGCCCGCTGGCCGACCTGGCCCGGGAGGGGGAGGCCGAGTTCCGCATGCTGGCCGTGTCGCCGCAGGCCCAGGGCCGGGGCGCGGGCGAGGCGCTGGCCCGCGCGTGCCTGGAGCGCGCCGCCGCCCACGGCTGCCGCAGCGTCGTGATCTGCGTACGCGACTTCGCCGCCGACGCGCGCCGCCTCTACGCCCGGATGGGCTTCGAGCGGCTGCCCGAGCGCGACTGGTCGCCGCTGCCCGGGGTCACCCTGCTGGCCCTGCGCTATCCGCTGGCCTGAGCGCGGCCGCTCAGTCCCCGTCGCGGATGAGGTCGAGGGCGACCTCCATCGCCGCCTCGCGCCGCTGCTCGTCGGTGATGTCCTCGCCCTGCAGCAGCAGCCAGCTCGTGTTGAGCGCGAACACCGCCATGCCGGCCCGCAGCCGTGCGGTCGGCGCCGAGCCGGGCTCGGCAAGCAGGCCGATGATGTCGATGATGGCGTCGCGCATCTTCGTGCCGGCCGGCTGGTTCTTGAACGCCAGCTGGTTCTGGTGGAAGAAGCGCATCACCTTGAGGAACGGGCCGCTGTGCAGCTCGTCGGCGTAGCGGGCGAGCAGCTCGCGCCGGAACCCGGCCGAGTGCGGCTCCGGCTGGCTGCGCCCCCACTCGATCAGCGCGTCCATCCGGGTGAGGCGGTCGGCGCTGAAGCTGTCGACGATCTCCTCTTTGCTCTTGAAGTGGTAGTAGAGGGCCGCCTTGGTGACGCCCAGCCGCTCGGCGATCTCCCGCAGCGAAGTGCCCTCGTAGCCCTGCTCGGTGAAGAGGTCGAGGGCGACGGCCTGGATGCGGGCGCGCGTGTCCGGCCGGGCGTCGGCCCGGCCTGCGGCGAGGTCGTCGTTCATCGCTGCTCCGTGTTCCCTGGATCACACCGTCAGCCGGGCGGGGTAACCAACTTGACGGCCGGCAAGTAGGAAACTTACCGTACGGCTAGTAAATATTCTAGCCGGGCGGCAAGTAAGGTCGCCGGTGAACGAGCGGAGCCCCCATGACTGAAGTCCTGGACCGGACGACGTCGTCGCCCGACATCCCGAAGCCCAACCTCCGCGTGGTGCTGCCCGGCCTGATGCTCGCCATCCTGCTGGCCATGCTCGACAACATGATCATCGGTACAGCCATGCCGCGTATCGTCGGCGAGCTGGGTGGACTGGACAAGCTGTCCTGGGTGGTCACCGCGTACGTGCTCGGCACCACGATCTCGACTCCGATCTGGGGCAAGCTGGGCGACCTCTACGGGCGCAAGACCATCTTCCTGGTCTCGATCGTCATCTTCCTCGTCGGCTCGGCGCTGTCCGGCGCGGCCGGTGAGATCGACCCGGCCTCCGGCATGAACCAGCTGATCGCCTTCCGGGCGCTGCAGGGCCTCGGCGCGGGCGGTCTGATGGTCGGCGCGATGGCCATCATCGGCGACCTCGTCCCGCCCCGCGAGCGCGGCAAGTACCAGGGCATGATGGCCGCCATCATGGCCGTCGCGATGATCGCCGGCCCGCTCGTGGGCGGCCTGATCACCGACCACGCCGACTGGCGCTGGGCCTTCTACGTCAACCTGCCGATCGGCGGCATCGCCCTGTTCGTGCTGGCCACCACCCTGCACCTGCCGAAGTACCGCACCGAGCACCGCATCGACTGGATCGGCGCGGCCCTGCTCAGCCTCGGCGTCACCGCGCTCGTCCTGATCACCACCTGGGGCGGCAACAAGTACGCGTGGAACTCGGCCGAGATCCTGGGCCTGGGTGCGGCCGGTGTCGTGCTGCTGGGCATCTTCCTGTGGACGCAGACCCGGGTCGCCGAGCCGATCCTGCCGCTGGGCATCTTCCGCAACCGCAACTTCAGCCTGGTCTCGATCATCGGCTTCATGGTCGGCTTCGCGATGTTCGGCGCGATCTCCTTCCTGCCGCTCTACATCCAGACCGTGCAGGGCGCCTCGGCGACCAACAGCGGCCTGCTGCTGCTGCCGATGATGCTCGGCATGATGGTCACCTCGATCGTCGCGGGCCGGACCATCACCAAGACCGGCCGCTACCGGATCTTCCCGATCCTCGGCGGCATCACCCTCGCCCTGGCGATGGTGCTGCTCACCCGCCTCGACGTGGACACCAGCATCACCGAGTCCTCGATCTACATGGTGGTGCTCGGCGTCGGCATGGGCTTCCTCATGCAGACCACCATGCTCATCGCGCAGAACAGCGTGGAGCAGAAGGACCTGGGCGTGTCCAGCTCGACGGCGACGTTCGTGCGCTCCATCGGCGGCTCGTTCGGTGTGTCGATCTTCGGCGCGGTGTTCGTCGACCGGCTCAAGGACGACCTCGGCAGCGTGCTGCCCGCGGGCGCGCCCGGCGGCAACATGGAGTTCAACGTCGGCGGCCTGCAGCCGGACAAGCTCGACCTGCTGCCCGCGCCGATGAAGGAGGCGGTGCTGCACGGCATCGCGTACGCCACCTCGGGTCTGTTCTGGTGGGCGCTGGGCTTCGCGATCCTGGTCCCGATCGCGGCCTGGTTCATCAAGGAGGTCCCGCTGCGCGGCGGCGAGCCCACCGCCGAAGGCGCCGAGGCCCGTCCCCTGGTCGCCGTCGAGTAACCCCCGCGCCACCACCGAGGCCCCGCCCGCGCCGCCGTTCCCGGCCGCGCCGGCGGGGCCTCGCCATACCCGGCCCTGCGCCGACCCTCCCCGCCCGGCCCGGTCGCGCGGGAGATCGCCGTCTCGTGTCACAAAGTGTGGCTGGACCCCAGGTTGTGACACGAAATCGCGATCATGGGCCCTTCGGCCACGGCGCTGGCCCCGGATCGGGCGGAGCGAGGAGGTCAGGGGCGGCGGAGGAGGCGGGAGAGCCAGGGGCGGCGGGGCCGGGGGAGGGCGGTGGCCGGGTTGGCGGCGGAGCCGGAGCCGAGGAGGGCGTCGCCGGTGATGCGGCCGGCCAGGGTGCGGGCGGCGGGGGGCATGCCGGGGGTGATGTAGGCGAGCTGAGCCACCGCGACGTCGGCGGTGAACGGGTGGATGCGGCGTCCTTCGGGAACCGCGCGCAGCCGGGCCTCCAGCAGGGCGGCGACGTCGGCGCGGCAGGCGGGGTCCACCCACGCCGCGGCGACCAGCGCGTACAGCGCCTCGACGGCACCGTCCCCGGCGCCGAGGGCGACGTCCAGCAGCAGCCGCCGCCGGGTGGAGCCGAACCAGGGCTCCCCGGCACGGTGGTGCAGCAGACCGAGGCAGCACCACAGCCGCAGGAGGCGCCGCGCGGCGGGCACCCGTTCAGGATCGGCGCCCGCCGGGACGGGTGGGTGGGACAGCGCCGCGAGCAGGTCCTCGGCGGGTATGCCGGCCAGCCGCACCGCGGCGTCGTAGGTCATCGGCGGGGGTGCCCAGCCGAGCGGCAGCATGGCGGCGATCGCGCGGGCGGCGGCGGGCTGCGGCGGGTCGGGCCGGGGTCCGGCGGGCGGGACCGGGTCGCCCTCCTCGGGCACGAAGCCGAGCCAGGGCAGCCGTTCGCAGCACTGCTGCAGGTCGTGGTGCTCGTGGCTGGCGTCGGTGGTGGCGCGCATGAAGTCGGCGAGGGCGACCAGGTGGCCGGGGTCGCCGTCGGCGAGGAAGCGCAGCCGGTGCGCGGTGTGCACGGCGCAGTCGTACGACGGGTCCTTGGCGGTGGCCTCCTCGATGAGGGCGAGGGCTTCGGCGGTGTGGCCGAGCTCGGTGAGCCACAGCGCGAGGTCGGAGGCGACGGACAGGTCGTCGGGGTCGTGCCGCTGGGCGGCCCGCATGGCCCGCACCGCTTCGTCCAGCCGCCCGTCGGCGCGCAGGGCGTTGCCCCACCACATCTCGGTGAGCTTGCCGGACTGCAGGCGTACCCCCCGCTCGGCCCAGGCCAGCGCGAGTGGCAGCTCGCGCAGCCGCCGCGCCACCCCGGAGGCGGCGCCGTGCAGCAGGGCCTCGCGGGGGTGGGCCACCAGGGCGCGGCGGGCCAGGTCGAGGTATGGCCGGGTGGCCCGCGCGATGTGCGCGGGGGCGGGGTCGGGGAGCGCGCCCAGCACCGACAGCAGCACCCGGAGCAGGTGCTCCGGCGGGAGGGCGGCCGGGTCGAGGGCCTGCACCCAGCTGACGTCGGCCCAGGGCCGGGCGGGGTCGTGCACGGTGGCCTGGGCGAGCAGGGTGAGCGCGTCGGCGTGGCGGCCGTGCCGGGCGAGCACGTGCGCGAAGGCGACCACGCGGCCGGCGGTGGCGCGCTCGCCGGGGTGGAACAGCCTGAGCCCGCCGTCGTCGGCGCGGGCGGCGATCTTCGCGAGCAGTTCGTGCGCCTCGGGCAGGCGCGGGTCGTGGCCGAGCGCGGCGGCGAGGTGGCGTACCGCGTGCTCGGCGTCGTGCTCGTCGAGGGCGAGGGTGGCGAGGGCGAGCTCGCCCAAGGCCTCCTGCTGCGGATCGTTGACGCCGTCGGACACGTGACCCTCCCTCGGTGGCACAGGGTAGAGCCGCGCGCGGGCGTTGTGTGCCCCTGCTCGTTTCTGCGCGCAGTGTTGCCTTCGCAGTCAACATCGTGCAAGACTGCGCACCGAACGCGCGATATCGCGCAGCATCACCGGGCGAAGTGGTAGGGAGAAGAGATGGGCCAGCGCGGCAGCGGGATGGCAGCGGACATCGCCGAGCAGCCGGAGGTGTACGCCGGGCTGCTGGCGCCCGCGCGCGCCGACGCCATCGCACAGGTCGCCAAGGTGATCGCCGAGCGGAAGCCCAAGCACGTGGTGTTCACCGCGCGCGGCACGTCCGACCACGCGGCGCTGTACGCGGCCTACCTCACCGAGATCCGGCTGGGCCTGCCCGCCGGGCTCGCCTCGCCGAGCGCGATCACCGTCTTCGGTGCCCGCCCCGACCTGTCGCACGCGCTGGTGATCGGCGTCTCGCAGAGCGGCGGCTCGCCCGACCTGGCCGAGGTGCTGCGGGTCGCCCGCGGCTCCGGCGCGCTCACCCTCGCGGTGACCAACAACCCCGAGTCCGTGCTCGCGCAGACCGCCGAGCTGTCGGTCGACGTCGCGGCCGGGCACGAGCGGGCGGTCGCCGCCACCAAGACGTACACCGCCGAGCTGTTCGCGCTGCTGATGCTCATCGAGGGGGTACGCGCCGGCGACGGTGCGCTGCCCGCCGAGGAGCGCGCCGCGCTGGAGCGGCTGCCGGAGCTGGCCCGGCAGACCCTGGCCGACCCGACCGCCGCCGAGCTGGCCGCGCGCTACCGGTTCGCGGCCCGGATGGTGACCACCGGCCGCGGCTACGCCTACCCGACCGCCCGCGAGGCGGCGCTGAAGCTGATGGAGACGTCGTACCTGCCGGCGCTCGCGTTCTCCGGTGCGGACCTGCTGCACGGTCCGCTGGCGATGACCGACCCGGACGTGCCGGTGCTGGCCATGGTCGGCGCCGGACTGGGCGGCCAGGCCATGCGCGAGGTGCTCACCCGCCTCGACGAGCGCCGCGCGGACGTCGTGGTGGTCGGCCCCGAGTCCGTCCCCGGCGCCTCGGCCCGCCTCGACGTCCCCGCCGTCGACGAGCGCTACGCCCCCCTCCTGGAGATCCTCCCCCTCCAGCAGCTCGCCCTCTCCCTGGCGCTGGCCCGCGGCGAAGACCCCGACGCCCCCCGCGGCCTCAAGAAGGTCACCGCGACCCTCTGACCCCGCCGAGATCATCCGACTTGCCAGGCAACCGGGCGTATCGCGCGCCAAGATACGCACACCTGCCCGGCAAGTCGGGTGATCTTCGGGTGGGTGTGCGGGCGGTGGCCGCGCGGGCACCCGGGCGTGAGACGCTGATCGCGTGTCAACGCTGCGTGAACTGGTCGAGGAGCACACGTCGCTCGGCCCGGCCGACATCGATCACCTGCACCGGCTCGCCGGCGACTGGCAGCTGATCTCCGACCTCTCCTTCGCCGACCTGCTGCTGTGGGTGCCGGTGGAGAGCGAGCCGGGCGGTGGCACGCCGTCGTTCCTCTGCGTGGCGCAGGTGCGGCCGACCACCGCGCCCACGGCGTACCAGGACGACCAGGTGGGGCGCACCTCCAGCGGGCCCGAGGTGGCCCACCTGGGGGTGGCGCGCGAGCAGGGCCGCATCTGGCGGGAGGGCGACCCGGTCTGGTACGGCGACACCCCGGCGCGGCACGAGGCGATCCCGGTGCGGCGCCGCGCCGACGACGGCGAGGCGGGCGCGGTGATCGCCGTGGTGGGCCGGGACACCAACCTGTCCACCGCGCGCACGCCCAGCCAGCTGGAGCTGAACTACCTGACCACGGCCGACGACCTGGCGCAGATGATCGCCGACGGCACCTTCCCGGCGGTGCGCCACCCGGGGGAGACCACGTCCGCGCCGCGCGTCGGGGACGGCCTGATCCGGCTGGACGGCAGCGGCAAGGTCACCTACGCCTCGCCCAACGCGCAGTCCGCGATCCGCCGCCTGGGCTTCTCCGCGCATCTGGTCGGCGAGGACCTGGCCGCGATGTTCAACCGGCTCGCCGAGGACCCGCTGGAGGGTTCGGAGGCCAGCAACCGCATCCTGTCCGCGCTGCGCGGCGACGCCCCGGCCCGCAAGGAGATCGAGGCGCGTACGGCGACCGTGCTCAGCCGGGCGCTGCCGCTGATGCCGGCGGGCGTGCCGATCGGCGCGCTGGTGCTGGTCCGCGACATCACCGAGGTCAAGCGCCGGGACCGCGCCCTGATCACCAAGGACGCGACCATCCGGGAGATCCACCACCGGGTGAAGAACAACCTGCAGACGGTCGCGGCGCTGCTGCGCCTGCAGGCGCGCCGGGTCACCCTGCCGGAGGCGCGGGCGGCGCTGGAGGAGTCGGTGCGCCGGGTCGCCTCGATCGCGCTGGTGCACGAGACCCTGGCCATGTCCGCCGACGAGGCGGTCGAGTTCGACGGCATCGTGGACCGGGTGGCCAACGCGGCCGCCGAGGTGGCCGCGCCCGAGTCGCCGGTGCGCACCCGGCGCGAGGGCAGCTTCGGCGTGCTGCCCGCCGAGATCGCCACCCCGCTGGTCATGGTGCTCAACGAGCTGCTGCTCAACGCGGTCGAGCACGGGTTCGACTCGATGGGGGGCGAGGTCGTGGACGGCGCCGAGGTGGTGGTGCACGTGGAGCGGGCCAAGCGGGAGCTGCACGTGACCGTCGCCGACAACGGGCGCGGGCTGCCGGAGGACTTCGACCCGACCACGAACAAGCGGCTGGGCCTGCAGATCATCCGTACGCTGACCACGGGCGAGCTGCGGGGCACCATCGAGCTGCGCAACCGGGCCGAGGGCGGCACCGAGGCGCTGCTGTTCGTGCCGCTCGCCAAACGCGAGCGTTAGTCCCTGTTTTAACAAAGAGCGATCTGCGTCACGTCCGCGTCAGAATGTGGGACGTGACGCGATCGGTGATTGGCACGGGTCTGCCCGCCGTGAGAAAGTGACTGCATGACCGCCGCTGTGAACCGCCGCCTGATGGGGCTCGGGCTGACCGCCCGCCGCCACATCGATTTCGGCCGCGTGCGCAGCGCCATCTGTCCGGCTGGCTGACTGCGCCCGTCCGTTTTTTCGAAACCCGGGCGCGCATACGCGCCGGAGCATTCATCTGCTTGAATCCGCGTTCGACCGCGGTGCTGGCGCATAGGCGCGTCCTCGCTCCACTGACTACAGGAGGACGCTGCGATGGCAGCATCGGCAGCACCGTCATCATCGGCAGGCACCCCCGGCCGGGCCGCGCGCAAGCCCCGCGGCGAGGGTCAGTGGGCGCTCGGGCACCGCGAGCCGCTGAACCCGAACGAGCGCACCAAGAAGGACGACAACGGGCTCAACGTCCGCGCCCGGGTCGAGAACATCTACGCCCATCGCGGCTTCGCCTCCATCGACCCGGCCGACCTGCGCGGCCGGCTGCGCTGGTGGGGCCTCTACACGCAGCGCAAGCCCGGGATCGACGGCGGCCGCACCGCGGTGCTCGAGCCGCACGAGCTCGACGACGAGTACTTCATGCTCCGCATCCGCGTCGACGGCGGCCAGCTCGACCTGGCCCAGCTGCGCGCGATCGCGGACGTCTCGGCGAAGTACGGCCGGGACACCGCCGACATCACCGACCGGCAGAACATCCAGCTGCACTGGGTCCGCATCGAGGACGTGCCCGCGATCTGGCGCGAGGTCGAGGCGGTGGGCCTGTCCACCACCGAGGCCTGCGGCGACACCCCGCGCGTGGTGCTCGGCAGCCCGGTCGCCGGGGTCAGCGAGGACGAGGTGCTGGACGGCACCCCGGCGGTCACCGAGATCGTCGAGAAGTACATCGGCGATCCGTCGCTGTCCAACCTGCCCCGCAAGTTCAAGTCCGTGATCTCGTGGCTGCCGGACGTGCCGTACGAGGCCAACGACATCGCGTTCCTCGGGGTCGAGCACCCGGAGCACGGGCCCGGCTTCGACCTGTGGGTCGGCGGCGGCCTGTCCACCAACCCGATGCTGGCCCAGCGCCTGGGCGTCTGGGTGCCGCTGGCCGAGGTGGCCGAGGTGTGGCTGGGCGTGTGCCGGCTGTTCCGCGACTACGGCTACCGCCGCCTGCGCAACCGGGCGCGCATCAAGTTCCTGGTCGCCGACTGGGGCGTGGCGAAGTTCCGGCAGATCCTGGAGGACGAGTTCGTCGGCCGCAAGCTGGTCGACGGCCCCGCGCCGAAGCTGCCCGAGCACCCGATCGACCACATCGGCGTGCACCGCCAGCGGGACGGGAAGTTCTACGTCGGCGCGGCGGCCGTCGCGGGCCGGGTCAGCGGCACGGTGCTGGCGCAGGTCGCCGACATCGCCGAGGCGCACGGGTCGGGCCGGGTGCGGCTGACGCCGTACCAGAAGCTGCTGGTGCTCGACGTGGCCGAGGAGAAGGTCGAGTCGCTGATCGCCGCGCTGGACGCGGTCGGGCTGCAGGCCCGGCCGTCGACCTGGCGGCGCGACACGATGGCCTGCACCGGCATCGAGTACTGCAAGCTGGCCATCGTCGAGACCAAGGCCACCGCGGAACGGACCGTGGCGCACCTGGAGCGCACCATCGGCCGGATCGACGGCTCCATCTCGATCAACGTGAACGGCTGCCCCAACGCCTGCGCCCGCACCCAGGTCGCCGACATCGGCCTCAAGGGCCAGCTGGTGCCCGGCCCGAACGGCGAGCTGGTCGAGGGCTTCCAGGTGCACCTGGGCGGCGGGCTGAGCATGGCCCAGGGGCAGAACCCGAACTTCGGGCGCAAGCTGCGCGGTCTCAAGACCACGGTCGAGGAGCTGCCTGAGTACGCCGAGCGCCTGACCCGCCGCTACCTCGAAGGCCGCAAGGACGCCATGGAGCCCTTCGCCGAGTGGGTGCTGCGGGTCGACGAGGAGGAGCTGCGATGAGTTCGGACGGCAGTCAACGGGCGGTGCCGTACTACTGCCCGTTCTGTGGCGAGGAGGCGTACCTGCGCCCGCACGCGGGTCCGGAGAACGAGGCAGGGGAGCCGGCCGCCGGCACCCACGGGCAGTGGGAGTGCCGAGCGTGCCGACGGGTTTTCGCGCTGAAGATGATCGGACTGCTGGGGAGGGTGACGCAATGACCGTGGACGTGCGGCGTTCCACCGCGGAACTGATGGATCTGGCGAGCCGGGCCGGGGCCGAGCTGGAGGGCGCGCCCGCCGAAGAGATCGTCGGCTGGGCGGCGGCCACGTTCGGGTCGCGCTTCTGCGTCACCAGCTCCATGGCCGACGCCGTGCTGGCGCACGTGGCGGCCCGGGTCGTGCCCGGCATCGAGGTGGTCTTCCTCGACACCGGCCTGCACTTCCCGGAGACGCTGCGGGTGCGCGACCGGGTCACCCGGACCATCCCGGTGACCGTGCGGACCGTGCGCCCCGAGCTGACCGTCGCCGAGCAGGACGAGCGCTACGGCCCCCGGCTCTACGCCCGCGACCCCGACTCCTGCTGCTACCTGCGCAAGGTGAAGCCGCTGGAGGAGGCGCTCGCCGGATACGAGGCGTGGGCCGCCGGCCTGCGCCGCGACGAGGCGCCGACCCGCGCCAACACCCCCGTCGTGCACTTCGAGCAGAACCGCGGCAAGGTCAAGGTCAACCCGCTGGCGACCTGGACCCAGGACGATGTGGACGCGTACATCGCCCGCCACGACATCCCGGTCAACCAGCTGCTGAACCAGGGCTACGGCTCGGTCGGCTGCTGGCCGTGCACCCGGCGCACCCAGCCGGGCGAGGACCCGCGTTCGGGCCGCTGGGCGATGTTCGACAAGACCGAGTGCGGTCTGCATGCCGCGTGACGCGCTGACGGCCGGCCCCACGGGCGCACCCGCGCCCGTGGTGCTGGTCGCGCACGGCTCGCGCGACCCGCGCGCACAGGCCGAGACGCGGGCGCTGGCCCGTGCGGTCGCCTGCGCGCGGCCGGGGCTGGACGTCCGGGTGGCGTTCCTGGAGCTGGCCGAGCCGCGCCCGGCGGACGTGCTGGCCGCGCTGCGGGCCGCGGGCGCACCCGCGCCGGTGGTGGTGCCGCTGCTGCTGACCCGGGCGTACCACGGGCGGGTGGACCTGCCCGCCCAGGTCGCCGGGTACGACTGCGTGATCACGGACACCCTCGGCGCGGTGTCCGAGCCCCTGCTCGCCGGGCTGGTGCGCCGCCTGCACGAGGCGGTGCCCGGGCGGGCGGGTGCGGTCACCGCGGGCGCTGGCGCCGGTTATGACGCGGTCGTGCTGGCCGCGGCGGGGACCAGCGTCGCGTCCGGGCGGGCGATGGTCGACGAGGTCGCGGCGGAGCTGGGACGGCGGCTCGGCGTGCCGTGCCGGGCCGCGTATGCCAGCGCGGCCGCGCCCACCGGCGGGCAGGCGGTCGCGGCGCTGCGCGAGACCGGGGCGCGCCGGGTGGCGGCCGCGTCGTACTTCCTCGCGCCCGGGCGGCTGTATGAGGCGATCGTCGCCGATGCGCGAGACGCCGGCGCGATCGGCGCGGCAGCGCCCCTGGGAGCGTCGAGAGAGCTCGTTCGGCTCGTTCTGCACCGCGTGGATGCGGTCGCTCCGCAACGCGCTCTCGTGACCGCCTGAGCCGGTTTCCGGGTCGTTTCACGCACCGTATTTCCCTGGTCACGGGCCGACATTCGTGATCTTGTCTGTCCTGGGCGTGCCCGCCCGCTCCGCCCTCGGCGGCCACCCTCCGGCAAAGATCGCGGTCTCGTGTCCAAACCTCTGGTCTAGCCGCACAATGCGACACGAAGCCGCGACCATGCCCCGGCCGGCGTGACCCTGGCTGGCGCTGTCCCACGCGAAGATCGCGTTCTCGTGTCGAAACCTCGGGTCCAGCCGCACTTTCTGACACGAAGCCGCGATCATGCCCACCGCCCCACAGACCCGGACAACGTAAAAGCCCCGGAGCTTCAGCGCTCGGGGCTTTCTACGTTTTGTGGCGAGGCGTTGTGGTGCAGGTGTCGCTGGGTGCTCAGAGGGAGTGCGCGCGGACCCGGAGGCCGCCACGGCGCTTGACGGCGCGCCGCTCCTCTTCGCTCATCCCACCCCAGACTCCCGCGTCCTGACCGGTCTCCAGCGCCCACTTGAGGCACTCGTTGGAGACGGGGCACCGCCCGCACACCTTCTTCGCCTGCTCGACCTGAAGCAGTGCGGGGCCGGACGTCCCGATCGGGAAGAACAGCTCCGGGTCTTCGTCGCGGCAGACTGAATGGTGGCGCCAGTCCATGGCGGAAACACTCCTTGTGATGGCAGTGGAGATTGCTAACGATGCGTTTGGTACGTTCGGGCTTCTCTGTATGCGAACGCGCGTGAAGCGATTTGGATGCGATCCAGTTGTTACGGACCGCTACCGAAATCAGCAGCGCGTGTCGGCGCAACAGGTTCAGCGCTCGGTACGCTTGTGAATGCTTTCACGAACTCCCGCGATGTCAAGGGGGGTGCCCGAAATTAGGACGGACGGGTGAGCAAGCTCACGACCGTTTTGTCCGGATCACCGGGCGTGACCCCGGACCCCGACATGCGACAGTCAGTGATCAATGTAGTACGAGCCGTAATGCGTCGCCAGGATTTCCAGCTTGTGTCACGTGTGCCCATTGACACAGATCGCCATTTCGCGGCCTTTCGACAGCGACTCTTAGCAGATTACGCGCAGTGCCCCGGGCACCGAGGTGAATTTCACCTTTTCGCGCTCACCTAGATAGTCGCCGTCTAGTTGGAACGCCTGGGGGGTGGCGCAACGGACGACGAACTCCGCCAGATCGTGGCGCACCATGATCTTTTTTCCGGACATCTCTCCCCGTTCGTCCGGATCGTCTGGCTGATGAGTCAGCATCTGGGTGACCGTGTGGAGGGTGGAGGGCAGGTGGAGGGCCCGCAGCGCCAGCACGTCGAGCCCCGCGTCGAAGGACGCGCGGGGGCTCGCGTGCACCTCCCGCTCGCCGAGGTACGTCCACGGGGCGGTGTTCTGCACGATCACGTTGGCCAGGCCGCCCTCGATCTCGGCGCCCGGCTCCTCCACGGTGATCCCGGGTTCGCGGCGGCCCTCGACGAAGTACTGCCCGAGGGTGGAGCGCAGGTAGAGGCCCGGGGTGGAGCGGCGGCCCTTGCGCCGCGCCTGCTCGACCCGGCGCACCACCGCGGCGTCCAGGCCCAGGCCCGCGCAGAAGGTGAAGTAGCGGTCGTCGGCCAGGCCCAGGCTGACCGTACGGGTGCTGCCCCGGCGCAGCGCACGCAGGATCACCGAGGTGGCGTCCACCGCGTAGCGGGGCAGGCCCAGCGCGCGCACGAACACGTTGGTGGAGCCGCCCGGCACCACGGCCAGCGCCGGGCCCTGCGCGCCGCGCCCGGCCGCCATCAGGCCGTTGACGACCTCGTTCACGGTGCCGTCGCCGCCGAGCGCCACGACCACGTCGACCCCGCCCGCAGCGGCGTCCCGGGCCAGGTCGAAACCGTGCCCGCGACGCCGGGTGAAGCCGATGGCCAGCTCCATCTCGCTGCGCAGCGCACCGGCCAGCACGTCGCGGGTGCGGGCGGACGTGGTGGTCGCCTTGGGGTTGACGACGAGCAGACCTCGCATGACGGGAATGTACCCGGCGCGGTGACCTCCTGTTACGCGGGCCGCACGCTGGGAGACGGCGTTCACCGTGCTTCGGTTAGGGTTCCTGGCGAACCTGAGACCCTCGCCGGACCGCCCGCGCGGCGCGGTGGGCGGCCAGGCAGAGCCGTGAGAGGGGTCCCCGATGTCCGCCGAGACCGCCGCCACCCGGCCGCCCGCGACGCTGTACGGCGCGGTCGCGCTGGTCCTGCTGCAGGCTGTGGCCGTGACCGTGCTGGCCGCGGTGCTGGTGTACGCCGACTTCACCGCGCGCGCCACGGACCTCCGGCTGGCCGCCGGGGTGACCGTGTTCGCGCTGGCCATCGCCGCCTGGCTGGGCGCGGTGGCGTGGGGGCTGCTGCGCCGCCGGCCCGGCGTGCGGGGTCCGGGGCTGGCGCTGGAGCTGATGATCACGGCACCCGCGTTCTTCATGATCAATGGCGGGCTGCCCGCTGCGGGCTGGACCGTCATGGGCAGCGCGCTGGCCGTCATCGGCCTGGTGCTGGCCCCGGCGACGACCCGCTGGCTGGGCTGGCGCGAGCGCGCCTGACCGGGCGCGACCGGCGGCCCGGTGGCGCGGCGGTCAGGCCGCGGCGGGCTGCTGCGGCAGCTCGGTGACCAGGCGGATGGTGGCCACGCCCTCGGCCTGCTCGGCGTCGACCCGCGAGGTGAGTCCGCTGAGCACCTTCCACGCGAAGGCGGAGTCGTTCGGGAGCTTCTTCTTGCCGTTGACCGGCGCGGAGATGGCCACGGTCAGCTCGGTGGCGCCGATCTCGAAGCGGCAGTGCAGCTGCGCGCCGGGGGGTGCGATCCCGAGGAGCATCGCGCACGCCTCGTCCACGGCGATGCGCAGGTCCTCGATCTTGTCACCGGCGAAACGCAGGCGCGCGGCCAGCCCGGCCGTCGCCGTACGCAGCACGCCCAGCCAGCCGCCGTCGGCGGGCACGGTGACGGCAACAACGTTGTCGGTCAGCGACATCGCCGTCGGTTGCAGAATCTGACTCACCTGGCCCAACCCCCCGGGCGGAGCCTAGCTCATGACCGGCCGTCCGCGCGCACTCGTCGTCCGGTGCAGCCGGGTGACCGGAACGGCCACCCGGCGAGCACGGACATCAGGCCTGCTTGGTCTCCCAGAAGATCTTCGCGATCTCGTCGATCTTCACCAGCAGCTGCTCGGCGACGGCCGGGTCGGCCTGGCCCTTGGCACCACCCGCGCCGGCCAGCTTGGTGGCCTCGTTGAACAGCTGGTGCAGGTTCGGGTACTTCTCGAAGTGCGGGGCCTTGAAGTAGTCGGTCCACAGCACCCACAGGTGGTGCTTGACCAGCTCGGCCCGCTGCTCCTTGATGACCAGCGCCCGGGTCCGGAACTCCGGGTCGGTGTTGGCCTGGTACTTCTCGCAGATCGCCTTGATCGACTCAGCCTCGATCCGGGCCTGCGCCGGGTCGTATACGCCACACGGCAGGTCGCAGTGAGCGCTGACCACCGTGCGCGGCTTCAGGCCGCGTCCTTTCAAGAACTGCATCGGAGTCCTCCATGAGCTGACTGAGGTCTGAACGGGACAATGATCCCCTTGCCGACCCTACTCCGCCGCGGAGGCTTTGTTGCGCTGGCCGCTGTTTCCCGTCCTCGTGCACGGCCCGTCCATGGCGCCGACCCTGCGCCACGGCGACATGCTGCTGGTACGCCGCGGCGGGCGCCCCGTCCGGCCGGGCGACGTGGTCGTCGCGCGCTTCCGGGCGCGGCCCGAGCTGCTGGTCGTCAAGCGGGTGGCCCGGCTCCAGGACGGCGGCGTCTGGCTGCTCGGCGACAACGGCCTGGTCACCGACGACTCGCGGGCGTACGGCGTGGCCGACGCGCTGGGCCGGGTGGTCTGCCGTTACTGGCCCCGCCCGGCGCTCCTGAGGGCCCGGGAAAGGGCCCGTGAGTGAATCCGACACGGCCCTCACCAGGTGTGAAATGCCACAACCCGTGACCCTGGTCATTGATCATCTGTGGTGCCGGGTCTACACTCCGGGCTTCGGGAGAACCCCGTGACCTCGCCGCGCCGTGTCAACGCTGACCCGTCGTTGAACCGACTCGGCTCGTGTGCGTTGTCATAGTGGGAGTCCACAGTGGATCATCCAGCTTTCGAGAGGCACCGGGGCGGCAAGATGGCCGTCACGAGCACGGTGCCGCTGACCACCCGAGAAGATCTCTCCCTGGCCTACACACCCGGCGTCGCGCTGGTGTGCGAGGCGATCGCCGCCGACCCCGCCCTGGTGTACGACTACACCTGGGTCGGGCGCACGGTGGCCGTGGTGACCGACGGCTCGGCCGTGCTCGGCCTGGGCAACATCGGCCCGCGCGCGGCGATGCCCGTGATGGAGGGCAAGGCGGTCCTGTTCAAGCAGTTCGGCGGCGTCGACGCGGTGCCGGTCTGCCTGGACACGCAGGACACCGACGAGATCGTGGCCGTCGTCAAGGCGCTCGCGCCCGGCTTCGGCGGCATCAACCTGGAGGACATCGCCGCGCCGCGCTGCTTCGAGATCGAGCGGCGGCTGGTCGAAGCGCTCGACATCCCCGTGTTCCACGACGACCAGCACGGGACCGCGGTGGTCGTGTTCGCGGCGCTGCGCAACGCGGCGACGCTGCTCGACCGCAAGCTGTGCGACCTGCGGGTGGTGGTCTCGGGCGCGGGCGCGGCCGGGGTCGCCGTCACGAAGATGCTGATCGCGGGCGGGGTGGACCCGGCCGCCGTGATCGTGTGCGACTCGCGCGGCGCGATCCACGCGGGCCGGCCCGACCTGGCGCCCGGCTCGGCCAAGGCGGAGCTGGCGGAGCAGACCAACGCGCGCGGCCTCTCCGGCGGCATCGCCGCGGCGCTGGACGGCGCGGACGTGCTCATCGGCGTCTCCGGCGGGCAGATCGCCGAGGAGGCGGTGGCCCGGATGGCGCCCGGCGGCATGATCTTCGCGCTGGCCAATCCCACGCCCGAGGTGCACCCGGACGTCGCCGCCCGGTACGCCGCCGTGGTGGCCACCGGCCGCAGCGACTTCCCGAACCAGATCAACAACGTGCTCGCCTTCCCGGGCATCTTCCGCGGCGCGCTCGACGCCGGCGCCACCCGCATCACCGAGGGCATGAAGCTGGCCGCCGCGACCGCCATCGCCGACGTGGTCGCCGCCGAGCTCAGCGCCGAGGCGATCGTGCCCAGCGCGCTCGACCCGCGCGTCGCGCCCGCGGTGGCCGCCGCCGTCGCCGACGCCGCCCGCCACGAGGGCGTGGTACGCGCCTAACCGGTCCCGCGGGGCCGTCGGGCCCCGCCGCGCCGCTCGCGCCGGGGCCCGGCTCTTCCGGGCACCCCTCCCCGTACCGCGTTGACCTGCACTGCTGAACGGACCTTCAGGGTGCTCCGGAACGGCGGCCCCACTGCTGTTAGCGTCGGGCCATGCGTGCCGTCTATGCCGACTCCATCAATCCGGACAACCCGCTGGCCGGTCTCGCCGTGGGCGAGCGGCCCGAACCGCAGGCGCCCGAGGGCTGGGCCACGGTCCGCGTGATGGCCAGCGCCCTCAACCACCACGACCTGTGGTCGCTGCGCGGGGTGGGCCTGTCCGCCGACCAGCTCCCGATGATCCTGGGCTGCGACGCCGCGGGCGTCGACGAGGACGGCAACGAGGTGGTCGTGCACGCCGTGGTCGGCGACCCGGCCGCCGGGGGCGGTGACGAGACGCTCGACCCGAAGCGCTCGCTGCTGTCGGAGCGGCACCAGGGGACGCTGGCCGACCTGGTCACCGTGCCGCGCCGCAACCTGGTGCCCAAGCCCGCGGGCATGACCTTCACCGACGCCGCCTGCCTGCCGACCGCCTGGCTGACGGCGTACCGCATGCTCACCACCCGGGGGCGGCTGCCCGAGGGCGGCAGCGTGCTGGTGCAGGGCGCGGGCGGCGGGGTGGCCACCGCGGCGATCGTGCTGGCCGGAGCGCTCGGCGCGCGGGTCTACGCGACCAGCCGGGACGAGGCCAAGCGGGAGAACGCCACCGGGCTCGGCGCCACCGCGCTGGCGCCGGGGGAGCGGCTGCCGGAGCGGGTCGACGTGGTGATCGAGACCGTCGGCGAGGCCACCTTCGACCACTCGGTGAAGAGCACCAAGCCGGGCGGGCGCATCGTGGTGTCCGGCTCGACCTCCGGCCATCTGGCCACCGTGGACCTGCGCCGGGTCTTCTTCCTGCAGCAGGAGATCGTCGGCTCGACCATGGGCACCCGGGACGAGCTGGCCGCGCTGCTGGAGCTGATGGCGGCCCGCAAGATCGCGCCGGTGGTGGACACCGTCCTCGACTTCGCCGACGCCCGCGCCGCGTTCGAGCGCCTGGCCACCGGCGCCGGCTTCGGCAAGATCGTCCTCGACCACGGCCGCTGACCCGCCTGCCTGAGCGAAGCTCTCGCCGTGCCGGACCGGCATGGCGAGAACTTCGGCCGGAAGGGGCGGTCAGGCCTGCGGCCACTCTCGGGCCAGCAGCGACAGGACCACCGTGTCGTGGCGTACGCCGCGGTACGGGTACGCCTCGCGCAGCACGCCCTCGCGGGTGAAGCCGAGCCGGGCCGCCACGGCCAGGCTGCGCTCGTTCTTCGGGCTGGTGTGCCACTCGGCCCGGCTCATGCCGCGCACCTGGAACACCCAGTCGAGCACGTGGCGCACCGCGCGGGTGATCAGGCCCCGGCCCTGCCCGGCCGGCTCGAGCCAGACGCCCACCTCGCAGTTGCCGGCCTCGGCGTCGAAGCGGAACACCATGCAGCCGCCGACGAGCGTGCCGTCCAGCCAGATGCCGAGGATGCGCCCGGTGTCGGCGGCCTGCATGTCGGCGTAGCGCTGCAGCGTCGCGCGGGCCGAGTCCAGGTCGGTGGACCGGGTGGCGAACGGGATCCACTCGTCCACGTCGGCGCGGGCCCGGTCCATGTGGGTCAGGAACTCCTCGGCCTGCCAGGGTTCGATGGGGCGGAGCTCGGCTCCGTCGCCGAGCTGATGTGCGAACATGCGGCGCCTCGTCTTCGTACTGATGATCACGACGGAGCCATTGTGCCCCACGTGCGGTTGGCGCCGAACCCATCCGAAACTGTTTCAAACCGGACTGGTCTGGCGTTCGGGTCGTCGTGATCGATCACCGAGAGCAGCGAGGTCAGCGAGGTCAGCGAGCGAGCAGCTCCGCGGTCTGGGTGGCGATCTCCAGCTCCTCGTCGGTGGGTATGACGCACACCGCCACCGGCGCGCCGTCCGGCGAGATGAGACGCTCCTCGCGGGAGGCGGCGTCGTTGCGCGCCGGGTCCACCGTGATGCCGAGCGCGCCCAGCCCGGACAGCGAGGCCTCGCGGACCGGCGCGGCGTTCTCGCCCACCCCGGCCGTGAAGGTGATCGCATCCACCCGGCCCAGCAGCGCGTAGTAGGCGCCGACGTAGCCCTTGACCCGCTCGCAGTACACGTCGAAGGCGAGCGTGGCGGCCGCGTCGCCGTCCGCGCGGCGGCGCAGCACCTCCCGCATGTCGCCGTCCCCGCACAGGCCGCGCAGGCCGCTGCGCTTGTTGAGCAGGTCGTCGATGGCGTCGAACGACATGCCGGCCACCCGGTGCAGGTGGAACACGACCGCGGGGTCGATGTTGCCGCTGCGGCTGCCCATCACCAGCCCTTCCAGCGGGCTGAGGCCCATGCTGGTGGACGCGCTGCGCCCGCCTCGCACGGCGCACGCACTGGCCCCGTTGCCGAGGTGCAGGGTGATCACGTTGAGCTCGTCGGGATCGCGGCCGAGCAGCTTCGCGGTGCGGTGCGAGACGTACGCGTGCGACGTGCCGTGGAAGCCGTAGCGGGCGATGCCGTTCTCCTGCGCCACCTCGACGTCGATGGCGTACATCGCCTGCGCGGGCGGGATGGTGCGGTGGAACGCGGTGTCGAACACGGCCGCCTGCGGCACCCCGGGCAGCATCTCCCGGGCGATCCGGATCCCGGCCAGGTTCACCGGGTTGTGCAGCGGGGCCAGCGGGATGAGCCGGGTCACCGCCTCCAGGACCTCGTCGTCGATCAGCGTCGGAGTGGAGAAACGCAGCCCGCCGTGCACCACCCGGTGGCCCACCGCGTCCAGCTCGGACACGTCGGCGGAGAACAGCACCTCGCGTACGGCCTGCGCCGGGTCGGTGACCCGGTCCACCAGCCCGCCGTCCACGGACCTGCCGTCGACGTAGAGGCCCCACTTGACCGAGGCGGAGCCGACGTTGAGCACCAGGATCTTCATGAGGTCACCTGCGACTGGATGGCGGTGATGGCGACGGTGGAGATGATGTCGCGCACCGTCGCGCCCCGGGACAGGTCGTTGACCGGCTTGCGCAGGCCCTGCATCACCGGGCCCACCGCGACCGCGCCCGCCGAGCGCTGCACCGCCTTGTAGGTGTTGTTGCCCGTGTTCAGGTCCGGGAAGATCAGCACGGTGGCCCGGCCCGCCACGTCGCTGCCGGGCAGCTTGGTCGCGGCCACGCTCGGGTCGACGGCGGCGTCGTACTGGATCGGGCCCTCGACGGGCAGGTCCGGCCGCCGCTCCCGGACCAGCTTGGTGGCCAGCGCGACCTTGTCCACCTCGGCGCCCTGCCCCGAACCGCCGGTGGCGTAGGACAGCATCGCCACCCGGGGCTCGACGCCGAACCGGGCCGCCGTCTCGGCCGAGGAGACCGCGATGTCGGCCAGCTGCTCCGGGGTCGGGTCCGGGTTGATCGCGCAGTCGCCGTACACCAGCACGTGGTCGGCCAGGCACATGAAGAACACGCTGGACGCGACGGAGACGCCCGGCCGGGTCTTGATGATCTCGAAGGCGGGCCGGATCGTGTCGGCGGTCGGGTGCACCGCGCCGGACACCATCGCGTCCGCGCGCCCGGTGTGCACCATCATGGTGCCGAAGTAGTTGACGTTGGTCATCAGGTCGTACGCGATGTCGCGGGTCATGCCCTTGTGCGCGCGCATACGGGCGTACTCCCCGGCGAACTCCGACCGCCAGCGCGAGTCGGCCGGGTTGACCAGCCGCGCGTCGCCCAGGTCCAGGCCCAGCTCGCGGGCCCGCTGCTCGATCTCGTCCACCGGGCCGAGCAGGGTCAGGTCGCACACGCCACGGCGGCTGAGCGCCTCGGCGGCGCGCAGGATGCGCTCCTCGGCGCCCTCCGGCAGCACCACGTGGCGGCGGTCGGCGCGGGCCCGCTCGATCAGCTCGTACTCGAACATCAGCGGGGTGACCCGGTCCGGCCGGGTCAGGTCCAGCCGGCCGGCCAGCTCCACCGAGTCCACGTGCGACTCGAACAGGCCCAGGGCCGCGTCCACCTTGCGCTGGTTGTCGCCGCGCAGGCGGCCCTCCAGGCCGGTCAGCGCGGCCACCGTGTCGTAGCTGTCCGCGGGCACCGTGAAGATCGGCAGCTCCACCCGGAAGCGGCTCACCAGCGCGACCACCCGCGGATCGGGCTCCACGCCCAGGGTCAGCAGCAGCCCGGACACCGCCGCCTGGCCGCCCAGGTGCGCGGCGAACGTGGACACGATCAGGTCCGCCCGGTCGCCCGGCGTCACCACCAGGCAGTTGTCGCGCAGGTGCTCCAGGAAGGTGGGCACCGAGGCCGCGCCCACCACCGCGCTGACCACGTCGCGGGCCAGCGCGCCCGGCGTCGCGCCGTGCACCGGGGTGGCGTGCAGCGCGTGGGCCACCTCGGCGACCGTCGGGGCGGCGATCGCGGGCAGCTGCGGGATGGCGTACACGGGGACCGGCAGGGCGGGCAGCCGGGTGTCCGCCCCGGGCGCCACCCGGTTGGCGATCACGGCCAGCACGGGCAGGTCGTCGCAGGCGTAGTACGCGGCGCGCACCGCGTCGGCGATGTCCCCGGCGTCGCGGCGGTGCCCGTTGACCACGGGCAGCACGGAGGCGCCCAGCTCACCGGCCAGGCGCAGGTTCAGCTGCAGCTCCTCCGGCAGCGCGGGCTCGTCGTGGCCCTCGCCGAGGGTGCGCCCGAAGTCGGTGCCCACGATGATCACGGCGTCGCAGCCGCGCTCCAGCGTGTGGTAGTGCTCCAGCATCTCGCCGACCAGGTCGTCGATCCGGTGCGCGCCCAGCAGCTCCGAGGCGTGCTGGTAGCTCGGCCCGGCCGCGCCCAGCGTGCCGTAGCGGCTGCCCAGCAGCGCCAGCACCGGATCGTCGTCGCCGTCGCGCGACAGCGGGCGGAACACGCCCAGCCTGCGCACCCGGCGGCTGAGCAGTTCCGCGAGCCCGAGCGCCACGGCGGACTTGCCGCCGCCCGCCTCGACGCCGGTCACATATACGCCAAGAGCCACAGTCATACCGTACGGCGTGCCGAAGGCTCGACGTGTCCGTACCCCGGCCTTGGGACGCCGCTAGTCGTCGTCCTCGTCGAGGCGTGCCAGCCAGGTCGCGAAGCGCTCGACGGGGATCTCGAACTCGGGGTTCAGGTCGATGAAGTCGCGCAGGCGCTCGGCCAGCCACTCCAGGGTGACCTCCTCGCCGCCCCGCCGCTCGACCAGCTCCTCGATGCCGCGATCGGTGAAGTACATGTCGCCTCCTCAGAAAGACCGCCGTCCCCGCCCCCGCGCGGCGGAGTCGGGGACGGCGGTCGTCACCAGTGTTCAGGAGCGGGGGAGCGCCGCCTCCAGCAGCGCGGCCTGCTCGACGTCGTGCAGCTTGGTGGAGCCGACGGCCGGGGCCGCGGCGGCGGGGCGGGAGATGCGGCGCATGCGCACCCCGTCCAGGTGCTCCAGCAGGTTCAGCGCGACGAACGACCAGGCGCCCTGGTTGGCCGGCTCCTCCTGCACCCAGCAGAAGTCCTCGGCCGCGGCGTACTTGGCCAGCTCGGCCTTGAGCTCCTCGACCGGCAGCGGGTAGAGCTGCTCCAGGCGGATGATCGCGGTGTCCTCGACGCCGCGCTCCTGCCGCGCCTGGACCAGGTCGTAGTAGACCTTGCCCGAGCACAGCAGCACGCGCTTGACCTTCGCCGGGTCGAGCTGCCCGGTCTCGCCGATGACCGGCTGGAACGTGCCGTTGGTGAAGTCGGCCACCGGCGACACCGCGAGGCGGTGGCGCAGCAGCGACTTCGGCGTGAAGACCACCAGCGGCTTGCGCTTGCCCGACAGCGCCTGGCGGCGCAGCAGGTGGAAGTGGCTGGCCGGGGTGGACGGGATGGCGATGCGCATGTTGTCCTCGGCGGCCAGCTGCAGCCAGCGCTCCGGGCGGCCGGAGGTGTGGTCCGGGCCCTGGCCCTCGTGGCCGTGCGGCAGCAGCAGCACCAGGCTGGACTGCTGGCCCCACTTGACCTCGCCGGAGCTGATGAACTCGTCGATCACCGACTGGGCGCCGTTGACGAAGTCGCCGAACTGCGCCTCCCACAGCACCAGCGCGCTCGGGTCCTCGACCGAGTAGCCGTACTCGAAGCCGAGCGCGGCGTACTCGCTCAGCAGCGAGTCCTGCACGTGGAAGCGGGCGTCGTCGCTGGCCACCGCGGTGGCCGGGAGGAAGTCGCCGCCGGTCTGCGCGTCCACGATGGCCGCGTGCCGCTGCACGAACGTGCCGCGCCGGGAGTCCTGGCCGGACAGGCGCACGGTGACGCCCTGCGCGAGCAGCGAGGCGAACGCGATGATCTCGCCGAAGCCCCAGTCGATGTCGCCCTCGACGGCCATCTTGGCGCGCTTCTCCAGCAGCTGCTGGATGCGCTTGTGCGGGGTGAAGCCCTCGGGCAGCGCGGTGTGCGCTTCGCCGATGCGGCGGACCAGGTCGGCCGGGATCGCGGTGGCGACGGTCGGCTCGGGCACCACCTCGCGGGCCCGGGTCAGCCGGCTGGACACCCCGGCGACCGCGTCGCGGGTGGCCTTGAACACCGTCTCCAGCTGCGTCTGGTAGTCGCGCAGCGCCTCCTCGGCGCCCTCGACCGTGATGTCGCCGCGGCCGATCAGCTCCTCGGTGTAGAGCTTCCGCACCGAGCGCTTGGCGTCGATGATCTGGTACATCAGCGGGTTGGTCATCGACGGGTCGTCGCCCTCGTTGTGCCCGCGGCGGCGGTAGCAGACGAGGTCGATGACCACGTCCTTGTTGAACTCCTGCCGGTACTCGAAGGCGAGCCGGGCCACCCGCACGACCGACTCGGGGTCGTCGCCGTTCACGTGGAAGATCGGCGCCTGGATCATGCGGGCCACGTCGGTGCTGTACAGCGAGGAGCGGCTGTACTCCGGGGCGGTGGTGAAGCCGACCTGGTTGTTGACGACCACGTGCACGGTGCCGCCGGTGCGGTAGCCGCGCAGCTGGGACAGGTTCAGCGTCTCGGCGACCACGCCCTGGCCGGCGAACGCGGCGTCGCCGTGCACCAGCAGCGGCAGCACGGTGTAGCCGTGCAGGCCGAGGTCGAGCCGGTCCTGCTTGGCCCGGACGATGCCCTCCAGCACCGGGTCCACGGCCTCCAGGTGCGACGGGTTGGCGGCCAACGACACGGTGGTGGAGAACTGCCCGTCCGGCGAGGTGAACTTGCCGGTCATGCCCAGGTGGTACTTGACGTCGCCGGAGCCCTGCGCGGTCTTCGGGTCGAGGTGGCCCTCGAACTCGCCGAAGATCTTCTCGTACGGCTTGCCGACGATGTTGGCGAGCACGTTGAGCCGGCCGCGGTGCGCCATGCCGATGACGACCTCGTCCAGCCCGCCCTCGGCGGACGCCTGGAGCACCTCGTCGAGCAGCGGGATCAGCGACTCGCCGCCCTCCAGCGAGAAGCGCTTCTGGCCGACGTACTTCGTCTGCAGGAAGGTCTCGAAGGCCTCGGCGGCGTTGAGCCGGCCCAGGACGTGCTTCTGCTCCTCCGGGGAGGGCTTCTCGTACTTGCGCTCCACCCGCTGCTGGATCCAGCGGCGCTCCTCCGGGTCGGAGATGTGCATGTACTCGACGCCGACGCGGCGGCAGTACGAGTCGCGCAGCACGCCGAGGATGTCGCGCAGCTTCATCTTGTCCTTGCCGGCGAAGCCGCCGACCGGGAAGGCGCGGTCCAGGTCCCACAGGGTCAGGTCGTGCTCGCGCACGTCCAGGTCCGGGTGCTTGCGGATGGTGAACTCCAGCGGGTCGGTGTCGGCCATCAGGTGGCCCCGGACCCGGTAGGAGTGGATCAGCTCGATGACCCGCGCGGCCTTGTCGATCTGGCCCTCGGAGGTGTGCGTGATGTCGCGGACCCAGCGCACCGGCTCGTACGGGATGCGCAGCGCGGTGAAGATCTCGTCGTAGAAGCCGTGCTCGCCGAGCAGCAGCTCGTGCATGACCTTGAGGAACTCGCCGGACTGCGCGCCCTGGATGACCCGGTGGTCGTAGGTGCTGGTCAGCGAGATGACCTTGCTGACGGCCATCTCGGACAGCTGGGTCTCGCTCATGCCGGCGAACGGCGCCGGGTACTCCATCGCGCCCACGCCGATGATGGCGCTCTGGCCCTGCATCAGGCGCGGGATCGAGTGCACGGTGCCGATGCCGCCGGGGTTGGTCAGCGAGATCGTGGTGCCGCTGTAGTCGTCCATGGTCAGCTCGTTCTTGCGAGCCCGGCGCACCACGTCCTCGTACGCCTGCCAGAACTGGCGGAAGTCCATCTGCTCGGTGCCCTTGATCGAGGGCACGACCAGCGTGCGGGAGCCGTCCGGCTTGGCCAGGTCGATGGCGATGCCGAGGTTCACGTGCTCCGGCACGATCATCGCGGGCTTGCCGTTGACCTGCCCGAAGTGGTTGTTCATCTCCGGGTGCATGGAGATCGCCCGGACCAGGGCGTACCCGATCAGGTGGGTGAAGCTGACCTTGCCACCCCGGCCGCGGGTGAGGTGGTTGTTGATCACGATGCGGTTGTCGGACAGCAGCTTCGCCGGGACGGCGCGCACGCTGGTCGCGGTCGGCACCTCCAGCGAGGCGTCCATGTTCTCGACGATCTTCGCGGCGATGCCGCGCAGCGGCACGGCCGTGGTGCCGGCCGGCGCCCCGGTGGCGGCGGGCTTCTCCGCGGGCTTGGCCTGCGCGGGAGCCGGCTTCGCGGCGGCGGTCGCGGCGGGTGCGGCAGCCGCGGGGGCGGCGGCGGTCGCGGCCGGAGCGGCGGGCGCGGCAGCGGGCTGGGCGGGCGCGGCCTTCGCCGGGGCCGCGGCCTTGGCCGGGGCGGCGGGCTTGGCGCTGTCGGCCGGCTTGTAGTCGGCGAAGAAGTCGTGCCACGCCGGGTCGACGCTGGTCGGGTCGGCGAGGTACCGCTGGTACATCTCCTCCACGATCCACTCGTTGGGACCGAAGCTCGCCAGTGGGTTGTCCTGAACTGAGCGGCCGGTCGGGCCGGTGCCCGAGGTGTGCTGGGTCGACACGGGTGTTTTCGCCTCTTCCGCACGTGTTTAACGAGAACTCAGAAAACCGGGTCCCAGGCTACGCGGTGCGCTGGGGGGCGGCACTCGCGGCACGGCTCCGTGTCGCATGCCACACGCCGTCCTTTGCGCGACACTACGCCGAGCGCGAAACCGCAGGCCGCGCGTCGGCGGCGGGGTCAGGCCGCGACCGCGATCCAGGTCGCCTCGGCGCGCGCCAGCAGGGTGCCGTCCGGGGCGTAGAGGCTGGAGCGGACCAGCGCCTTGCGGCCCTCCCGGTGCACCGGCTGCCCCATCACCACGCACTCGTCGTCGGGCTCCGGCAGCGCGTCCACCGCGACCGCGTAGCGGCCGAGCACGAAGGCCTCGTCCCGGTCGATCACCGCCCAGCCGCCGGGGCAGTCCAGCGCCGCCCAGACCACCGTCTCGGACACGTCCGGGGGCGCCACGAAGGTCGCGGCGGTGCGGCCGTCGGGCAGCCGGCCCGGGAAGATCCGCAGCCCGTCGGCCCGCTGCGGCCCGCATACGAAGCAGGTGGGAAACGGGTGATCGGTGTGGCCGGCATAGCGGCCGGTGGCGGCCAGCGCCTCGGTGCGGCTCACCGCGGGCACCGCCGGGATGTCGCCGGTACGCCGCACCGCGCCCGCCACGAGCGCCCCCTCCGGATCCTGCACGGCCCACCCGGCGTCGGTGGGCACCACGGCCAGCGGGGTCTCCAGCGGCGGCGGCTTGCGCAGGGTCACCTCGACCAGCCCCACGCCCGGCCCGATCGCGGCCGCGACCAGGCCGCTCGTCCAGCCGCCGTTGCCGGAGCCGGGCGGTCCGTTGTGCCGTCCGTCGATCACCAGCGAGGTCATGCCCTCCAGCCTCTCACTCTTCACGTCCCGGCCACCCGGCACGGGGCCAGGTGTCAAGCAGGGCTTCTACACAGGGCACATGACGACGATGTTGTTGACCGCCGCCCCCACCGGCTACTCCGCGCTGATCGCGGGAGACGCGGCCACGGTCGAGGCGGCGCAGCGGCTGCGCTACCGCGTGTTCGCCGACGAGATGGGCGCCCAGCTCGCCGGGGACGGCGGCCTGGACGTCGACGAGTTCGACGCGTACTGCGACCACCTGGTGGTGCGGGAGGACCGCACCGGCGAGGTGGTCGGCACGTACCGCCTGCTGCCCCCGCAGCGGGCCAGCTGGCTCGGCCGCCGCTACGGCGACGGCGAGTTCGACCTGTCCGCGCTCACCGTGCTGCGGGACCAGCTCGTCGAGGCCGGGCGCAGCTGCGTGCACCCCGACCACCGCACCGGCGCCGTGATCAACCTGATGTGGGCGGGCATCGCCAAGTATCTGGAGCGGATGGGCCACCGCTGGCTGTCCGGCTGCGCCTCGGTGCCACTGGCCGACGGCGGCACGCAGGCCTCGCAGGTGTGGGACCTGGTGTCCCGCAAGCACCTGTCGCCGCCGCAGCTGCGGGTGCAGCCCCGCCTGCCGTGGGTGCCGCAGGAGGTGGCCAAGCCCGCCACCATCGCGGCCGCCCCGGCGCTGCTGCGTGGCTACCTGCGGCTGGGCGCGTGGGTCGCGGGCTCCCCGGCCTACGACCCGGCGTTCGGCGTGGCCGACTTCTACGTGCTGCTCGGCGTGGACCGCATCGACCCGCGCTACCTGAAGCACTTCTCGGCGTAGGCGGCATCGATGACCACCACCCCCCTGGCGGCGAGCCTGCCGTCGGCCGCACCGCCTGCCGCCCGGCCGGCGCCGTCCCGGCGGATCCCTGCGGATCAGCTGTGGCGGCCCGTCGCCGAGTGCGGCCGGCAGTGCGGGTGCGACGGCGGGCCGCGCGTCGGCCGGGCCCGCCGGGCGCTGCGCACCATGGCCGGGCTGGTCATGCTCACGCTCGGGGTGCTGCTGCCGTGGCGGGCGGATCTGCTCGCCCGCGCGCTGCTGCGGGCGCTGGGCATCCGGCTGCGGGTGACGGGGGCGGACCTCGCCCCCGGCGCGCTGCTGGTCGGCAACCACGTCTCCTGGCTGGACATCGTGGTGATGACGGCGCTGAGCGGGCCGCGCGCGAGGCTGCGCATGGTCGCCAAGACCGAGGTCGCCGGGTGGCCGGTGATCGGGCGGATCGGCCGCCGGCAACGGACGATCTTCGTGGACCGCGCCCGGCCACGCGCCCTCCCCGGCACCGTCGCGCAGGTCGCGGCGGCGTTGCGGGAGGGGTACACGGTGCAGGTGTTTCCGGAGGGGACCACCACCTGCGGCCCGCACCCGGTGCCGTGGCGGGCGGCGTTTCTGCAGGCGGCGATCGACGCCGGGGCCCCGGTGCAGTCGATCACGCTGCGGTACACCCATCCGGCGGCCGGGTTCGTGGGCGACGACACGCTTGTGGAGTCACTGCGCCGGGTGCTTGCCGCACGCGGGCTGTCGGTGGCGGTCCTGCTCGGCGCGCCCCGGCCCGCCGACGCCCCCCGCCGCGACCTGGCGGCCCGGCTGTCCCACACCGACGCGGTCGCGTGACCGGTCCGTCGCGCCGCCCGCCGCCCGCCGCCCGCCGCCCGCCGCCCGCCGCCCGCCGCCCGCCGCGCGCGGTGCGCCGCCGCGCCGCTTCAAGATCGCTGGTTCGTGTCGAAAGGTTGAGTCCGGCCCGAGGAATTGACACGAAACGGCGATCATGACCGGTTTTGCGAAGCGAGGGCGGGCCGAATTCAGCTGATTCGCCGGAATATGTCGTCGGATTCACAGGAAGCGTTCAGGATATCCACAGCGCCTGGGAAAGAACCGGGCGCAGGATGGATGACATGCCTGAGGCGAACCTGCTCGTGGTCGAGGATGACCCCAACATCCTCGAACTGCTGTCTGCCAGCCTGCGCTTCGCGGGATTCGAGGTCAAGGCGGTGGGCGACGGCGCGACCGCGCTCGACGCCGCCGCCAAGGTGCGGCCGGACCTGGTCGTCCTCGACGTCATGCTGCCCGACCTGGACGGCTTCGAGGTGATCAAGCAGCTGCGCCAGGACCGCGGCCGGGTGCCGGTGGTCTTCCTGACCGCGCGCGACGCCACCGACGACAAGATCCGCGGGCTGACCCTGGGCGGCGACGACTACGTCACCAAGCCGTTCAGCCTGGAGGAGCTGACCGCCCGCATCCGCGCGGTGCTGCGGCGCACCAACGGCGACTCCGGCTCGCCCCGGCTCACCTTCGCCGACCTGGAGCTGGACGAGGAGACGCACGAGGTCCGCCGGGCGGGCAACCTGGTGCAGCTCTCGCCGACCGAGTTCAAGCTGCTGCGCTACCTGATGCTCAACCCGAACCGGGTGCTGTCCAAGGCGCAGATCCTCGACCACGTGTGGAACTACGACTTCCGGGGCGACGACAACATCGTCGAGTCGTACATCTCCTACCTGCGGCGCAAGGTGGACAACGTGTCGCCGCGGCTCATCCAGACCCTGCGCGGCGTCGGGTACGTCCTGCGCAAGCCGGCGTCGTGAAGCTGCCGCAGCTGACCCGGGAGCAGCCGCTGCGGATCAAGCTGGTGGCGTACACCATGCTGCTGCTGGTGCTCGCCATCGTGCTGATCGGCGTGGCCAGCCACATGGCGATGCGCCGCTACCTGTCCGAGAAGCTGGACAACGACCTGACCGAGGCGACCAGCGCGCTGCAGAACGGGACCGAGACCGCGGCCACCAACCCCGGCGACACCCAGCTGTTCCTGCCCAGCGACTTCGTGGTGGCCCGCGAGGTGCCGCGGCCGGGCGGTTCGGCCTGGAAGTGGAGCTTCCCGTACACCGTGACGGAGCGGGACCTGCCGGAGGCGGCCACGCCCAAGGACCTGCGCTCCCGTGTCGGCGAGTTCTTCACCGTCAAAGCTCGCGACGGCGCGCCGCACTGGCGCATGCTGGTCGGCGAGTCGAAGGTCAACGGCGTCAGCCAGCTCACCGTGGTCGCCGAGCGGACCACCACCATCGACGCGGCGCTGCACCGGCTGCTGTGGATCAATATCTACGGCGGCGCGGCGGTGCTCATCCTGGCCGCGATGATCGGCACCGAGCTGGTGCGCCGCAGCCTGCGGCCGCTCGCCGCGATCGAGAAGACCGCGGTGGCGATCGCCGGCGGCGACCTGACCCAGCGCGTGCCCGACCCCGAGGAGGGCCACGCCCGGCCCCGGACCGAGGTGGGTTCGCTGGCCCGCGCGTTCAACTCGATGCTGGCCCAGATCGAGAGCGCGTTCACCGCGCGGGCGGCCTCGGAGACCTCGGCCCGCGCGGCCGAGTCGGCGGCGCGCGACGCGGCGGAGGCGGCCCGGGTGTCCGAGGGCCGGGCCCGGCGCTCCGAGGAGAAGATGCGGCGCTTCGTCGCCGACGCCTCGCACGAACTGCGCACGCCGCTGACCACCATCCGGGGCTTCGCCGAGCTGTACCGGCAGGGTGCGGCGCGCGAGCCCGAGCAGACCGCGTCGCTGGTGAAGCGGATCGAGGACGAGGCCCGCCGGATGGGCCTGCTCGTCGAGGACCTGCTGCTGCTGGCCCGGATGGACCGGGAGCGCCCGCTGCGCCCGGCCCCGGTGGAGCTGCGCGTGCTGGCCGTCGAGGCGGTCCAGGGCGCGCGGGCCGTGGACCCGGAGCGGCCGATCGAGCTGACCGTCGCGCCCGACGCCGGGCACCTGGTGGCGGCCGGGGACGACGCCCGGCTGCGGCAGGTCATCGGCAACCTCATGAGCAACGCCATGGCCCATACGCCGCCCGGCACGCCGGTGGAGTTGCGGCTGCGCCGCGAGGCGGAGCAGGCTGTGGTGGAGGTGGCCGACGAGGGCCCCGGCCTGGACGCGGCGCAGCAGGAGCGGGTGTTCGAGCGCTTCTACCGCGCCGACCCGGCCCGCACCCGGCGCGCCGACGGGCAGGTCAGCACCGGACTCGGCCTGGCCATCGTGGCGGCGCTGGTGGACGCGCACCACGGCTCGATCGAGGTGGACAGCGAGCCCGGCAAGGGCGCGGTGTTCCGCGTACGGCTGCCGCTCGCCGAGGTCGCCGACGAGGTGGACGAGCCGGTCGACGCGGGTATGCCACGGCAGGTGGACGCATGATCCACGCGCGCGACTCGTAACCGGGTCCGACTCACAGACAAGTTCCAGAGCCAACCCAGAACAGACGCAGCGTCGCACGGAAGACTGAGGACATGAGCGAGTTCGACAAGCCCCAGACCGCAGCGCAGCCCGGTGAGCCCGGGTACGGCGCCGTACCCCCGCGGCCGGAGGCGACGGCCGAGACCGCACCGGCCACCCCTGCTCACGCGGCGGCCGAACCGAGCCTGCCGGTGGAGCCCGACGCGACCGCGGCGACCTGGCCGCAGCCGCAGACGCCGGCCGAGCCGGTCACCGCGCAACTGCCGCAGACCGCCGGCCAGCCCGCACCGGCCGGTCCGCAGCCGCCCGCACCCGCGGGTCACGCGCAGCCCGGGGGCTACCCGCAGCCCGGGGGCTACCCGCAGGCCGGGGGTCACCCGCAGGCCGGGGGCTACCAGCCCACGCACGGCCAGCCGGTCAGCAGCCAGCCCGTGTCCGGCTACCCGACCAGCGGCTACCCGGCGAGCGGTTACCCCGGCAGCGGCTACCCGACCAGCGGCTACCCGGTGACGGGGCAGCCCGCGTACGGCCAGCCCGCCTGGACGCCGCCGGGCACGCCCCGCAAGAGCGTCGGCGGCACCATCGCCAAGGTGGTGCTCGGCACGACGGCCGCGGTGCTGCTGGCGCTGGGCTCCGGCGTGGCGGGCGCGGTGATCGCGACCCGGTTCGCCGAGGACGGCAAGATCACCGTGTCGTCCGGCACCACCGCGGCCGCGCCCGTGGTCGACCGCTCGTCGCTGTCCGGGGTCGCGGCCGCGATCCAGCCCAGCGTGGTGAACATCAGCACCGGCTCGGGGGAGGGCTCGGGCATCGTGCTCACCGAGGACGGCTACATCGTCACCAACAACCACGTGGTCGCCAACGCCGGCAAGGACGTCACGGTCACCCTGTCCACCGGCAAGAAGGTCCCGGCCACGGTGGTCGGCACCGACCCGCGCACCGACCTCGCCGTGGTCAAGGCGAACACCACCGGCCTGAAGCTGGCCGCGTTCGGCAACAGCGACCAGGTCGCCGTCGGCGACACCGTGCTCGCCGTGGGCAGCCCGCTCGGCCTGCGCGGCTCGGTCACCGCGGGCATCATCAGCGCCCGCGACCGCACCATCTCGGTGGGCGAGGGCCGCTCCACCTCGCTGTCCGGCCTGCTGCAGACCGACGCCCCGATCAACCCGGGCAACTCCGGCGGCGCGCTGGTCAACACCAAGGGCGAGGTCATCGGCATCAACACCGCGATCGCGACCAACGGCAGCAGCGAGGGCAACATCGGCGTCGGCTTCGCCATCCCGAGCAACAAGGCCAAGGGCATCGCCGAGCAGATCATGAACGGCAAGCCGGTGAGCCACCCGTACCTGGGCGTCTCGGTCACCGCGGCGAACGAGGGCGGCGCCTCCATCAGCGCGGTCACCGAGGGCAGCCCGGCCAACAAGGCGGGCCTGCAGAAGGGCGACATCATCAGCAAGTTCAACGGCAAGATCATCAACGACTCGGATGACCTGGTGTCAGCCGTCCAATCGGGCACCGTCGGCCAGCAGGTGACGGTGGAGTTCACCCGAAACGGCGAGGCCAAGACGGCAACGGTGACGCTCGGCGAAGCGTCCTAATAGCAGCGCACAGGATCTGTGCCTCCTCCCCACCCGGCGGCGGGTGACGGTGACCATCGGGGTTGGTCACCGTCACCCGCCGCCACCTTTGTGCGACCCGACCGCCCGCGCCGGTATGGATCTAGATGAATTGTGGTCGTTCCGGC
Source organism: Catellatospora sp. IY07-71 (assembly GCF_018326265.1). GTDB lineage: Bacteria > Actinomycetota > Actinomycetes > Mycobacteriales > Micromonosporaceae > Catellatospora. Next base: position 2,314,008 of record NZ_AP023360.1, read on the forward strand.
GACCACAGTTCATCTAGATCCACTGGGGCTGCCTTGACCGGGCCGGGGTGGAGCCCGTAGAAAGCGCGGATGCGTGTTTCCGAGGTGCCCATGCCGGCGGTGATCGCCGCCCGGCCGCGGGACGGCCGCGGTTATCCGGTCCCGGCGATCACGCCGTGGGAGGGCGGGGAGCCGCGGTTCGCGTCCACCGGGACCGCTCGCACCTACATCTGCGCCGTCGAGCGGCGCTGCTCGGTGTGCGGCACCGTGATGGCCCCCGGGCCGGTATGGCGGGTGGTCGCCGCCGCCGAGGCCGAGGCGATCGGCGCGGCGCTTGCCGCCGGTGTGCCCTACCGCAACCAGGCCGCCACCGTCGAGGCGCCCGGCCACCGCACCTGCATGCTGTACGCCGCCGTGACCTGCCCGTACCTCGCCTTCGCGACTGCCCGGCGGGGCGCCGCGGCGCTCACCCCGACGCTGGCCGCCGAGCGCGGCGAGCGCCGCCAGGAGGGCGGGGCCGTGGTCGGCTTCGACGCGTACGAGTTCCGCCTGCAGGGCGACGTGGTGCTGTTCCGGTTCGGCGGGGTGCACGAGTTCCTGCCGCACCGGGAGGGCGCCGAGCAGCTGGCCGCGCTGCGCGAGGCGCTCGCCGCCGAGGACGGCACCGCACCGTCCGTAGTGGACTATCTCGGCACGGACGAGGACTCGGCCGAACGGCGGTGCCGTGAGCTGCTCGGCTGACCAGGCCATGGCCGCTCGGCCACCGTCGTCTGTGGACACCCTGCTCAGTGGCGATTACAGCGGGTTACAGGGTTTTTGAAGACCGTACGCGCATGATCCTGTCCTGACCCTGAGGTTCTGGAGAGAGTTGAACATGCGTACACGGTCCATCCGCAGCGGCGCCGCCGGCGCGGCGATCCTCACCGCCTCGCTCGCGCTCGTCGCGGCCTGCAACGGCAAGACCCCTGCGCCCGGGACGTCGGCGTCGCCGTCCGGGCAGGCGCAGCCGTCCGCGGCGAGCATCAAGGCCGGCGCGCTGCTGGTGTCCGACGGCGGCGAGGGTGTGACCATCGACGGGCGGAAGGTCGCCCTGCCCGGCCCGGTGCGCGACGCGGTCTGGTCGCCGGACGGCAGCCGGATCGCCTTCGTGCTGGGCGACGGCGTGGTCGCGACCGCCCGCCCCGACGGCTCGGACGTGCTGCGGCTCACCGAGGGCAAGGCCGGGGTGAAGGCGAGCGGGCCGGCGTGGACCGACCACGGCACCACGATCACGTTCACCGAGCGGGTCGGCTCGGGTAGGGCGAAGCTGGTGGAGGTGCCCGCGCGGGCGCCGGGCAAGCAGTTGGACAGCGGGGCGACGGAGGGCGCGGGCAACTCGGCGCTGAGCGTGAGCGCGGTGGACAGCGGCGCGGCGGATGTCGCGTACCAGCACCAGGGTGCGTCCGGCCCCGAGGTGTGGATCGCCGACCTGAACCAGCGCGACCCGTCCCCGATGAAGCTCGTCGCCGGGTCCGACCCGGCACCGTCGCCCGACGGCGAGCGGGTGGCGTTCATCGGCAAGAACGGCCAGCTCAGCGTGATCGCGGCGAAGTACGGCGCGAAGCCGGTGCAGGTGACCTTCGGGGCGGCCAAGCCCACGGATCCGGTGTGGACGCCGGACGGCCGGAGCATCGCCTACCGCACGGACGGCGGCATCGAGTCGGTCGCCGCGAGCGTCAAGGCGGGCGCGAAGGAGAACCCGGCGACCAAGCTTTCGGACATCGCGGGGGTGCCGAGCCTGCTGGGCGCGCCCGCCGACCGGGTGGTGCGGATCAAGGGCACCGATCCGGTGGGTACGGCGATCGCGGCCTCGCACGCCCGCTGGGCGACGCAGTCCAGGCAGTTCATGATGTGCGAGTGCCCGGCGCTGGCGTTCTCGGCCGTGCTGGTCGCCGCCGACGACGCCGACGCGGCCCCGGTCGCGGCGGCGCTGGCGAACCGCAACCCGGTGTTGTTCACCGGCGGCGCGACGCTCGACGCGCGGACCGAGCAGGAGCTGGCCCGGCTGTTCGGCAAGGTCGGCAAGGGCATGGGCAACCCGACCGTGCGGCTGGTCGGCGACGCCTCGAAGATCCCGGCCGCGATCGAGCAGCGGCTGAAGAAGCTCAACTACCTGGTGGAGCGGGTCACCGGCGACCGGTTCGCGCTGGCGGCGAAGGCCGCGTCCGAGTATCCGGGCCGCATCCTGCTGGTGTCCGCGGCGGACCGGGCCTCGGTGACGGCGGCGTCCACGATCGCCGACAGCGACGACGCGGTCCTGCTCACCGACCGCGGCACCATGCCCGAGGCCACGGCGGCATACCTGACCCACCAGCAGTCGCAGGGGCTGGACACGGAGGTCTACACGATCGGCGCGGACGCCGCCAAGGCGCTGGCCGCGATGCCGGGCCGCAAGCCGAAGCCCACCGCCGCGGTCGTGGGCGACTCGGACGCGGCGACGGCGGTGCTGGTGGCGCAGCGGTTCGTCACCCAGGCGCACGAGGTGGTCCTGGTCGACGCGGCCGCCGGGCCGGACGCGGTGGTGGCGTCGACACTGGGCGGCTGGAACACGGCGGTGCTGGTGATCGACCCGAAGGCGGGACCGGCCGAGACCGTGCGGGCGTTGCTCGACGCGTCGGCGTCCGGCATCTCGACGGTCTGGGTGGTGGACACCGCCGGCGCGGTGAGCGACGAGACCGCCGGCCGCTACGGCACGCTGATCAGCGGCCCGCTCGGCTTCACCACCGCCGACAACGCGAAGCTCGCCGGCTGAGCGCAGACTCCGAACGTTAGGAAGGGCACCTTCTACATCGCAAAGCGATAAGAAGGTGCCCTTCCTTCGTGGGCTGCCCGTCCCGGGGAGGCGGCCCCGGGACGGGCAGGGTTCATGGCGTCAGCGCAGGGCTTCGGCCAGTTCCTCGCCGAGGCCGGTGGTCGGCTCCTCGGTGCGCTGCTCGTGGCGCGGGGCCGCGTGCTTGGCGGTGCCGCCGCGGCGGCGCTTGACCCGCAGCTTGAAGCCCTCGACCAGGGAGTAGAGGACCGGCACCAGGACCAGGGTGAGCAGCGTCGAGCTGACCAGGCCGCCGATCACGACCACGGCGAGCGGCTGCGAGATGAAGGCGCTCGACTCGGTCAGGCCCAGCGACATCGGCAGCAGCGCGAAGATGGTCGCCACGGCGGTCATCAGGATCGGGCGCAGCCGCCGCCGGCCGCCCTCGATGATCGCCTCGCGGACGCCGTAGCCGTCCTCGCGGTACTGGTTGATCAGGTCGAGCAGCACGATGGCGTTGGTGACCACGATGCCGACCAGCATCAGCAGACCGATCATGGCGGCCAGGCCGAGCGGCTGCCCGGTGATCGCCAGCAGGCCCAGCGCACCGGTGGCCGCGAACGGCACCGAGATGAGCAGGATCAGCGGCTGCACCAGCCCGCGGAACGTGGCGATCATGATGATGAACACCAGCGCGATGGCGACCAGCATGGCCAGCCCCAGGTCACCGAAGGCGTCCTGCTGGGCCTCGGTGACGCCGCCGATGGAGTAGGACGCGCCCTCGGGCAGGTCCAGGCTCTTCAGCTTCGCGTCCAGCTTGGCGTTGATGGTGCCCAGCGCCTCCTGGCTCGGGGTGCCGGTGACCTTGGCCGTGCGGACCTGGTCCACGCGGTTGATCTGGGCGGGTCCGGCCACCGTGGTCACGTCGGCGACGTCGTCCAGGGTGACGCCGGGGCCGATCGGCAGGGCGCGCAGCGCGGCCAGGTCGGCCGGGGCCGCCCCGGTGCGCAGCACGACCGGCTGCTCGATGCCGTTGATCACGACGCGGGTGAGCGTGGTGCCCCGGAACGCGTTGCCGACCAGCTGGCCCAGCGCGGCGTCGGACAGCCCGGCCCGCGCGGCGGCGGGACGGTCCAGCGCGACCTGCACCTGCGGGGTGCTGGCGGCCAGGTCGCTGTCGACCTCGGTGACGCCCTCCAGCTCCGAGACGGCGGTGCGGATCTGCTCGGCGGCGGCGCGCAGCGTCTGCTCGTCCGCGGCCTCGACCGCGACCTCCAGCCCGTTGCCGCCGAAGCCGCCCTGCACGGCGCCGACCACGACCTCGCCGACCTGGCTGTCGTCCAGAGCGTCGATCTTGTCGCGCAGCGAGTCGGTCAGCGCCTGCTGGTCGGTCTCGCTCTCCGAGGTCACCTGGAAGCGGGCGCGGGTGGTGTCGGCGCCGCCGCCACCCCCGAACAGGCCGCCACCGCCACCGACGGTCACCTGGTACGACTTCACGCCGTCGGTCTCGTCGAGGATCTTCTCGACCCGCTTGGCGGCCTCGTCGGTCGCGGCCAGCGAGGTGCCGGTGGGCATGGTCTGGGTGATCGCGAACGAGTTGCCGGAGCTCTCGATGAAGCTGGTCTCGATGCGGCCGGCCAGGTAGCCGGTGCCGATCATGATGCCGAGCGCCATGATCACGGTGAGCAGGCGGTGGCCCAGCGACCAGCGCAGCACCGGGACGTACACCCGCTGCAGCGGGTTGCGCAGCTCCTTGGCCTCGGCCTGGACCCGGATCGACTCCAGCTCCGCGGCGGTGCCCTGCGGGGCCTTGAGGAACCAGTACGCCAGCACCGGCACGATGGTCAGCGACACCAGGAGCGAGGCCAACAGCGCCGCGGTCACGGTCAGGCCGAACGGGCCGAACAGCTGGCCGACCATGCCGCCCACCAGCGCCACGGGCAGGAACACCGCGACCGTGGTCAGCGTCGAGGCGGTGACCGCGCCGGAGACCTCCCTGACGGCGGTCAGGATGGCCTGCCGCTTGGGTTCGCCGTACTCCAGGTGGCGCTTGATGTTCTCCAGGACCACGATCGAGTCGTCGACCACGCGGCCGATGGCGATGGTGAGACCGCCCAGGGTGAGCAGGTTGAGCGAGTAGTCGCCGGCCCACAGCGCGATCAGCGCGATGACCACGGAGACCGGGATCGACACGGCGGTGACCAGGGTCGAGCGGACCGACAGCAGGAAGACCAGGATCACCAGCACGGCGAAGGCCAGGCCCAGCGCGCCCTCGGTGGTCAGGCTGTCGACCGAGCGCTCCACCTCGGGCGCCTGGTCGAAGATGACCTGCAGGTCGCCGCCGGAGCCGAGCTGCTGCTCCAGGTCGGGCAGCTTGTCGTTGACCTGGTGCGAGATCTCGACGGCGTTCGCGCCGGGCAGCGCGGTCACGCCGACGCCCAGGCTCGGCTTGCCGTTGGTGCGGGTCAGCGTGGTCGCGGCGGCGGGCGCCGAGGTGACCGTGGCGACGTCCTTGAGCTGCGGCAGCGCGGCCGGCTTGGCGCCCGCGGCGGGCTTGGCGGCCGGCTTGAGGTAGAGGTCGCCGATCTGCTCGACGGTGGTGAAGCGGCTGCCCACGGCCACCGAGTAGGTCATGCCGCCGTCGGCGATCACGCCGCCCGGCATGCTGATGCCGTTGGCGGTGAGCGCGCCGGTGACCGCCTGCGCGGTCAGCCCGGCAGCGGCCAGCTTCGCCGGGTTCAGGTCGATGGTGACCTGCGGGGTGCGGTCACCGGTGAGGGTCGCCTCGCGTACCCCCTCGATGTTGTTCAGGGCCGGCAGGACCGACGCCCGCACGCGGCGGGCCAGCTCCTGGTCGTCGCCGCCGCCACCGCTGGCGGCCAGCTGGATGACCGGGATGTCGTCGGTGCTGCCCGCGAAGACCGTCGGGTCCACGTTCTGCGGCAGGCGGCTGTCGATGCGGGCCAGCGCCTGCTGGATGTCGCCCTCGACCTGGTCGATGTCGACGCCGTAGTCGAAGTTGACCCAGACCGTGGCGGAGCCGTTGCGCGACGCCGAGGTCACCATGGTCACCCCGTCGACGCCGGCGACCGCCTGCTCGATCGGCACGGCCACCTGCTGCTCCACGATCTCCGGCGTGGCGCCCGGGTAGGCGGCGATCACAGAGACGCTGGGGAACTGCAGATCCGGGAACATCTGCTGGCGCAGCTGCGGCAGCACGAAGGCGCCCGCGCCGAGGATCGCCACGGTTATCAGCGCGACGAGCCCGCGGTTGGCGAGGCTCAGCCTGGCCAGAAAGGACATGACGACTCCAGGAGCTTCACGGTCGAAGGTATGGGGGAATGACGACCGCCGCAGTCAACCAGGCCAACGCGCAGGAACTGTGAACTGAAGCTGAAAGCAGGCCGAAAGCCGCTCGCAGATCCGTGCTCCATGGAGTTGTCGGGGGTGACAGGGGGATACGAGGCTCCACGATACGCAGCACCGCCCGGCGAACCGGTTCAAAACGGGCGTGACGCGTATGACTTTCAGCATTTATTCGGGATTCCTGCAGGGCGCATGCGGGACGGCTCGGGCACACTTGCCGCACTCGACGATGGGAGAGCGGGCGATGAAGCCGGAGAAGGGCGAACAGCGGCGGCTGCTCGTGGTCGACGACGAGCCCACCATCGTGTCGCTGCTGTCGGCCAGCCTGCGCTTCGTCGGCTTCGAGGTGCGCACCGCCGCCACCGGCGCCGAGGCACTCGCCGTGGCCGCCGAGTTCAAGCCCGAGCTCCTGGTGCTCGACGTGATGCTGCCCGACTGCGACGGCTTCGAGGTGGTCCGGCGGCTGCGCGCGAACGGCGCGCACGTGCCCGTGCTGTTCCTGACCGCCCGGGACGGCGTCCAGGACAAGATCACCGGGCTGACCGTGGGCGGCGACGACTACGTCACCAAGCCGTTCAGCCTGGAGGAGGTCGTCGCCCGGATCCGGGCCGTGCTGCGGCGCACCTACGCCGGGGTGGCCGCGCCCGCGGACGACTCCACGCTGCGCTTCGCCGACCTCGAACTCGACGAGGAGACCCACGACGTGCGCCGCGGCGGCAAGCTGGTGCGGCTCAGCCCGACCGAGTTCAAGCTGCTGCACTACCTGATGGTCAACGCCGACCGGGTCGTCTCCAAGGCGCAGATCCTCGACCACGTCTGGCGCTACGACTTCGGCGGCGACGCCCGCATCGTCGAGTCCTACATCTCGCTGCTGCGCCGCAAGGTGGACATCGTCGACCCACCCCTGATCCACACGCTGCGCGGGTTCGGGTACTCGCTGCGGCTGCCCCGGTCGTGAAGCGCCTGGTGCGCGGGCCGAAGCGCTGGTCCCTGCAGGCGCGGCTGCTCGCGGGCGTGCTGGCGCTGGTCTGCGCCGGGTTCGTGGTCGCCGACATGGCCAGCGTCGCGCTGCTGCGCATGTACCTCGTCGAGCGCATCGACGAGCAGCTGCACCTCACCATGCAGCAGCTGGTCAAGCTGGAGCCGGCCGACGTCACCGACGCCGAGGCCGAGCTGCTGTCCCAGTCCAGGCGCAAGGGCAAGACCTACTTCGACGCGTACGTGCTGGAATTCCTCGACGAGAACGGCAGGCAGCAGGTCCGCTACGCGGGCGGCGACGAGCAGCGCGGCGGGCCCGCCCTGCCCGCGCTCGACATCGCCTCGGTGCGCCAGCGCGCGGGCACCCCGTTCTTCGTGCCCAACGCGGAGTCCTATCACCGGCACCCCGGCTACCAGGTGCTCGTCGGCGAGCGGGAGAGCGGCAAGGGCAGCGTCGTCATCGCGTACGACCTCACCGGCGTCGCCAAGACCATGGGCCGGCTCGGCGCGATCGAGATCGCGGTGACCCTCGCCGTGCTGGGCCTGGCCACCGCGCTCGGCGTCTGGGTGATCCGGATGAGCCTGCGCCCGCTCACCGAGGTCGAGCAGACCGCCGAGAAGATCATCGCCGGGGGCGACCTGTCCCGCCGGGTGCCCGAGCAGGCCGGCACGCGCACCGAGATGGGCCGGCTGTCGCGCACCCTCAACACCATGCTCACCCAGATCGAGGGCTCGTTCGCCGAGCGTACGGAGTCCGAGGCGCGGCTGCGCCGCTTCGTCGCCGACGCCTCGCACGAGCTGCGCACCCCGCTCGCCGGCATCCGCGGCCTCGCCGAGCTGCACCGGCAGGGCGTCGTCACCGACCCCGCCGAGGTGTCCGCGCTGCTCGCCCGCATCGAGACCGAGGCCACCCGGATGGGCCTGCTCGTCGAGGACCTGCTGCTGCTCGCCCGGCTCGACGAGCAGCGCCCGCTGCGCAGCGAGCCCGTCGACCTGGTGCCGCTGGCCGCCGATGCGATCGAGGCGGCGCAGCTGCGCGACCTGGAGCGGCCGCTGCGGCTGGAGCTGCTCGACGGCGAGCCGCCCGTGGTCCGCGGCGACGAGGACCGGCTGCGGCAGGTCGTCACCAACCTGGTCGGCAACGCGCTGACGCATACGCCCGCCGGGACGCCGGTCACGGTCCGGGTCGGCGTCGAGGGCGACCGAGCGCTGCTCGAAGTCGTCGACCGCGGCCCCGGTCTCGCGCCGGAGCACGCCGAACGGGTCTTCGAGCGCTTCTACCGCGCCGACCCGGCGCGAGCGCGCGACCACGAGCGTTCTCCCGCGGCCGGTTCCGGGCTCGGCCTGTCCATCGTGGCCGCGCTGGTCACCGCCCACGGCGGCGACGTCTGCCACCGGGCCACCCCCGGCGGCGGCGCCACCTTCCGGATCACCCTTCCCCTGGCCTGACACCCGCGCCGCACCCTGCCTGCGTGGCGCCGAGCCCCGTGCGGCGGCTGACCTTCGAAGATCGCTGGTTCGTGTCGAAACCTGTGGTCCAGCCCCACTTTTGGACACATACCGCCGATCATGGGTGGCCGCCCGGTCGCGTGTGGGGAGGGCTGCGGTCGGATGATCGCGGTCTCGTGTCGGAATCTGTGGTCTGGCCCCACTTTTGGACACGAAACGCTGATCAATGGGCCGCCGCCCCCGGTGCCCGGCGGGCGGGCCGGGCCGGATGATCGCGGTCTCGTGTCCCAACCTGGGGTCCAGCCCCACTTCCCGACACGAACCGCCGATCATCCCGGCGGGCACCCGAAACCCTCGCGTTGATCACGGCGCCAGGGTCGCGACACGCCGTCGAACCCGTCCATAAGTTCATGATCAACGCGTAAGGGGGCGGGGTGGGGGATGGACCTTAAGGGTGGGTTAAAGATGGGGGGAGGGCTCTTGTGTGGTCGGGGTCACGGGATTAACTTTTAGCAAACTTAACTAACGGTTTCCCTGTGATTGCTGAGCCGCCCACCAGGAGGGTGATCGTGCAACGTAAACCGCTACTCAATCTCTTCGTCGCCACGGCGACGGCGCTGGTCGGGACCGCCGTGGCCGTCGCGGTCGCGGGCACCGCCGGTGGCGCCGTGGTGGACCACAACGCCTGCCGGCCGGACGGTCTCTATCAGACCCCGAACGTGGCCGTGCCCTACTGCGACGTCTACGACACCAACGGCCGCGAGGCGATGGGCGCCGGTCACCCGCGCCGCATCATCGGCTACTTCACGAGCTGGCGCACCGGCAAGAACGGCGCCCCCGCCTACCTCGCGAACCAGATCCCGTGGACGAAGATCACGCACATCAACTACGCGTTCGCGCACGTCGACGGGACCAACAAGATCTCGATCGGCGACCCCACCGCGGCGAACAACGCGTCCACGAACATGACCTGGCCCGGCGTGGCCGGTGCGGAGATGGACCCGGCGTTCCCCTACACGGGCCACTTCAACCTGCTCAACAAGTTCAAGAAGCAGTACCCGGACGTCAAGACGCTGATCAGCGTCGGCGGCTGGGCGGAGACCGGCGCGTACTTCGACGCCAACGGCACCCGGATCGACTCCGGCGGCTTCTACCGGATGACCACCAACGCCGACGGCTCGGTCAACACGGCGGGCATCAACACGTTCGCCGACTCGGTCGTGTCGTTCCTGCGCACGTACGGGTTCGACGGCGTGGACATCGACTACGAGTACCCGACGTCCAACAAGGACGCGGGCCACCCGCTCGACTTCGCGCAGTCCAACGCGCGCCGGGCCGGCCTGAACGCGTCGTACCAGGTGCTGATGAAGGCGCTGCGCGAGAAGCTGGACACGGCCGCCGCGAGTGACGGCAAGTACTACATGGTCACCGTCGCCGCTCCGGCCTCCGGCTGGCTGCTGCGCGGCATGGAGTCCTACCAGGCCACGCAGTACCTCGACTACATCAACATCATGTCGTACGACCTGCACGGCGCCTGGAACCAGTACGTCGGCCCGAACGCGTCGCTGTTCGACGACGGCGCAGACAACGAGCTGACCGCGGGCGGCGTGTACAGCGCCTACTCCGGCATCGGCTACCTCAACACCGACTGGGCGTACCACTACTACCGCGGCGCGGTGCAGAGCGGCCGGATCAACATCGGCGTGCCGTACTACACCCGCGGCCACAAGGACGTCACCGGCGGCACCAACGGCCTCTGGGGCACCGCGGCGAAGACGGCGAACTGCCCGATCGGCACGCAGAGCCCGTGCGGCAACGGCGCCATCGGCATCGACAACCTGTGGCACGACCTCGACCCGCAGGGCAACGAGGAGCCGGCCGGCTCGAACCCGATGTGGCACGCGAAGAACCTGGAGAACGGCATCGCCGGCTCCTACCGGACGGCGTACGGGCTCACCCCGGCCACCGACCCGAACGACAACCTGACCGGCACCTACACCCGCCACTACTCGTCGACCCTGGTCGCGCCGTGGCTGTGGAACGCCACCAAGAAGGTGTTCCTGTCCACCGAGGACGAGCAGTCGATCGCGGCCAAGGCCGACTACGTGGTCAACCGCGGCATCGGCGGCATCATGATCTGGGAACTGGCGGGCGACTACGCCTTCGACACCGCGGCCGGTGAGTACCGGATGGGCAACACGCTCACCAACACCATCGCGTCGAAGTTCGCCAGCGCGTCGCCGTACGGCGCCAGCCGGTCCAACACCGCGCTGCCCGCCCAGACGCTGAACGTGGACGTGTCGCTCGGCCAGTTCGCGCTCGGCGACTCGAACTACCCGATCAACCCGAAGCTGAAGCTGACCAACAACTCCACCACCACCATCCCCGGCGGGGCGACCCTGGACTTCGACTACGGCACCTCGGCGCCGGGCACGATGAGCCAGCAGTCCGGCTGGACGATGACGGTCACCCCCGGCCACACCGGCAACAACGTCGGCGGCCTGAAGGGCGACTTCCACCACGCGAAGGTGACGCTGCCGAGCTACCTGTCGGTGGCGCCGGGCGCGAGCGTCGAGATCACGCTGAACTACGTGCTCCCGATCGGGTCGCCGTCCAACTACACGCTCACCTTCGGCGGCCAGACCTACAACCTGTCGGTCAACCGCGGCCGCGGCGGGGTCACCCCGTCCGGCACGGCCTCGCCGAGCACGCCGACCTCGCCCAGCGCGTCGCCGAGCACCCCGGCCACCTGCACCGACCCGGCGTGGGTCGCCACGCAGGTGTACACCGGCGGCAACCGCGTCTCGCACAACGGCCGGTCGTGGCGGGCGCAGTGGTGGACGCAGAACGAGACGCCCGGCGTCGCGTCGGTCTGGGTCGACCTCGGCCCGTGCGCGGGCGGCAGCGCCTCGCCGTCGTCCTCGCCGAGCGCGTCGCCGTCGCCGAGCCGCAGCACCTCGCCCAGCCCGAGCGTCTCGCCGAGCGCCAGCGCGTCGCCGTCGGCCAGCCCGTCGACGTCGCCCGGGGCGTACCCGGCCTGGGCGCCGAACACCTACTACGCGGCGGGTGTCCGGGTCACCTACGGCGGCCGCACCTGGCAGTGCCGCCAGAACCACACCTCGCTGGTCGGCTGGGAGCCGCCGAACGTCGGCGCCCTCTGGCTGGCGGTCTGAAACCGGCCCGTCCCGGCGCGCCCCCCTTCCAACGGCGCGCCGGGACGGCCCTCCATCCCGCGCAACTGTGATGCCGGTCATCGTCTGAGCAGGTCTGACAGCTCAGACGGGGCCGGCATCCGGCATGATGACGGCGTGGGAACCACCGCGTTCGTGTTCGGCGGCGGCGGCGTGCTCGGCGCCGTCGAGGTCGGCATGCTGCGCGCGCTGTTCCGGGCCGGCATCCGCCCGGACCTGGTGACGGGCGTGTCCATCGGCGCGGTCAACGCCGCGCTGCTCGCCGCGCACCCCGAGCCCGAGGTCACCGACAAGCTGGTGCGCCTGTGGGCCACCCCCGAGATGAACGAGGTGTACGGCGACTCGGTGCCGCGCCAGCTGCGCCGCCTGGCCACCCGCACCCACCTGCACTCGCCCGCCCCGCTGCAGCGGGTGCTGGAGCGGTCGATGCGGTCCGGGATCACCTTCGCCGACATGGCCGTGCCGCTGCACCTGTGCGCCGCGAACGTCGAGCGCGCCGAGGCGCACTGGTTCAGCGAGGGCCGCGTGCTCGACGCGGTGCTGGCCGCGGCCGCCCTGCCCGGCCTGCTGCCCCCGGTGGAGCTGGGCGGCGAGCACTACCTCGACGGCGGCCTGGTGGCGTATCCGATCACGCGGGCGATCGAGCTGGGCGCCGACGAGGTGTTCCTGCTGCAGGTGGGCCGCCTGGAGCGCCCGCTGCAGCCGCCGCAGCGCCCGTGGGAGGCGACCAACGTCGCCATGGAGATCGCGCGCCGGGTCCGCTTCACCCGCGAGCTGGCCGCCGTGCCCGAGGGCGTGCGCGTGCACGTCCTGCCCGGCGGCGCCGGCGCCGACGAGAGCCCGTGGGCGTACCGCGACGCCGCCGCCGTGGGCCGCCGCGTCAGCGAGGCCTACGCCGCGTCCCGCGACTACCTCGCCGCCGTCGGCCGCTGACCGACCCGACCCCCTGAAGATCGTCCGACTTGCCTGGCAGGTGGGCGTATCTTGAGTCGCCATACCCCCATGTGCCTGGCAAGCCGGACGATCAACGGCGGGGGGTCAGGCGACGCCGGGGATCATGGGGCCGGAGGTGGTCTTCTTGGCCGAGCGGCCGGAGGCGATGCCTAGGACGAGCTGGATGATGCCGAGGGCGATCAGCCAGAGGCCGGCGATCCAGACGAGCACGGTCAGGGTGGGGCCGGGCCAGAGGAAGAGGATCAGGCCGGCCACGATGCTGAGGACGCCGAGCAGCACGGTGCCGATCTTCGGCCAGGTGCCGTGGGTGCGGGCGAAGCCGGTGACGATCTCGGCCACGCCGCCGACGATCCAGACGATGCCCAGGATCGCGGCGAGCACGGTGACCGTGCCGGTCAGGTGGCGCAGGCACAGGATGCCGACGATCACGTAGAGCACGCCGACCACCGCGATCAGGGCGCGGTGCCCGCCGCTGACGCCCTTGCTGGTCAGGCCCTCCGCGACGCGGAAGATGCCGACCAGGATCAGCCAGATGCCGAGCAGCGTGACGAGGAAGAGCAGCGTCTTGTCCGGCCAGAAGATGAGGAAGAGCCCGGCGGCCAGCGACACGAGCCCGCCGAAGATCGCCATCCGCTTGAACGACTGCAGTGCCGCGGTCTCCAGTGCGGCGTCTCCGTACGGATCACTCATGATGGGAAGATATCTCGCAATATCCCAGAATTCTCCCTTTTCGGATGAGTAGCCTCAGGCTGGAGTGAGGGGGAGCAATGAAGAGGGGCCCGCTGGAGTTCGTGGTCGTCGAGTTCACCGACGGCTTCCCCGGGCGCCGTCTCGGCCCCGAGCTGCACCGCCTGGTCGACCAGGAGATCGTCCGGATCATCGACATGGTGGTGGTCGACCGCGCCGCCGACGGCACGGTCACCTCGCACGAGCTGAGCGAGTACGAGGGCGACGCCGAGTTCGAGGCGATCGACGCGGCCATCCAGGCGGTCGACGGGCTCATCTCCGAACAGGACGTGCAGGATCTCGCGGAGACGATCAGGCCCGGCGCCAAGGCGCTGGTGCTGCTGTTCGAGCACCTGTGGCTGAGCAGCCTGCGCGCTGTCATCGACGAGGCGGGCGGCGAGATCGTGATGGCCGAGCGCATCCCGGGACCGGTGGTGGACGCGATCGAGGAGGCCGCCGTGGCCGCGGGCGGGAGGCTGCCGTGATGCTGCGCCGGCCGCCGGTGGCCCGGCACGGGCCGGGCCTGCTGGGCACGGCCGCCCGCGCCTGCGCGGTGGCGGGGCCGACGGGCGGGCCGACCCCGTGGACGGACCGGGGGCGGCACGACGACGCGCAGCGCGAGGCCGCCCGGCAGGCGGTGCGCGAGCACCAGCGGCTCGGCGAGCTGGCCGACCTGCGCGCCGCCGGGGTGCTGACCGCGACCGAGTTCGCGGCCGCCAAGGCAAGGCTGCTGGGCTCGTGATGGAGGAGCCGGCACACGAGCCGTCGCGGACGGCCTGGGAGCAGCGGCTGGCCGGTGCCGAGGCGGGCGCCGAGCGAGCGCGTACGCCCGAGGCGCCGCCCGCCCCGCGGGGCCGCCCGGCGCGGACCGCGCGCTGGATCGGGGCGACGCTGCTCGCCCTGCTCGCCGGCGTGCTCGTGGTGGCGTCGGTGACGGCCCGCTACGCCCGCTCCGAGCTGCTCGACACCGACCGCTATGTGGAGACGGTCGCCCCGCTGGCCGGCGACCCGCAGGTGCAGGCGGCGATCACCGACCGGGTCACCCGCGAGATCATGGCGCGGCTGCCGCTGGAGAAGCTCGCCGGCGACCTCGCGGCCGCGGTGGACCTGCCGCGCGCACAGTCGATCATCGATCTGGTCACCCCGGCCGTCAGCTCCTGGCTGCAGAACCAGATCCACAAGGTGGTCGGTGAGGTGGTGACCTCGCCCCGCTTCTCCAGCGTGTGGATCGAGGTCAACCGCAGGGCGCATCAGAACGTGGCGGGCCTGCTCACCGGTGAGGGCGGCCCGATGCTGCAGGCCAAGGGCACCGACATCGTGATCGACCTGGGCCCGGTGCTCGCCGCCGCCCGGCAGGAGCTGGTCGATCGCGGTTTCGGCCTGGCCGCGCGCATCCCCGACATGTCCATCCCGTACACCGTCGCGCAGGTGGACCAACTCCCGGAGATCCAGCGCTACGTCCGGGTGCTCGACGTCAGCGCGACCTGGCTGCCGCTGCTCGCCCTGGTGCTGCTGGGCCTGACCGTGTGGGCCGCGCCCAACCGGAGGCGCGGGCTCATCCTCGGCCTGCTGATCAGCGCGGTGCTGCTCGGCGTCGCCCTCTTCGCCAACCAGGTGGTACGCGACCGGGTCATGCAGCGCGCGACCGAGCGCGGGCTCAACGCCGACGTCGCGCTGGACGTGTACGACACCCTGATCCGCTTCCTGCTCACCGCACTGGTGACGGTGCTGGTGGCGGCGCTGCTCGGGGTGCTGTGGGCGCTGCTGGCCGGGCCCTCGCGGCCCGCGGTGCTGCTGCGCCGCGGCGTCAACGCGATCGTCGACCGGGCCGTGGTGCCGCTGGCCCGGCAGCCGTGGGCGGTGCGCGCGGGCGCGTTCGTACGGCGTAACTTCCGCTGGTTCGCCGTCGCGGTGGGCGTGCTGGCCGCCTGGTGGCTGCTCGCCCGCCCGTCGGTCGCCACCGCGATCTGGGCGTTCGTCTGCGCCGCGATCGCCACCCTGCTGTTGACCATGGGCCGCCACATGCCCGCCACGGTGCTCGCCCCCGCGCCCGCCGGAATCCCGGGGGACGATGCCCCGACGCCGGCCACGCACCGGGACGTCATCGAGGCCGCGCCCGGCGGCGAGCCTTCCTCGGACGCGCCGACGGTGCGGTACGCGGTGCCGCCGGCCGTGGACGGGGTGACCGTCGTGGACGAACCGCCGCCCGCGCCACCGTTGGGGGAGGCGGCGGCACCGGCCGGCGAACCACCGCCGGCGAGCGACGAGACACCGGCACCGGCCGGCGAGCCGTCGACGCCGGGCGGCGGACCACCGGCACCGGCCGACGAACCACCCGTGTCGCCCGACGAACCGCCGGTCCGCGGCGGCGCGTCGGCGGTCCCGCCTGGCGGGGCTGCGCGCGCGGAGGATCGGCCGCGGAAGCCGCGCACCGGTTCTGCCAGCGGGAACGGAGCTGCGGACCGGCCGGGGGATTCCTGACTGGCGCGGCTGCGGCATGCTGTCGCGCATGGAGCCCGCGTCGACGTACCCCTGCCCCGTGTGCGGCCAGACCGCCACCCTGGCCGGACCGTGCCCAGGGTGCGGGCGCGCGCCCGATGCGAACGCCGCCGCGGTGCTCGCGCACGACGCGCGCATCGCGGCGCTGGTGCCGCAGGTGGAGCAGGCGCGTAGCGCGTACGAGTCGCTGTCGGCGCAGCTCGCGCAGGTCCGCCGAGATCGGGAGCTGCACGCCACGGCGGTGCGCACCGCCGTCGCCCGCGAACGCGCGCACCAGTCCACGCTGCTCACCCTGCCGCCGACCACGGCCACCCGCCCGCCCGCCGCGGGGACGGCACTGCCGCCGCACGCCGGGCGCGGCCCGGAGTCCTCGCCGCGTACCGTGCAGAACCTGCTGTTCGTGCTGGGCGGGCTGCTGCTGGGCATCGCCGCGATCGTGTTCACCGCGGTGGCCTGGGCGGCGTTCGACGTCACCGGCCGGGCGCTGATCCTGGGCGTGCTCACCCTCGGCATGCTGGCCGTGCCGCCGCTGGTACGCCGCCGCGCGCTGACCGGCACCGCCGAGACCTTTGCCGCGCTGGGCCTGCTGCTGGTGGTCCTCGACGGGTACGCCGTCTGGTACGTCAACCTCGGCGGCGTGGCCGACACCTGGGACCCGGCCTTCTACGCGGGCGCCGTCGCCGCCTTCACCGCGCTGCTCGGGTACGGCTACGCGCGGGCCGTCGGCACCGCCGCCACCCGGTTCGGCGCGCTGCTCACCGCGCAGCCCGTGCTGCCGCTGCTCTTCGTGGAGTCCTCGATCGACATCGCGGGCTGGTCCGCGGTCTTCCTGGCGGTCGCGCTCGGCGACCTCCTGCTCTACCGCGCCCTGCACACCCCGGCTACCGCCCCCGCTTCGGGCGCCCTGTCCGCCACCGCGCCGGCTGCCGACGCGGCCGCCGCACCGAGCTCCGCCGCCGTTGACGGGACCGGTATCGCGGCCGCCGGGGTGAATGCCGAGCCGGGCACGGCCGCTGCCGCAGGGACCGGCGACCTGACCACGGGTGCGGCCGGTGGTCCTGCGCGGGCCGGGGATGAGCCGCGGACCACCGCGCCGACCCCGCCGGCCGGGCGGGCGGCGCTGCGGGTGCTGGCGATGCTCGGCTACTGCGGCGCGCTCGTGGTGGGTGCGGTGGTCGCGCTCTTCGCGTGGCTGCTGGGCACGGATGTGGACACCGCGGCGACCGGTGGGCTGGTGCTGCTGGCCGCGGCCGGGGTGCTGGCCGCCGGGCTGTGGCAGGTCACGGGGAGCGCGACCGGGTTGAGCCGCGCGGTGGCGGGTGCCCTGCTGACGCTGGCGCTGGCCGCTGCGGTGGCCCGCCCGGCGCTGGTGCTCTGGCCGGACTACCAGTTGCTGGTGGTGGCGAGCGCGGCGGCCCTGGTCGCGGCTCTGGCCGTGGGGCTGCGGCGGCGGCTGCCCGAGCGGCTGTCCACGGTGGCCGACGGCGTGCGCGTCGGCGCGCTCGTCGCGCTGTGCGTGCCCGCGCCGCTGGTCGCGGGCTGGGCGCTGCTGATCGGCTGGCGGTCCGTCGTGGACGCCACGCCCTGGTGGGACGCGGTGCACGTGCCGTTCGACGGGTCGTACTCCTGGCAGCCGCTGGTGGCGCTGGTGCTCACGGCCGGGGCGGCCTGGGCGCTGACCAGGCTGCCGGTGCGCGCCTGGG
The DNA here is from genome assembly GCF_018326265.1 of Catellatospora sp. IY07-71. Classification (GTDB taxonomy): domain Bacteria; phylum Actinomycetota; class Actinomycetes; order Mycobacteriales; family Micromonosporaceae; genus Catellatospora. Next base: position 2,331,641 of record NZ_AP023360.1, read on the forward strand.
TGACGGCCGCGACCCTGGTGCTGCTCGCGCTGGCGCTGCCGGACAACCCGGCGCTCAGCTCCTGGGCGCCGCTCGTGATCGACCTGGTGGTGGCGGCCGGTGCGCTGGCGATCGCGCTGCTGCTGCGCCGCAACGGGGCGCTGTGGGGCGGCGCGGCCGCGCTGCTGGCCGCGCACGCGCTGCTGGTCGGGGCGCGCTCGCCCGTGCACTCGGCCGTGGCGCTGTCCGCGGTGGTGCTGCTCGGGCTGGCTGCGGCCGCGGTGGCGCGGACGCGGACCGGCGCGCCCTTCCTCGTCGGCGGGTCGGCCGGGGCGGTGGCGCTCGCGCTGCTGCCGCCCGCGGTGCACAGCGTGGTGGCCGCGGCGGGCGTCGACGATCTGTGGGCGCGGCGGGCGATGCTGGCCGCGGCCGTGCTGACGCCGCTGTGGGTGTACCTGTCCCCGGCCCGGCTGCGCGACTTCGCGGTGGTCGGCGGGCTGGTCGGCGCGCTGTGGGCGCTGCCCGCCGCCTGGGGGCAGGACGCGCAGTCCGTCTACGCGGCGCTGTGCACGCTCGCCCTGGCGCTGGTGGGCGTGCAGGCGCGGTGGGCGCGGGCCGAGCTGCCCGCCCAGGGTGTGCTGGCGCTGACCCTGCTGATGTGCGGCGAGGCGCTGCACCGCGTCTTCATCGCCCCGCTGAGCTGGCTCACCCGGATCTGGGCCGGTGACCCGGTGGGCACCGGGCTTGCCGCGTACCCGGTCGACCCGCTGCCATGGGCTCCCGCGATCGCACTGTTCCTGCTGGTGCCCGCGGTGGCGTTCTGGTTCTGGCGGCCGGGTCGAGGGCCGTCGGCGGAACGCGAGGCACCGGCGGAGGGCAGGATCCCGTCCAGCCTCCGCCCGGCCCTGGCGGCGGCGGGCCTGACCACCGGGGTCGCCGTGCTGGTCGCGCTGGCCGCCGCGGGCGCGCCCTGGCCGACGGTCAGCGCGGTGCAGCTGGTGCTCGGCACGGCGCTGCTGGTGCTGGTCGCGCTGCGCCCGGCCGGGGTCCTGACGCTGCCCGGCGGCCTCTACGGGCTGCTGCTCACGGGGGTCGGGCTGGCCGGGCTGCTGGCCGAGAAGTGGTCCACCATCGCCGGGCTGGCGCTGGTGACGGTCGCACTGAGCGCGGTCGCGGTCGGCGCACGGGCCCGTGCCGCGCGCACGGCGGGCTGGCTGTCCGGCGCGGCCGTGAAGGTGCTGCTGGCGATCGCCGTCGGCGAGGCCGCCGAGCTGCGCACCGAATTCACCGCGTACCTGGTGCTCGGGGTTGCGGCGCTGGTGCTGGGGCTGGCGTACGCGCCGTTCGTGCGCGAGCAGCGGGCCGCGGCCGAGGCGGCGGCGCACTCGGCCGCGCTGGTCGCGCTGACCCTGTGCCACGGCCAGGGCCGCCCGAGCGCGCTGGTGCTGGCGCTGTGGGGCGTGGCGGCCGGGCTGACCGTGCTGCGCGCTCCGGCGGGGGAGCGGCTGGTCCGCGCGGCCGCCGCGGCGGTGCTGGAGGCACTGGCCTGGTGGGTGATCCTCTTCGCCGAGGGCGTGGGCCTGCTGGAGGCGTACACGCTGCCGGTGGCGCTGCTGGCGGTCGGCGTCGGCTGGTACGCCGCGCGCCGCCGCCCGGAGCTGTCGAGCTGGCTGTTCGCCGGGCCCGCGCTGGCGGCGGCGCTGCTGCCGAGCCTGGCCGGGGCGCTGACCGACGAGGGCGGCACGCCGCTGCGGCGGCTGCTGCTGGGCGCCGGGGCGCTCGCGGTGACCGTGTTCGGCGCGGTCCGGCGGCTGCAGGCGCCGGTGCTGCTCGGCGGCGCCGTGCTGCTGGTGCTGGCGCTGCACGAGCTGCTGCTGGTGTCGCGGCTGCTGCCGACCTGGGTGCCGATCGCGGTGGGCGGCGCGGTGCTGCTCGCGCTGGCCATCACGTACGAGCGCAGCCGCCGGGACGTGGCTCGCCTGCGGGCCGCGGTGGGCCGGATGCGGTAGTTCTCTCCCCGCCGGCAGCTCTGCCCGACAGAATGGGCGTAGTTGCTACAAAGGGGGAAAGATGGACTTCTGGGATGTCTTCTGGCTGTTGCTGATCTTCATCCCACTGCTGCTGATCTGGGCCTTCGCGATCATCGACATCTTCCGGCGCGACGACCTGTCCGGCTGGCTCAAGGCGCTGTGGATCGTGATCGTGATCCTGATGCCGTTCCTCGGCACCCTGATCTACCTGATCTTCCGGCAGCCCGGGGCCACCCCGCAGGAGCGGAAGGCGATGGACGAGGCCAGCCGCGAGTTCGTGGCGAAGTACGCGCCGACCGACACCGCGCAGCAGCTCAGCCTGTTGTCGGACCTGCACGACCGGGGCAAGCTGACCGACGCCGAGTTCGCCGCCGAGAAGGCGCGGGTGCTCGACGCGGCGCGGGCGGCCGGACCGGCCACGCCCGCCGGCGGACCGGCGCCCGTGCCGGGCACCCCGCCGGCGCCGCCCACCGTGCCCCCGCCGCCTCCGCCGAGCAGCACGCCGCCGACCCGGCCGGCCGGATTCGGCCCGACCGCATAGACCACCGCCTGTGACCTAGCCATCTTGCGGGTTGCGGCAGGTCGCGCCGCGAACCTAGGGTCTGTCCCTATGAGGTTCGAGGTCAGTCAGGTGCTGGATGCGATCGAACGGCGGCTGGGCACCGACCCGGGGCTCGCCGCGGGCGTGCTCGACGTGGCTGAGTTGATCTACTGTGCCGACCTGGACGGCGGCCGCCCCGCCAACCTGGTGCGGCTGGGCATGGTGGTGGACGCGCTGGCGCGCCAGGTCGGCGAGGAGCACGTCTCGGCGTACTGCGTCGTCGACAAGTCCCTGCTCTCCAACCAGGACCTCACCTCCAACGAGCGTATGGTCATGCGCCGCTGGGCCGACGACGGCGTGGTCGAGGTGGTGCCCGGTGCCGCGCCGCGTGTCATCGAGGTCTCCGAGCTGACCGGCCTGCCGATCATCTCCCGGGTGCTGCCCGCGGTGTGGTCGCCGCTGCCCGGCGCGGGCGGCACCGTGCTGCAGCCACGCGGCCCGATGCCGTCGGGTCCGTCCCCGGTCGGCCGCCAGCTGATGGCCCGCTGGTGGCACTGCCCGGATCCCGACTGCGCCAACTTCGGCCCGGCCCGCCGCGGCAGCGGCCAGCCCGTGCCCCGCCTGCGCAACGGCCAGCCCGTCTGCGGCCGGCACGAGGTGCCGCTCGGCGACAACGGCCCGCGCCCGCCGCAGCAGGTGCTCGCGGTGCGGGTGGACGGCGTGATCCGGACCCGTTTCGTGGTGACCGCGGCCGGTCCGGTCGTGGTGGGCCGCGCGCCCGACGGCGGGCAGGGGCAGGTCGGCGTACAGCTCGGCCCGTGGCTGAGCGAGGACGCGCGGGCCAAGGTCAGCCGCGCTCACGTGTCGATGGCGCTGACCCCGCAGGGCGTCTCGGTGACCGACCTGAGCATGAACGGCACCCTGGTCCGCCTCGGCGGCGCGGCCGACGGCGAGCTGCAGCTCAGCCGCGGCGCCAGCCGCCAGCTCGGCGTCTCCGACATCGTCGAGCTGTTCCCCGGCGTCGAGATCGGCCGCGTCGGCGCGCTGGCCAGCAGCCGCCCGATCGACAGCTCCTCGATCATGTCCGACGCCCCCACCATGACCTTCCGCCCCGGCTTCTAGAAAGGAAGGGCACCTTCTGCAACGGCTCAGCACGGATTCCGTTGCAGAAGGTGCCCTTCTTGACCTCGCCCCCTCAGGCGCTGGTCACGCGGCGCCGATCACCTCGGCGAGCTGGCGTACCGCCCAGGAGATCTCGTCCTCCTCGATGACCAGCGGCGGGGCCAGCCGGATCGTGGTGCCGTGGGTGTCCTTGGCCAGCATGCCGCGCGCCATCAGCTTCTCCGACGCCTGGCGGCCGCTCATCACGCCCGGGTCGATGTCGACCCCGGCCCACAGCCCGCGCCCGCGGACCGCGGTCACGCCCCGGCCCATCAGCGCGCGCAGCTGCTCGTGCAGCAGGCCGCCCAGCTCGGCCGAGCGTTTCTGGAACTCGCCGGTCTCCAGCAGCTTGACCACCTCGATGCCGACCGCGCAGGCCAGCGGGTTGCCGCCGAAGGTCGAGCCGTGCTGGCCGGGCTGGAGCACGCCGAGCACCTCGCGGCTGGCCGCGACGGCGGAGACGGGCACGATGCCGCCGCCCAGCGCCTTGCCCATGATGTGCATGTCCGGCCGGACGTCCTCGTGGTCCACCGCGAACGTGCGCCCGGTGCGGGCCAGGCCGCTCTGGATCTCGTCGGCCAGGAACAGCACGTTGCGCTGGCTGCACAGGGCCCGTACGCCGGACAGGTAACCGTCCGGCGGGACCAGCACGCCCGCCTCGCCCTGGATCGGCTCCAGCAGCACCGCGACGGTGTAGTCGTCGACCGCGCCGGCCAGCGCCTCCAGGTCGCCGTAGGGCACGATCTCGAAGCCCGGGGTGTACGGGCCGAAGTCGGCGCGCGCGTCCTCGTCGGTGGAGAAGCTGATGATCGTCGTGGTGCGGCCGTGGAAGTTGTCCGCCGCCACGATGATCTTCGCCTGCCCGTCCGGCACGCCCTTGACCTGGTAGCCCCACTTGCGGGCGACCTTGATCGCCGTCTCCACGGCCTCGGCGCCGGTGTTCATCGGCAGCACCAGGTCCTGGCCGGTGAGCGCGGCCAGCCGCTGGCAGAACTCGGCGAACTGGTCGTGGATGAACGCGCGGCTGGTCAGCGTGAGCTTGTCCAGCTGCGCGTGCGCGGCGGCGATCAGGCCGGGGTGCCGGTGGCCGAAGTTCAGCGCCGAGTACCCGGACAGGAAGTCCAGGTAGCGCCGCCCGTCGACATCGGTGACCCAGCAGCCCTCCGCCTCCGCGATGACGACCGGCAGCGGGTGGTAGTTGTGCGCCGTGTACCGCTCCGCCTCGGCTACCGCGGAGGGCGTACGGCTGTCGACGATCGAGTTCATGAGCGCAGCTCCAGGGTGCAGCACTTGGGTCCACCACCGGCCAGGCGCAGCTCGGAGACGTCCACTCCGATCGGCTCGTAGCCGGCCTTGCGCAACTCCTCCGCGAGGTGGGTGGCCTGGACCGGCAGCACGACGTTCACGCCGTCGCTGACCGCGTTGAGTCCCAGCACCTCGGCATCCTCGATATTAGCGATCACGGCGTCCGGGAACAGCTGACGCAGCACACTCTGGCTGCCCGGCGAGAACGCCTCGGGCAGGTACGCGATGTTCGCCGGCTTGCCGTCGGTGCCCGTGGACAGCACCGCGAGCGCGGTGTCCAGGTGGTAGAAGCGCGGGTCCACCAGCTGCAGGGTGATCACCGGGCGGCCGAAGACCTCCTGCACCTCGGCGTGCGAGGCGTGCGCGGTGCGGAAGCCCGTACCGGCCAGGACGTACTCCCCGGCGAGTAGGATGTCGCCCTCACCCTCGTTGACGTGCTTGGCGTCGTGCACCTCGTACCCGGCGCGGTCGAACCAGTCGCGGTAGGCCGGGCCCTCGTCGGCGCGCTCGGCGTGGCGGAACTGGGCGGTGAACATCCGGCCGTCGATCACAGTGCCGCCGTTGGCGGCGAAGACCATGTCGGGCAGGCCGGGCACGGGGTCGATGAGCTCGATCTGATGGCCGAGGTTCTCGTACGTGGCCTTGAGGCTCTCCCACTGGCTGATCGCCAGGGTGGTGTCGTACGGCGCGGCCGGGTCCATCCAGGGGTTGATCTTGTAGGTGACGGCGAAGTGGGTGGGCCGGCACATCAGAAAGCGCTTCTGCATGATCTAACGCTAAGGGCGGAGATCGCAGCGTAACCATCATTCGGCCATGCGCATGACCTTGGTTTCTTGCGCATTTCACCGTGTCGACCAACGATCCGTTGCGTCAACATCCACTCGCGCGTTCGGCGGTGCGCCTCCCCGTGCCTCCGACGCTAGCGCGCCGCCGCTCGCGACGCGATCCCGCGCGCTCGCGGCGCGCCGGAAGCGGGCCGGTTCCGGAGCGCGCTGAACTGTCGTTAAAGTGCGGCGCATGACTGACAGCCAGCAAGTAGCGATCGTCACCGGTGCCGCCCGGGGCATCGGCGCCGCCACGGCCGTGCGGCTCGCCGCCGACGGGTTCGCCGTCGCCGCCGTCGACCTCGCCGAGGAGAACTGCGCCGACACCGTCGCGGCGATTTCGAAGGCGGGCGGCCGGGCCATCGCGGTCGGCGCCGACGTGTCCGACTCCGCCGCCGTGGACGCCGCCGTCGCGCACGTCGCGGCCACCCTCGGCGCTCCCGCCGCGCTGGTCAACAACGCCGGGGTGCTGCGTGACAACCTGCTGTTCAAGATGACCGACGCCGACTGGGACACCGTCATGTCGGTGCACCTGCGCGGGGCGTTCCTGTGCAGCCGGGCCGTGCAGAAGTACATGGTCGAGCAGAAGTACGGCCGGATCGTGTCGCTGTCCAGCACGTCCGCGCTCGGCAACCGGGGCCAGGCCAACTACGCCGCCGCTAAGGCCGGCCTGCAGGGCTTCACCAAGACCCTGGCCATCGAGCTGGGCCCGTTCGGCATCACCGCGAACGCGGTCGCGCCGGGCTTCATCGTCACCGAGATGACGGCCGCCACCGCGGCGCGCGTGGGTGTCGACTTCGAGGCGTTCCAGGCCGCCCGCGCCGCGGAGACCCCGGTGCGCCGGGTCGGCCGCCCCGAGGACGTCGCGCACGCCATCTCCTACCTGGTGAGCGAGGGGGCCGGCTTCGTCACCGGCCAGGTGATCTACGTGGCGGGCGGGCCGCGCGGCTGACCCTCCGGACGTTGGCCTGTCCCTCGGCGGCCAGCCCGGATAGGCCAACGTCCATAAAAAGCTACTCG